>CAYWBJ010000252.1:0-2056 GCA_964456165.1 uncultured Gemmatimonadaceae bacterium | reverse complement strand
CAGTGACTTCAACTGCCCCCACGCCGCGCGGACGTTGGTATGATTGACTGGTTCGCAGGCACTTGATCATGACGACACGACTATCTACCGGCGCGATCGTCCTGGCAGCGTGTGGATTCCTCAGCGGCGGCCTCGCGCAAGCGGAGCCACTCGCCCCGTACGGGTCGCCGACCGAACCTACGTTCACGCAGACGCCGCCGCCCCCGACAGTCGAAAACCACCGGGCTCTTCTGGACCGCTACTGCATCACCTGCCACAGCACCAGTCTCCGCACCGGCGGTCTGAGTCTTGAGGACACAGCATATCCCTTGACCGATGTCGGAGACGCTCCTGATGTCTGGGAGCGCGTCGTTCACAAGCTTCGTGGCGATATGATGCCCCCGGCTGGTCGTCCTCGTCCGGACGGGGCGCAGTCTGAAGCATTGCGCCTCTGGCTTCAGGCTGAACTTGATCGCGCAGCCGCCGACACACCCGACCCGGGCCGCGTGCCCACGCACCGTTTGAATCGCGCAGAATATACCAACACCATCCGCGACCTGTTGGCGCTCGAGGTAGACAGCACCGAACTACTTCCGGCTGACAACGTCGGGCAGGGATTCGACAACCTAGCCGGCACCCTTGCCACCTCTCCAGCCCTGTTGGAGCGCTATCTTGCCGCAGCGCGACGCATCAGTCGTCTCGCAATCGGTGACCCGACAATTCCCGCGAGCTTTACCTCACGAACGTACACGGTACCCACGACCCTCATTCAAAACGACAGAATGAGCGAGGATCTCCCCTTCGGGTCTCGGGGCGGACTCGCCGTCCGACACCAATTTCCGCTCGACGGCGACTATGTGCTTCGCATCCGACTCACACGCAGCGTTTACGAGTACATCGTCAACCTCGATGAACCCCACGACCTCGACGTCCGTTTCGACGGTGCACGGCTAGCCCGCTTTACCATCGGCGGGAACGAGCCAGGCAAACCTGCGCCAGTAAGCTTTTCTGGTACCTTCGTCGCCGCCGGCGAACGTGACTACCCAACCCAGCCATGGGACGACTACCGGACATCGGCCGACGCAGATCTTGAAGTTCGGTTCCAGGCCACGGCGGGTATGCGAGTCGTTGGCGTATCGTTCGTCGGGAAGTCTTGGGAGTTGGAGGGCGTGCGACAACCCCCTCTGCGCGAATACGGGGCGACCGTTACGGAAACAACCGACACATCCTCACAATCGGAAGGTCCAGGCATCGGCAGCATCTCGATTGATGGCCCGTTCACCCCTACCGGCCCAGGCGAGACACCGAGCCGACGGCGGATCTTCACCTGTCGCCCCACCGGTCGCGCCGACGAAGAGGCGTGCACGAGGCGCATCTTGAGTCAGCTGACGCGGCGGGCATATCGACGTCCCGTGACCGAGGAAGATCTTCACACGCTTGTGCCTTTCGTCGAAGCCGGACAATCGCGCGGCGGCTTCGAAGGCGGCATCCAGGCTGCGCTCGAGCGGATCTTGATCGACCCCGAGTTCTTGTTTCGGATCGAGCGAAATCCGGTAGGTACACGCCCGGGAGCGATCTATCGCCTCGATGATCTCGCACTCGCCTCTCGGCTCTCTTTTTTTCTGTGGAGCAGCATCCCGGATGACGAACTGCTCGGCCTCGCCGAACGAGGCGAGCTAGGCGATCCCCTCGTGCTGGAGCAGCAGGTCCGTCGGCTGCTTACGGACCCCCGATCAACCGCACTCGTCGACAACTTCGCCAATCAATGGCTTTCTCTGCGTAGCGTCGCGGGCCTCGTTCCCGATCCGAATCTCTTTCCAGAGTTCGACGAAAACCTCCGTCGTGCCTTCGCAGAGGAGACCAATCTGTTCATCCGGGACCAGCTGCAGGCAGACCGAAGCGTCCTCGATCTTCTCCGCGCAGACTACAGCTTTCTGAACGAACGGCTCGCAAGGCATTACGGTATCCAGGGAATCCGGGGGAGTCGACTCCGTCGCGTCACACTGGACGGCGAGCGGCGTGGCGGACTCCTCGGACACGGGAGTATTCTGGCCGTCACCTCCTACGGAAACCGCAC
>CAYWBJ010000251.1:0-1606 GCA_964456165.1 uncultured Gemmatimonadaceae bacterium | reverse complement strand
GGTAAAGCACGGCCGCGAGCTCGGCATTGACGTCTGGCCATAGATCCGAATGAACGACCAGCACTTCTGGGAGATCCAGGACCTCGAGGCGATGCAGCAGTCAACAGCCAACGAGATGACCGAATTGAGCAAGCAGAATCCCGAATGGGTGCTCGGCGACGCGGCGCCGGGATGGTGCGCCACCTCTTGGAATATGGCCATCCCCGAGGTGCGCGAGCACAAGCTGGATTTGGTCGCGCAGGCCTGTCGGCTGGCCGATTGGGATGGGGTCGAGCTGGACTGGCAGCGCCACGCCTTTCACCTGCCGGGTGGTCACGAGTACCGGCTGCGTTATGCGATTACCGATCTGCAGCGAGCCATCCGCCGCATGACCAACGCGCTTGCCGCGGCGCGCGGCCGCTCCTTTCCCGTCGCAGTGCGGGTGGCGGCAACGCTGGAATCCTGCTGCCGCATCGGCTACGACCTGGAAGCCTGGATCGCCGAAGACCTCTGCGATATCACCATCGGCGCCGGCAACTCCGGCACCGATCCCTGTTTCGAGACCGAGGAGTTCCTCCGACTTGTCGAAGGCACCGACATCGAAGTCTATCCCGGCTTCGACTTCGACTCCCGCCAGCAGGCCAATCGCCTGATTGCCCATGGCGTCTGGCGCGACCGCTGGTTCGCCGGCATGGCCCAGGCCCACTTCGCCCGCGGCGCCCACGGCATTTACATTTTCAACTGGCATGCCAGCGCCACGACGCGGCGGGAATCACTGTCGACGATCGGCTCACCTCAGACCCTGGAGCCCCACGACAAGGCCTACACCTCCGTCCACCGCCTGATCGGCAGCAACCCGTTGCGGCAGGACTCGGAACGGGACGACCGCATTTACGGCGAGGTGCCAGTGGTGCTGCAGCGCACACTCACGGGCAAGGGGCCGACCTTCCACGTCTCGACCCATGATGCCGCTCCCGCCGGCGCCCAGCTGCTGATCGAGATGGCCCATTTCTCGCCCAGCGGCGACGAGGTAGCGGTCGCTCTCGATGGCGCCGCGCTCGGCCCCCCGGCGGCGATTCGCAGTCACGCCGGAGAGGACCCGAACAACCCGGCCGATGTGGACGAGAACAGCTGGCTGGTGTGGGAACTGGATGCGATGCCACCGGGCACACACCGGATCGAGGTCGTCCTGGTGCAGCGGGATCCGAGGATTCGACCACCCCTGGAGGTGGCCAACGTCGAGATCTGGACCCGTTGCGCTCGCGTTCTCTCCCGGCAGGTATGAAGGTGACTATCTGTGGCACCGGCAAGGGCCAGTTCCGCCGCTGCTACTGGCGGATCTTTACCGGGTCGCGCCCGACTGCGACGCCGACACCGCCGGCCAGGTTCACTGCGAACCGACTCGATCGGAGGCGACTCCATGGGCGATAAGGCAGAGCTGGAAATGGGCCGCTACCGCGTCGGCCTCGTCGGCTGCGGCCGCCAGGGCACCTTCTTCGCTCGCGCCTTCGCCACCAACCCGGCCACCGAAGTAGTCGCGGGCTGCAACCGCTCCCAGGATACCCTGGACCTGTTCTGCCGCCGCTTCGGCGTTCCCGGCTACAACGACTACCGGCAGATGCTGCGC
>CAYWBJ010000250.1:0-14948 GCA_964456165.1 uncultured Gemmatimonadaceae bacterium | reverse complement strand
AAAAACGAAATCGCACGCTCTAAATCGGCGCGACCCAGCTCGCCAAACTCGTCGGCAAACTCGAATAAGAGACCCTGCTCGATCAGGTGGAAACGAGCGTCGCCGGCAAACAGAACCAGCTCTGGGTCCGCGTCAAACTCCGAAAGCAGAGAATGCAGAAAATCAAGCCCAGATCCCGGAGCCGGCCCATCCCCCGCAAACCAATCTTCGTCTTGCTCAACCCGGGAATTGTATTCTTCCTCGTCAATCACTCCGTCGCCATTGCTGTCCAAGTCGGCGAGGATGTCTTCCCAGCTTTCGTCCTCATTGAACTCATCACCGCGATCCTGCGCCGCCCGGTAGTCTTCCTCGTCAATCACTCCGTTGTCGTTGCTGTCCTGCTCCGCGAGGACATCTTCCCAGCTTTCGCCCTCATCGAATTCTTTCTCTTCGAAAGACGCAATCGCACGATCTAAATCGGCACGGCGCAGATCGCCAAACTCGTCAGCAAACTGGGACAGGAGACCCTGCTCCCATTCGTCAAAACGATCGTTGTCGAAGACGAACAGAACTAAATCCGGATCCGAATCAAACTCCGAAAGAAGCCCATACAGAAAATCAAGCTCAGAACCCGAGCCGGGCTTAGCTGGCAGGACGAAATTGACAGTTATAGCTTGCAATTCCACGACAATGTGATTCCCCCAACTCCTACTGCCCCATCCCACAGCGGATCCGTCAAACGCGACTAAATATTCGCCCGGTTGGATTCCACTAAACTCATAGGCTCCCGATGAAGAGGAGGTCGTTTCCATCAGGACATCATCGTTTTCGTCCCTAAGCTCCACCTTTACCCCCTCAACAGGGGTCGTCGAATAGTAGACCGTGCCACTGACAATGGGCGGCTCGCCGTCACCAAAAGTGAGAACCGGAGCTGGGTCGATGCCGCTCCCATCCACAACCTCCCACCCAAGCAACGGAGGCATCATCTCATTACCCACCACCGGGGCTCGATAAAAACTGGCGACATTTGCCTGATCCAAGTACCAATAACCACTATTATTGGTAAAGAGGTGACGGTCGGTCCCCAGTACTTGGTAGTTGTACCGACAACCATCGCCCCGCCATCCGCAATCGTCGTCCACCCGGGTAAAAGTAACATTCCATTCTGGTAAACCGGCACCCGAGACCACCACGTGGCTATCGCGGTCACCGGCACCACCGCCTACGGTTATTCCGTCTGTAGTATGGAAAACCAACGACTGTAAAGAATAGCCGATGTAGTTCCCATTTGCATCAAAAGCACCGACGCCCCAAGTGTACTGCGTACCTGGTTCAAGCTCAGCCCCCACCTCATAGACATTGTCCGTAATGTCTCGGATAAATTCGACAAGTTCCCAGGTGTCCGTAACGTTCAACTGCAATTCATACCTAGTTGCCTCCGGAAGTGGCTCCCACTCCAAGACAGGGCCCAACGTTGTGACCGCAGACCCGTCAGAAGGCGATATCAGGGATATGTCCTTATTCAGGTACAGATCCTTGATGACAGTCTGAGAAGACCCACCAAAATCAACACTATCCGTCTGCCAACTGACGTACTCCTCGCTGGGCGCATAAAATTTCAACCCGGCTACAGCGCCGAGGCCAGCTACATCGAGAAACTCATAGGCTCCCGATGACGAGGAGGTCGTTTCCATCAGGACATCATCGTTTTCGTCCCTAAGCTCCACCTTTACCCCCTCAACAGGGGTCGTCGAATAGTAGACCGTGCCACTGACGATTGATCCACCTGTAACAGCGACATCTTCAGGCGTCGAAGCAGGGGCATCGCCCGGGGAAGTGATCGGATTGGTCGGGTCGGTGGCGCCATCCCCGTCGGGGTCACCCAGTTCCCATCCGTTACTCACTCCATCACCGTCGGAGTCAAGAGCTGCCAACTCCGCGCTCCAGAATTGTTGTTCGCTCGAGCCGACGATGGCCTCGACATCGAGACCGAACGCGTTTCGCGGCGTGCCCCCACCAGAGGTGTGACAGGTGTTGCACCCATCAGGTGCGTTAGGAAGCATGGCCGGACGGAAGCTGCGAGCATCGGTTGCTTCACCCAGAGTCAACACGATCAGTCCTGTCACAAGTACTGTTGCTATCCTGGACATTGCCGGAGGCTCCTTTATGCAGATTCTTTTTGTCGGACGAGATGGAATGGTGAACTAAGCCGCTCTTCCTTAAGTAAAGTGTGTAGGCTTTCAGGAAGCGTGGCGGTGACGCGGATCACAGAGTGCAGAAAGCACCTAATTCGTCGGTCAATCTATCCGTTGCGATTGTCCTTTGCAAACAATCTGTCCCTTGGTGTAGAAGAGGAACGATCGTCGCCGGATCGAACTGATCTGCCAGCTCGTCAGCCAGAATGAAATCCAGAGGGCGAATCGAGGCCCGAGGATGAAAACAGCTTCCGGGCCCTGCCCAGAGGCCGGAAAGTTGGACGAGCGCTCGGTGCGGAGAGACGCGGCGGGCCGGCGAAATCCTTGACCGGAACGGCGTGAACGGTTATCGTGGCGGCCATGGAACGCTCCGCAACTCCGGGGCGAGACGCCGCGGCGGAACTGCCGCCCGCGCTCCACTCGCTTCTCTGCCGTTTTCTCGACTGGACGGCAACCGGACGACCACTTGCTGACAACACCCTCGAAGCCTATCGGCGGGACCTGCTGCGGTATCTGTCCCACCTGGTCGAAACGGGCGTGGCTGACCCGGCATACGCGGCGCCGGCAGACGTCAAGTCCCTGCTCGCCCGCCTCGAAGCCGACGGGCTGAGCGCGCGGACGGTCGCCCGTAATCTGAGCTCAATTAGGCGATTCCACCGTTTCCTCCAGAACAGTGGTTCCAGCTCGCCGAACCCTACCGATGGCCTCGATGCTCCGAAACTCTTGCGCCAGCCTCCCGACGTGCTCACGTTCGAGGAGATTGAACGACTCCTGGGCGGGCCCAACTCCGGTGATCCCCAGGGCCTGCGGGACAGTGCCATTCTGGAGTTGCTCTACGCCGCAGGCCTGAGAGTGACCGAGCTGATCAGTGTCGCCGAACAGCAGCTCCTGCTCGACGCCGGGTTGGTTCGGGTTGCCGGCAAGGGAACCCGGGAGCGCCTGGTGCCGGTCGGCCGGCCGGCCGTGGCCGCCGTGGAAGCCTATCTCCGGGAGGGACGTCCCTTTCTTGCGGCTCCGGATTCGGACGCCACCGTCTTTCTCAACGCGAAGGGGAGGGCACTCTCGCGCATGGGCGTGTGGAAGATCATCCAGGCGGCGGCCAGGCGGGCGGCGCTGGGCAAGCGGGTCAGTCCTCATACCCTGCGCCACTCCTTCGCCGCCCACCTTCTCGACGGTGGTGCCAGCCTGCGCGACGTCCAGGAGCTCCTCGGCCATGTGGACATTTCCACGACTCAGGTGTATACGCGCATCGACCCGCAAACGCTGAAGGAAATGCATGGGACCTATCACCCGCGCGGCTGACGTGACCGGAGTCGGCACACTACCCCACGTCAGTCTCCAGGCGCTGGGCCATCGCTTCCCCGACGGCACCGAGGCCATCGCCGAGGTCGACCTGACGATCGAACGCGGAGAGTTCGTCGCCATTCTGGGGCCGTCCGGTTGCGGCAAGTCGACGCTGCTGCGCCTGATCGCCGGACTGCTGGTCGCCAGCTCGGGCTCGGTTGCAGTCGACGGTCTGGCCGCTGACTTGGCTCACCGCCGTCGAGACGAGCTGGCGTACGTCTTCCAGGATCCCACTCTGTTGCCGTGGCGTAGCGTGCACGACAACGTCGCCTTGCCCCTGCAATTGCGGGACCGGCCAGCAGGAGAGATCGGCGACGAGGTCGACCGGGCCCTGCAGCTGGTGGGACTCGGAGAGTTCGCCCTGCACTATCCAGCCCAGCTCTCCGGCGGCATGCGCATGCGGGTCTCCCTCGCGCGGGCACTGGTGACGCGGCCGGGCCTGCTGCTTATGGACGAACCGTTCGGCGCCCTCGACGAGATTACCCGGCAGCACCTGAACCAGGAGCTCATGGACCTGTGGGCGCGGGATCGCTGGACCGGCCTGTTCGTCACCCACAACGTCTACGAGGCGGTCTTCCTGAGCAGCCGTCTGCTGGTCATGACCGCTCGGCCAGGCCGCCTCCTGACCGAGCTACCCGTGCCGTTCTCTTACCCACGGGGCCCGGAAATCCGGGCGACCGCGGAGTTCGCCCGCATTGCCGCTGCCGCCACCGGCGCGCTGGCCACACTCGAGACGTGACCGCGCAGCAACGGTGGTGTTGGCGTCGACCGGTGACCACGTGGTTGCCGCCAGTGACTTTCTTCGGATTGCTGCTGGCCACATGGCACCTGGCTGTCAGCTGGTCCGGCGTGCCGCCCTACCTGCTTCCGGGGCCGCTGCGGGTGGCCACCGCCATAGGCGCCAACTTCGGCAAGCTCGTCGACGCCGTCCTCCTGACCGCCACCGGCGCACTCGCCGGCTTCCTGCTCAGCTGCGTCGTAGGCATCGCCACCGGCCTGCTGTTCTCCCAATCCCGCGTCATCGAGCGCAGCCTCTATCCCTACGCCATCTTCCTGCAGACCGTTCCCATCGTCGCCATCGCGCCGCTTATCATTCTCTGGATCGGCTACGGCCTGCAGGGCGTCGTGGCCGTAGCCTTCATCATCTCGTTGTTTCCGATGGTCGCCAACACCACCACCGGCACTACTTCCCTCCGCCCGGACCTGGTCGACCTTTTCCGGCTGAACAACGCCTCGCGCTGGCAGATGCTCGTCAGGCTCAGGTTGCCGCATGCGGTGCCCAACATACTCACCGGCGCCCGGGTATCGAGCGGACTGTCCGTGATCGGCGCCATCGTCGGCGAATTCTTTGCCGGCTACGGCACCGAGGACTTCGGGCTCGGCTACCTCATCATCCAAGCCAATGGTCAGGCCAAGACTGACCTGCTGTTCGCCGCCATTCTCTTCAGCACGCTGCTCGGGCTGGCCATCTTTACCGTCGTCGGAGTATTGAATACTATTCTCCTCCGGCGCTGGGGCGATTCACCAAGGTGAAATGAGACGAACTTCGATGCTGCTGCTGATATTGTCGGCTGCTGTGATGCTGGCCGGGTGTGAGTCCGATTCGCCGCGACAGGAAGGACGACCGGTGGTCAAGCTCGCCCTCAACTGGTTTCCCGAAGCGGAACACGGCGGCTACTATGCCGCCCAAGTGCACGGCTACTACAATGGCCACGACCTCGAGGTCGAGATCATAGGCGGCGGTCCCGACGCGCCGGTCATCCAGCGCGTCGCCACCGGCGCCGTCGAGTTCGGCGTCACCAACGCCGACGACGTGCTAATCGCCCGCTCCCAGGGCGCCCCGGTCGTCGCCCTGATGGCGCCCTACCAGGTCAACCCTCGGTGCATCATGGTCCACGCCGAGTCCGGAATCGAGCGCATCGAGGACATCAGCGATATGACGCTGGCACTGTCGCAACGGCCGGCATTCTCCCACTACCTGCGCAAGCTCTACCCGTTCGAAGGCGTGCGCATCGTCCCCTACCCGGGGAACGTGGTCCAGTTCCTGTCGGATCCCGACTTCGCGCAACAGGCCTACGTCTTCAGCGAGCCGTTCGTGGCACGCAAGAAGGGCGCGAAGCCCAGATCGTTGCTGGTGGCCGACGTCGGCTTCAATCCCTACGCCTCGGTTCTGATCTCGACCGAAGAGACAGTTCAGCAGGCGAGCGAAGTGGCCCGCCGGATGACCGTGGCTTCGGTGGCCGGTTGGCGCCACTACCTGCAGGCACCGGGCGGGACCAACCAGATGATCAACTCGCTGAACCCCGAGATGGGTCTCGACATCCTGGGCTACGGCGCCAGCGAGTCGGCGGCCCTGGTCGCCACCGACGTCGCCAAAGCCGACGGCGTCGGCGTCATGGCCCTCGAGCGCTGGCAGACTCTTGCCAGCCAACTGGAACAGGCCGGGCTGATCGAAGCCGGCTCGGTCGACCCGGCCACCGCCTTCGACACGCGTTACCTGCCGCCGTAAGAATCGTGGCGGTCCTGCAGGACATCACGGTGGGCAAGTACATCGCCACCGGCTCGATTATCCACCGCCTCGATCCACGCACCAAGTTCGTCGGCGCGATTCTGCTCCTCAGCGTCCTGTTCGTGGTCGAGGGCACCAGCCCTGATCGCCGCCAGTTCGGTCCGCTCCTGCCCTTCGCTCTATTCCTGGCTGCGGCCATTCCGCTTTCCCGGCTCCCGTACATCCTGGTGCTGCGCAACCTGCGACCGTTCCTCTGGCTGTTCGCCTTCACAATCCTGCTCTGGTCCCTGTGGGTTCCCAATCCGCCTTACAACGTGCTCTGGCGGCTGCCGTGGGTCGACCTCTTCGTCACCGCCGAAGGCCTGCGGGGCGGCCTTTTCTTTTCCCTCCGCCTCTCGCTCATCGTCCTCGCCGCCTCACTCCTGACCCTGACCACCGCTCCCATGGACCTGACCTGGGGATTGGAGCGGCTCTTGGCTCCGTTCCGCCGCCTGGGCCTGCCCGCAAGCGAGCTGGCGATGATGATCACGATAGCACTGCGCTTCGTGCCGGTGTTGATGGAAGAGGCGGAGAAACTGCGTCGCGCTCAGTTGGCCCGCGGTGCCGACTTCGCCGGCGGCCCGCAGCGCCGGATCCGGCAGCTGCTGCCGCTACTGGTGCCGTTGTTCATCTCCGCTTTCGACCGCGCCGATCGCCTGGCGGTGGCCATGGAGAGCCGCTGTTATCGGGGCGGTGACAAGCGCACCCGCTACCGGGTCTACCGCTTCGGCGCAGCTGCCGCCGTGGGCGCGGTCCTGGTGGCCGTCGTCGTAGGCCAGGTGCAGCACACCCCGCGCCGGCGGCAACTGTGACGAAACCAGATGACGGCGCGGCAGCCGGCACCGGCCGACGCAGGATACGGATGACCCTGGAATATGACGGCACCGGATTCGTCGGGTGGCAGATCCAACCGGACGGACGCTCGATCCAGGGCGAACTCGCTGCCGCCCTGACGACCTTGCTGCGCGAGCCGGTGACTCCGGTAGGATCCGGGCGCACCGACGCCGGCGTGCACGCCGCTGCTCAGGTTGCCCACTTTTCCACCGATTCCGATCAGCCCACCGCCAGCATACGGAAATCTCTGAACGGCCTCCTTCCCCCCGATGTCGCCGTCCTCGACGTCGCCGACGCGCCCGAGGGGTTCCACGCCCGCTACAGCGCCATCCACAAGCGCTACCGCTACCGCATCAGCCACGGCAAGGTCGCCCTCGAGCGCAATCGCGTCTGGACGCTGTTCCTGCCGGTCGACGAGGAACCGATGATCGAGGCCTCCCAACATCTTATCGGCGACCACTGCTTCGGCGCCTTCTGCAAGCAGGATCCGGTTCCCGATTCCACCGCCTGCCAAATCCGGCACTGCCGCTGGGAGCGATCCGGGCGGGAGCTGGTGTTCGAGATCGAAGCCAATCGTTTTCTCCGCCACATGGTCCGCATCCTGATCGGCACCCTCGTCGAGGTTGGCTGGGGCCGGCGCCACCCGGATCAGATCCCGGAGCTGCTGGCCGCAGGCGATCGCGGGCGCGCCGGCCAGACCGCGCCACCGCAGG
The DNA here is from genome assembly GCA_964456165.1 of uncultured Gemmatimonadaceae bacterium. Classification (GTDB taxonomy): domain Bacteria; phylum Latescibacterota; class UBA2968; order UBA8231; family UBA8231; genus CAYWBJ01. Next base: position 7,335 of record CAYWBJ010000250.1, on the reverse strand, counting down.
GCCTGTGCCTGGTGGAAGTGACTTATCCCTGAGCCAGTAGAGGCCAAAGGCCTGCCCGAAGCGTTCGAGCCGGCGCGGTTGCGCCTTCGCCGCGGCCCCCACATATTTCGTAGTATCTCCCTATTTTCTAATAGGTTAGTGCCCGTTGTCTATAATCCGTCCATGCCTGGCCTCAGCTCTGGCCATGACCCTTGCCAACTCGGAAGCTGTCTGTCCTCAGGAGCCGGCGACTGAGTCGATCCAGGACACGCGCCGCACCGCAGTCGTGCGAGCAGTCGAGCGGGTACAGCCTTCGGTGGTGAGCATCTACGTGACCTATCGCGAGCGCGTGCTCTACCGTTACCGCGATCCATTCTTCCACTTTTTTCCCTTCTACCGCTATCGTCAGGGCGAGAAGGAGCACACTTTCGGCGGCTCGGGCCTGGTGGTTTCCGAAGACGGCTATATCCTTACCAACGACCACGTCGTGAGAACCCCACAGCGGCCTGCAAAAATTTCCGTATCTATACCAGGGCTCGAGAGTTACGACGCGGAGTACATCGGCTCCGACCGGGCCTACGACCTAGCCGTACTCAAAGTCAACGGGGCCAATCTTCCGGTTGCGCCTCGAGGCGATTCGGACGATATTCTTGTTGGTGAGTGGGCGATCGCCATCGGCAATCCGTTCAGTCTCGGTGGCTCGGTCAGCGCCGGCGTCGTCAGCGCCGTCGGACGCGATTTTCCGAACCCGCGGGGCGATGGATATACCTACCACGACATGATTCAGACCGACGCGGCCATCAACCAGGGCAACAGCGGCGGGCCGCTGGTGAACGCCTTAGGCGACGTAATCGGCATCAATAGCTTCATCATTACCGAAAGCGACTACGACATAGGCTCGATCGGCATCGGCTTCGCGATACCGATCGACGTCGCCGGCGTTTTCCTCGAAGAGGTCCTCGAGCACGGCCGGGTGCGCGAGCCCTGGCACGGCATCGTCCTGCAGGGCATCACCCGGCGTCTGGCCGAGTACCTCGAGTTGCCGACAACCGATGGAGCATTGGTCGTCAAGGTATTCGGCGACAGCCCGGCCTACCTCGCTGGCCTCGAGCGCGGCGACGTGCTAGTCGACATCGACAGCTACCGAGTCGACGACCCGGACCACGCCATGCAGCTGCTCAACGGCTACCGGGTCGACGACAAATGCTCGCTGACCGTGTTGCGGGGCGGCGACCGGGATCGGTTGCGGATGCGCTTCACCGAGCGTCCGTCCCGGCACGGACGGTTCTGATGGCCCGCGAGGGTATCCCGTTCGTCGCTGTCGGCCTGATCCTGACGGTTGCCTGCTGGTATGTCAGCAGCTACGTCGCTGCGGCCCAGATCGGAACCGGCCTGTTCGCAGTCCTGAGTCTGTTTATGGCGTTCTTCTTTCGGGACCCAAGGCGCACGCCCCCGGAGGGTGAGCACCTGGTGTTATCCGCCGCCGACGGTCGCGTAGTTGCCATCGACACGGTGGAGCACGACGAGCACCTGGAGGGGGCGGCAACCCGGATCAGCACGTTCCTGTCCCCGCTGGACGTTCATGTCAATCGGACGCCGCTAGCCGGCGTGGTCGACTTCGTGAGGTGGCACAAGGGCCGCTTCCACGCCGCTTTCGTGGCGGCGTCGTCGACCGAGAACGAGCAGAGCATCATCGGCATCCGCCAGGGCTCGACCCTGGTGGTGGTCAAGCAGATCGTCGGTGTCGTCGCCCGTCGCATCGTCTGTTACCTGCGGGCCGGCGACACGATTGGTCGCGGCGAGAAGTTCGGTCTGATCCGCTTCGGCTCGAGAGTAGATCTGATCGTGCCCGCCGGCACCAAGATGCAGGTGCGGGTGGGCGACCGCGTTCGCGCCGGTGAAACTGTCATCGGAGTAATCGGAGATGTGTAGGGCCATCCTTCCGAACCTTTTTACGATCGGGAATCTGTTCTGCGGCTTTGTCGCGATCCACTACATCCTGCAGGGAAAGATGATCCCGGCGGCCTGGCTCATCCTCCTGGGAGCAGCCCTGGACAAGATGGACGGCTTCATCGCCAGGCTCGTGGGTAAGGATTCCGCCTTCGGTATCGAGTTCGACTCCCTCGTCGACATCTGCACCTTCGGTATCGGCCCGGCGCTGATGATTTACCTGAGTTATCTCAACACCGGCTGGGGCCTGATCATCGCCTTCGTCTACCTGCTGTGCGGCGCCCTGCGCCTGGCCCGCTTCAACACGGTGAGCCACGAGAACATGGACGACGAAAAGAGCGATTTCTACATGGGGCTGCCGATCCCCATGGCCGCCATCTGCCTTACCCAGTACGTCGCCTTTGCCGAGCGCTCCTTCGCCAGCCCCCACACCGTACCGCTGGCGGTCTCACTGGTCCTGCTGCTCAGCTTCGTGATGTTGAGCCGGTTTGACTACGACACAATGCCTAACTTCCGCGCCAACTCGCCACGGGATCGCCTCAAGCAGATATACTTTCTCGGCTCGGTAACTTTGATGATTCACCCGCGCACGCAGGATTACTTCTTTGTCCTGATCATGATCTACATCCTCATCGGGCTCTATCGTCGCGTCGTGAGCGTCTTCCGCGACGAGGTGACCCAACACGCGTAGTTCCGGGCTCATGCTGCCGAAGAACAAGCCGGTAAGCCATCTGATCATCATCCTGTTCACCAGTATGATGGGGGCCAACATAATCGGCGAGGCGCTCCGGAGCATCCTGCTTTTCATCGTGGGAGAGAGCAGCGTTGTCGAGAACGCACTGCTGCGTTACGTCAAATACCCCATCGGTCCGTACACCTTCAACCTGTGGGTCCTCTCCTTCTCCTTCGAGGTTTTCCTGTACTTCAACGTGATCACGTTGCTGGGCTTCCTCGTCGGCTGGTACTACTTCAGATACTCTTACTGAAGCCGGCGCTACTCTTACACCTTAGTAGCCGCAGCACCGGCTGCTCACAACGGAGGCACCACCATGTTCGGCATGGGTCACTGGGAAATCCTGATCATCGTCCTGATCGTTCTCCTCGTCTTCGGCGCCAAGCGCATTCCCGAGATGGCCCAGGGACTGGGCCGGGGCATCAAGGAGTTCCGCAAGGCGATGCACGACGTCCAGGAGGAGATCGACGTCAACGCGCCGCCACCTCAGGCGGCCAACAAGATCGAGACGTCGACGCCGACGCAGTCGGTCAGCCGCGGTACCGCTGCCGACGCGGCACCAGCCGGTGACGCCCCCAGCTCCCAGAGCGCCGACGCGGACACCAACGCGGAGAAGACCCGGACCTAGATGGCGCACTGGGAGTCGACGGCACACGAGCTCAGTGCCCTGCTGCGCCGCGGCGATGTCAGCTCCGAAGAGGTCACTCGTTCCGTCCTCGACCGCATCGAGTCCGAGGAGCCCGTTGTAAACGCCTACATCAGCATCGACGCAGAGCAGGCGCTGGATCGAGCGCGACAGATCGACGGGCAACGCGCCGATGGTGCCGATCTGGGGCCCCTCGCCGGCATCCCCCTGGCGCTGAAGGACGTTATCTGCGTCGAGGGCGGCACCACCACCTGCGGCTCACACATCCTCGAAGGTTTCGTCGCGCCCTACAACGCGACCGTCGTCGACAAGGTGCAGGCTGCCGGCGCGGTGGTGATCGGCAAGACCAACATGGACGAATTCGCGATGGGCTCGTCCACCGAGAATTCCCACTTCGGCGTCACCCGAAACCCGCACAACCCGGAACACGTCCCGGGCGGTTCCAGCGGCGGTTCGGCAGCGGCCGTGGCCGCTCACGAGACCATCTGGGCCCTCGGATCCGACACCGGAGGGTCGGTGCGCCAGCCGGCAGGCTACTGCGGCGTCGTGGGCCTCAAGCCGACTTACGGGCGAGTCTCCCGCTACGGCCTGATAGCCTATGCCTCCTCCCTCGACCAGATCGGCCCGGTGACCAAGGATGTCGAGGACATGGCAACGCTGCTGGCAGCCGTTGCCGGCTATGACCGCCGCGACTCCACTTCCGTCGACGTGCCGGTGCCCGACTACCATTCCTGCCTAGACGTGGGAGTCGAGGGGCTGAAGGTAGGCCTCGTCCAGGAGCATTTCGGGGCCGGCCTCGAGCCCGAGATCGAGACGTCGATCCGCACTACGGCCACAGCGCTCGAAACCGCAGGCGCCGAGCTGGTCGATGTCTCGCTGCCGGTTGCTGCCCATCCGGAGTACTGTATTGGCTGCTACTACCTGATTGCGATGGGGGAGGCGTCAGCCAATCTCTCCCGCTACGATGGGGTTCGCTACGGCCATCGAGCTCCAGCCGACGATCTGGAGGAGCAATACCGAAAGAGTCGCAGCGAAGGCTTCGGGATGGAAGTGAAGAGGCGCATCATGCTCGGCAGCTACGCCCTGAGTGCCGGCTACTACGACGCGTACTACCTCAAGGCGCAAAAAGTGCGCACTTTGATACGCCAGGACTTCGAACGCGTCTTCGAGACGTGCGACATCCTGCTGACGCCGGTAGCCCCGACGACCGCTTTTAGAATCGGCGAGAACATCGAAGATCCGCTGCAGATGTACCTGAACGACATCTACACGGTGGCGGTCAACCTGGCTGGCATTCCCGGCATTTCCGTGCCGGTGAGCGCGGACGCCGAGGGCTTGCCGATCGGTGCCCAACTGCTCGCGGCACCGTTTGCCGAGGAGTTGATCCTGCGTGCCGCCCGTTGCATCGAACAAAGCGCCTAAGACCGCGGAGAAACAGACAATGTCTCGTCTCGTCCTCATCATCGGCCTGCTGTCGGCACCCTTTGCGGCAGAGGGCATCAACGACAACGCCGGGACGACCGGCTACAACTTCCTCAAAGTGGGGGTCGGCGCCCGACCAGCCGCGCTCGGAGGAGCCTACGGAGCCGTCGCCGGCGAGATCGAGGCAGTGGCCTGGAACCCAGCCGGACTGTTTGGGATAGAAGAGCGCACCGCCGCAGTCTCCTTCACCCGCTACCTGATAGACACGCAGAGCGGCTTCCTCAGCGTCGCCTTTCCGGGAGCTGGGCGGGACCTGGCACTGAGCGTGAACTACTTCAACTACGGAGACATGCGCCGAACCGATGAGAGCGGCGAGGACCACGGCACCTTCAGCGCTTCGGACATCGCCGCCTACCTCTCGGTGGCCCAGCAGGTCTGGAACGACCGCGTTACCCTCGGCGCCAACCTCAAGGCCGTGTACTCGAGCATCGACGATTTCTCCTCCGACGCCTACATGGTGGATCTCGGGGTGCTCGTGCCGGGTCCTCTCAAGGGCATGACCCTCGGCGCCTCGCTGTCCAACCTCGGCAACGTGCGCAGCGGCTACACCGACAATTTCACCGACTCGCTGCCGGTCAACTTCCGCCTCGGCGTCTCCCACCACCCGGCCCACACGCCGTTGCCAATGTTCATCCTGGTCGACTTCAACGCCCCGAACGACGGCGACCCCTACCTGGCGTTCGGCCTCGAGGCCAGGCTGGCCAAGGGCCTGTACGTCCGCCCCGGCTATAGCACGCAACCCACCGGCCAGGACGAGGATCGGCTGGGACTTACCGCCGGCGCCGGCATCGAAATGGACAAGTACCGCATCGACTATGCGTTCACCTCATATCCCGATATAGACGACGTCCACCGAGTCTCCGTAAACGGGGCGTTCTAACTCTCCGTGCATGGACGGATTGCCGGCTGGTGCTGGCCTGTGACCCGTCGACGAATAGTAGTCTCCAGGTGCGTCGGAAGCACACCTGCCCATACTCACCGTCATTCTGGTAATCGGGCCGATCGGCCAGCACCTGGCCGAAACCCAACACCCAGTGAGAAGGTATGCAGATCACGCTCGTCAAACTCGAGGCGGGACGAGGACGATGAGGCAGGAACCGGAAAAAAGCAGGCGGCGGAAAAGCCCGCTGCTGAACAGTCAAGCCCCGCGAGGAGACGGGAGATAAAGGCGCGCATGCCGATGCGGTCCGGGCGCCACCATTGACCCGATTCCCGTCCATCCGACGGACATAGAAATAGGCCCTCCGGAACCGCTCCGGGGGCCTTTCTGCGTCGAGTCGCTGCGACTCAGGTCTGCCGGACCATCTGGCTTATCAAATCGCGGACCTTCGCCGCCTCTTCGTAGGCTTCTTCGGCAACCAGGCGATTGAGCTGCGCCCGGAGCTTCTCCAGCTCGGACAACTCCTCGTCGGCATCGGACTCTTCGCCGCGCAACAGCCCGTCGATTTCGTCTTCCTGGGAACCGACATCCAGCTGCTCTTCGCCTAACTCGGCACCGTCGAGCAGGCCGTCCAGTTCCCGGCCGGCCTCTTCGACGATCCCGGTGCTGAGATAGATGGGTACGCCCGACAGCGTGGCGAGGGTCATGCCGTCACTTGGCCGACAGTCGAGCCGCAGCTTGCCCGATTCCTTCTGGATCTCAATATAAGCGTGGAAGACCTCCTCCTTGAGGGTGTGGATCACCAACTGCACGACCTCGCAGTCGAGCCGCTTGAGCAGGTCCTTGAGCAGGTTGTAGGGCAGGGGACGGGCCGGCGGCAGTTTGCGCATCGCCATCGCCAGCGCTTGGCCCTCGAAGCGCCCGATGGAGATGGGCACGCCCTTGTCCTCGTTCCCCTTTCGGAAGACGAGGAAAGTCTCGAACAGCTGGCGCGCGTCGTTAGGATCGCCGTACGGATAGATACCCAGAATCCGCACCGGGATCAGTTCTTTGTCGTCCAGACTCTCGTCGTCGGAACTCATGGGGATCCTCTCGGTCTCTCACCGCAGCCAACCGATTCGGCCGGGCGATAAACCTCAACGGCACCACTGCAGCTTGCACTGGGGAGCACAAATACCTCCCAAATATACCTTTTCCAAGTCATTAATCAAGATAACTGCAGGGGGGTTTCCGCCGCTCAGCACATGAGTTTGCTCCCCTTGAGACTCAGGTAGTCCGCGGCGGCAACGATGATGTGATCGAGCACCTCCACACCCATGATCTCGCCGGCTTCGGCCAACCGTCGCGTGAGCTCGAGATCCTCGCGGCTAGGTGAGACATCGCCGGAAGGATGGTTGTGCGCCAAGATGATGCTCGCCGCACAGTGGCGCACGGCCAGATGGTACACCTCGCGGGGATGGACAATCGAGGCGGACAGACTGCCGATCGAGATCACCTCCTTGTGGATCACCTGGTTCCGGGCGTTGAGATACAGGCACATGAAGTGCTCCTTCGGCTGATCGGCGATATCGGTCAACAGGGCGACCGCCTCGGATGGGTTGCGGATGATCGGCAGCAGCCCCATCCCCTGACCCAAGGCGCGCCGCGCCAACTCGAAAGCGGCAG
>CAYWBJ010000249.1:0-8672 GCA_964456165.1 uncultured Gemmatimonadaceae bacterium | reverse complement strand
TTCCAGGTAGAAGTTGCGGGCGATGCTCATGAGCGGGATCAGCGCTAGGTCCTGGTAGACCGTCTCGATGCCAAGTCGATGCGCCTCGAGCGGAGACGGGACCTGCACCTGCTCGCCGGCGAAGCGGATCTCTCCTCCGGTCGGCTGGTGGATCCCGGTCAGCAGCTTGATGAGGGTCGATTTGCCAGCCCCGTTGTCGCCTAGCAGGGCCACGCCCTCGCCGGTATTCATCGCGAAATCGACGTCGGCAAGGGCGCGGATGTGGCCGAAGTTGAAGCAGAGCCGGACGGTCTCGATTAGTGGTGTTTTCGCCTTCATCGCCGGGCTGATTGGCGCCGCCGCACCAAGGCGTTGATCAGGACGGCGGCGATAATGATGGCGCCGATGGCGCCGCGGAACGCAGTGGCCGGGATGCTGAGCAGCACCAGGCCGGGGCGCAGCATCCCGGTGAGGGTGGTGCCGATGACGGTTCCGGCGATGCCGCCAAAACCGCCCGTGAGCAACGTGCCGCCGATGACCACCGCGGCAATTACCTCCAGTTCCATCCCCTGGCCTCGCAGCGGGTCGACGCTCTTGAGCCGCGCCACCTGTACGATGCCGGCGAAGGCGGCCAGTAGGCCGCAGAGGGTGAAGGTCGCGATGCGGACGCGATCGACATCGACGCCCTGAGCCCGGGCCGCGGCCGCGTTCCCGCCGGTAGCGAACAGGGCGTTGCCCCAGCGTGTTCGGTTGAGCAGCAGTCCGAACAGCAGCGACAGCAGCAGCCACCAGGCGATGCAGAGGCGGTAGTTGCCGCCGACCAGGTCGCGGGGAAGGCGGCCGTTGAGCAGGTAGAAGACGTCGACCTCCAACGCGCTGCCGCCATCGGTGCCTCCGCTGACGGCGGCGCCGACGGCAGCAGCGGCACCCACGGCGGCCGCTGCCGCGAGGACTGCCCAGGCCAGCAGCACGCCTGCGGAGCGTGGGTCGAAGCCGGCGCGGCAGGTCCGCAGGTGCCGGGCGGTACTCTCTCGGCCGGCCCACGCCACCAGGCCGCAGAGCAGCAGCGCGGTAATTGCCAGGGCCCAGTGGGGAACCTGGAGCGTGGGATCGTTCCGCGCGTGGTCGGCGTAGCGGACAATGCGGCCGCCGGCGATGGAGGTCAGGGCGATAGCGCGGTAGGCCAGCATCGTGCCCAGCGTAATGATGAAAGAGGGGATACCGGTCCACACCAGGAGCAGGCCGTTGCAGAGGCCCATGAGCCCACCTGCGGCCAGGCCCAGGACGAAGGCTATCGTCAGGTGCAGCCCGCTGACCAGGGAGTAGAGGAAGACGAGGCTCGCTACCCCCATGATTGATCCCACCGACAGGTCGAACTCTCCCGAGATCATCAGTAGGGTGATGCCGATGGCCATGATGCCCGGCACGGCCTGGCTGGTTAGGATCGAGGAGAAGGCGTTGTCGCTCAGGAAGGTGTCTGGAACGAGGAGGGCAAAACTGAGAAAGACGCAGCCGAAGCCGACCAGTGCTCCGGCCTCTGGACGGCGTCGCAGGTGATGCCAGCCGGCACGGCTGGGTCCTTCAGCGGACACCGGCGTCGACGAGGCGGGCGATCTGCTCGACATTGTCCGCGTCGATCACGAACGGTCCCGTGAGGATGTCGGAGGCCAGGGAGAGGCCGAACTCGCGGTTGAGGAACAGAAGGGCGACTGTGAGGTAACCCTGCAGGTAGGGCTGCTGATCGATGGCTTGAACCGTGAAGCCGTCGGCGATGCGTTCGAAGATGGCCGGGCTGGTGTCGTGGGTGGCGTGGAGAATCTCTTCGGGCTCGAGGCCGAGGTCGTCGACGTATAGGTAGAAGGCGTCGGCCGGCAGCGGTCCCAGGGTGGCGATGGCGTTGCTCTCGGGGTGGGCGAGGAAATAGTCGGCTAGCAGGCCGGCCGTTTCCTCGACGTCGTTCGAAATGGTCAGTCCGTCCACTTCGACGCCGGCCGCTTCGAGCACGTCGCGAAAGCCGGCGACGCGGGCCTCCAGTCCGTTGTGACCAAGCTCTTGGATCGGGCAGACGGCGCGCTCGATCTCGACATCGGCGTTGGCCGCGGCCGCGAGGAGGGCCCGGCCGTTCGATTGACCCCCTTTGAACTCGCTGGCGCCGACGTAGAAGTGGCTGGGCAGCGCCCGCTCGGTGCCGCTGTTCGGGGCGGCGGTGTTGAGCACGATGACCGGGATCCCGGCCTCGTCGGCGCGCAGGACGTTTTCGCGAATTGCCTCCGGATCGGGGCAGGTGATGCCGAGCCCGTCGATGTCGCTGGCGATGGCGTCGTCGATGAAGCTGGCCATCTCCTCGATCGAGTAGACCGAGTTACTCAGCCACTGCACCTGGACTCCGTAACGTGCGGCCGCGTCCTCCATGCCCTGGATCGCCACGTTCCAGAACGGGTTGCCGGGGCCGCCGTGAGCGACGATGGCGAAGCGGTAGGTTGGCGCGGAGTCCGGTTCCTGGGCTCCTGCGCTGCTGCTCCAAAAATGGAGGCAGAGTACCAGCGCGGCTGTCGGGATGATGGATCGCATACGGTCGACCTGGTTGGGGAGGCACGACGCCGGGCTGGCGCCGAAACCGAAGCTAGTCCGGGTCACACCGCATGTCAAGAATCCGTTGTCCTCCAAGATGCTTCCTGCGGGCGCTTGTCCGCCGCCGGCCAGGTTGCCGACCGCGGGCATGTCCCATATTATCATCAAGACTAGCGCAGCACTGAAGTTAGGACCCGGCTCCGCCCCCTCGCCACGCCCCCTGGAACATGGACGTAACGCTGCACGACAAGTACCACCGCCGCGACGGCACCGTATTCCTCACCGGGATGGAAGGGATCGTGCGTCTGCTCCTGGAGAAGCAGCGGGGCGACGCGGACGCTGGTGGCCCGGTAAACCAGACCTACATATCCGGATACGAGGGGTCGCCACTCGGCGGGCTCGACATGAAGGTGGTGGAGGAGCTGGAACTGCTCAATCAGCTCGGGCGTACTGTCCATCAGTTTGGCATCAACGAGAAGACCGCGGCCTCCGCCATGTTAGGGACCCAGTTCGCCGAGAGCGGCGACGTGGACGCCTTCTGGTACGGCAAGGCGCACGGCACGATGTGGATCCCGGACGAGGTGTGGCTAGCCAACCTGTCGGGCACCGGGGCCAACGGCGCGATGGTGCTGCTGTGCGGCGAAGACCATCGCGCCAAGAGCTCGGTATCGCCAGGCTCCAGCGACTGGGTCCTGCGCAGCAGCATGGTGCCGGTGTTCTACCCGGCCAACATCGAGGAGGTGATCCGCCTAGGGCTGCACGCGATCGCGCTGTCGCGCTACACCGGCGTGGTGACATCGCTCAAGCTGGTGACGCCAGTCTGCGACGGGGCCAGCACTGTCGAGCTGGAGAGGGTAAAGGATGCGATTGAGCTGCCCGTGCTACCTGATGGCACCGCCTACCGGAAGCGGTTTAACAACATCGTTATGGCGACCGGGGCACTGCCGATGCAGCGGGAGCTGGTGGAGCGCAAGTGGCGCCTGGTAACCGAATACGTGCGCCTGAACCGGCTCAACCGGATCATCGACGGTGACGCGGCCGGTGACGTGAGCATCGTTGCTACCGGCAAGAGCGCCGTCGACCTGCGCCAGGCGCTGGCGGCGATGCGGGTGCGTGTGCCGGTGTTGCACCTGGCGGTGAGCTACCCGCTAGACGAGGAGATCGTGCGCTCCTTCGCTGCCGGTCGGCGGCGTGTCTACGTCGTCGAGGAGCCGGGGCCGTTCGTTGAAGAAGGCGTGCGGGGAGCACTCCTCGGCAGCGGTGTTGAAGGGGTCTGGGGCAAGGCCGACGAGAGTGGTGAGAGGTTCATCCCCGCCCACAGCGAAGTGGATCCCGAGCAGCTCGCCCGCCTGCTGTGGCCCAAGCTCAGGGAGCTGGCACCGACGACGGTCGCCGGCGCCCGCATTCCGGACATGGCCACCGTCGAGAGCGTGCTGACGCGCGACTACGGCTCGGTGCCGGCGGTGACGCCGATGTCCTGCGGCGGATGCCCGTACAACAGCTTTCGCGATCTCGCGGAAAAACCGGGCGGTGCCATCGGCTGCAGCTCGATCCGCGCCATCGACGCCTACGACAACGGCGTTCTCTATATCCCGACCATGGGCGCCGGCGGTGCCATCTACAGCGGCTGGGCGCAGTTCAACGGCAACCGCCACATCTACCAGTACCTCGGCGACGGCAGCTATTTCCACAGCGGGCGGGGTGCCATTCAAAGCTGTGTCCAAGGCGGCGTCAACATCACCTTCCTGCTGCTGTTCAACGGCGTTGTCGCTCTCACCGGGGGACAGAACCCGGGTGGGCAGCGGAGTATCGCCGAAGTGGCGCAGGAGCTGAGGGGGCTCGGGGTAGCGCAGATTGGCGTGGTCACGGTCGATCCGCGGGCCCTCACCAATTCGGGGGCCGGAGACCTCCTGGTCTACGGCCTCGACCGCCACGCCGAGGCGCTGCAGCAGTTCAAGGACCTGCCCGGCACAACGGTGCTGATCCTGGACAAGGAGTGCGCCACCGAGCGCAGCCGGCGGCGGCGGCGCCAGGGACTGAGCCCCGACAGTTACGTGATGATAAACCAGGATGTTTGCGAGGGCTGCGGTGATTGTTACGCCCAGTCGGAAGGGTGCGCCGCCCTCTACAACGAACCGACCGAGCTCGGCGAGAAGACCCAGGTCCGTCAAGGCAACTGCACCCAGGACGAGCTCTGCATCGACGGCGAGTGCCCTTCTTTCATGGTTGTGGAGCCGGCGGCGGGCACCCGCCTGCGGCGGCGCCAGCCACCGCAGGCGTTGGCGGAGCTACCCGAACCCGAGCGTCCCAGTCTCGCATCCGACTACACGATCTACGCGATGGGCCGTGGCGGCACCGGTGTGGTTACGATTTCCCATCTGCTCGCTTACGCGGCGATGATGGACGGGGCTTACGTCCATCTCTCGAACAACACCGGTCTGGCGCAGAAGGGTGGGCCGGTGGAGGCCCCGATGACTTTCAGTACCGCCGCGCAGCCGACGTTCAACCGGATCTTCCCGGGGTCGGCCGACCTCTACCTGGCTTTCGACCTGTTGCGCGCGGCCGAAGGCGGCAACCTGAACCATGCTCATCCCGCCCGGACCACCGCGGTGGTCAGCACCTCTAAGGTTCCGACAGCGGGAATCAACCGGCACGCCGACGAGACCTTCCCGGCTAGCGCTGGACTGCAGGCCGAGATCGACCGTTACACCGATAAGGCCAGGAATCTCTATCTTGACAGCTACTGGCTTGCCGAGCAGCTCTTCGGCGACGTCCTGTTTGCCAATATGATCCTGCTCGGGGCGGCGTACCAGGCCGGCCTCATCCCCGTTTCTGGCGCCGCGATCGAGCGCGCGATTGAGCTCAACGGCAAGGCCAACGACGACAACGTCCAGGCCTTCCGCTGGGGCCGGCTGGCAGTGGTCGAGCCGGGCCGAGTGGAGGCGGAGCTCGGCAGTCCCGAGCAGCCGGACCGGCAGGTCATCGAGGCGACCCGGGCGGGCTTGCAGGGAGACGGCATGGCGCTCGATTTGCATGACCGCACCCTTGCCGATCTCGCGCTGGACGCGGCCACCAGCCGTCAGTTCAGCTTCCGCTTCGGACAGCTGCGTGAATACCAGGACACGGCCTACGCCAGGCGCTACTGTGCCCTGGTCGAAAAGGTCCGGCAGCGCGAGCAGGCACTCCGCGACCGCGGTCTCCCGATGACGCGCGCCGTCGTCCGCGCGCTGTACCACCTGATGGCCTACAAGGACGAGTACGAGGTGGCTCGTCTGCTGACGAACCCGGCGGCGCTGGAACGGGTGGAAGCGTCATTCTCCGGGAGCGTGAAGGTCCGCTACAAGCTACACCCGCCGTCTTTGCGCTGGACCGGGATCGGCAAGCTGGGCTTTGGTCCGGGCTGGCGACCGGTGCTCAAGGTCCTCTATCGCCTGCGCTGGCTGAGGGGACGCTGGTTTGACCCGTTCGGCAGGACCGAGTGCCGCCGGATCGAGCGCGAACTGATCGATTGGTACGGCGACATCATCGACACGGTGATCGCCTCTGTCAGCGACGACAACCACTGCCTCGCGGCAAAGGTGCTGGAGATGCCGCTGCAGATCAAAGGTTACGAACAGGTCAAGACGCGGTCGGCGGATCAGGTGCGGAAAGAGTTAAGGCGACAACTGGAGCAACTCGGCGGCTAGAGTGGGATGGGAGGTGCTGCCGGGGGCGACTGGATCGGGCAGCGCACCACTTGGTGAGGTTGTTCGGTATCGTGTCCAGGTCCGGTTGCAGGGCCGGCTTGTCCTCTTTGAGGCGGCGAATCCGGCTCTCGTTCTCCCTCAGCGAATTCGTCAGCTTGGACAGGGTGTTTTCAGCTGCGCGTGCTCTGTTCCAGGACGGCATTCTGGTCGGTGATCTCGGCGTGCTGACGCTGCTTGTCGTCGGCTCCTGGCGCAGGGTAGAGAGACCGATCTCCATGTCGTGGTCCGCCCTTGGCCTGATTCCTCTTCAGCTCCTCTTCGAGTGATTTCTTGCCACTCTGCCGGGCTTGCCCGGTCTCCGTCGACCTGGAAGTCGATGCAGATGATCTCCTTTTGTTTCTGTAGTTACTTATGGAACAAAAAATTCTTGAACCAGTTCACCACGCTGGCAATCGTCTCCCGGATGCCGCCGGATTTAGTTACTGTCGAACGCTGCCAGGTGCCACGGTCGATACCGATGCGGGGAATGTCGTTGGCGCCGTAAAATTGCGTCATCTACGGGTAGTCGATGAACTCTCCCGATGCTGTAAGTGATTAATTTTCAATATATAAAAGCCTATTTTCTTAGTATGGATAGCGCAATGCGGAAGCTACCAACGGTCGAGAGTCCGAGGGGTATTCGGGTTATCGGAAGCGGGTTTTCGGGCGTGCGACGGGGCCGTAGAATTGGCAGTTCGCGCACCTTCCGCGGGTACTTGCCGTCCCCAAGCTCCCGCCGCCGTGAAGACCAGCATTGTTTGAACCCGCACTGGATCAGGCTGGTCCTGGGCGTGCTGCTCGGTACTCCGGCTTGGGGCGAAACGCCCCCTGTTGCCTCGTCGGGCGAGCTCCTGGTGCGCCTGGTCGATGGCGGCCCCGAAGCTGTAGCCGGCAAAGGGGCGGTCGGCGCACTCGAGGAACTAGGACGCAGCTACGACCTGTTGAGCAACGAGCCGGTGTTCCGCCGTCCGGAGGTTGTGGCTAGGCAGGCTCCGGGTCCCGGGCCGCCTGTCTGGCGCTGGCGCCGACTGCGATTCGGGGGCGAGTGGGATATCGGGGCGGCAGCGGCCCGGTTCGCCCGTCTGGCTGCGGTGGAGGAAGTCCAGCTCAACTACCTGCGCCGAACCGCGGTGCTGCTCGAGGACAGTCTGTACACCACACAATGGAATCTGCAGGCCATCGGTTGGGAGCGGTTGGAGACGGTGGAAGCTGACCGGGTGCTGGTGGCAGTCATCGACTCGGGGCTAGACTACACCCATCCCGACATCGCCGCCCAGCTGTGGCGCAATCCGATCGAGAGCACGGGCCTGGCAGGTGTGGACGACGACGGCAACGGGTACGTCGACGACCTGATCGGCTGGGATTTCACCGACGCGCCCGGGCTGCCCGGTACGGGTGACTATCGCGAACCCGATAACGAGCCGTGGGACGAATCCGGCCACGGTACCCATGTGGCCGGCATCCTCGCGGCCACTGTGGACAACGGCATCGGCATCGCCGGAGTGGCGCGTGGGGTACAGCTGCTGCCGCTGCGGGCGGGGCTGAACCTGGACCAGGGCGGATTCTTTGAGGACGACGACCTGGCGGCGGCCATCGTCTACGCCGCCGATCAGGGAGCGGACGTTATCAACATGAGCTGGGGGGCGCCCGCCTTCTCCCCCTTGCTGCGGGATGCGGTCAACTACGCGGCTGCCGCCGGCTGCGTGCTCGTCGCCGCCGCCGGCAACGAGGGTACGAGCCCCGTGTTCGTGCCGGCGCGGCTTGCGGCGCCCATCGCCGTGGCTGCTGCCGCGGCGGACGGGTCTATTCTGTCGTTCTCCAATCCCGGGATCGCCGTCGATATGGCGGCACCCGGCCAGGGCATCCTGAGCCTGGTTCCCGGCGGTAGATACGGCCTTCTGTCGGGTACGTCGATGGCCGCTCCCCACGTCGCCGGATTGGCGGCAATGATTCTGGCGCGGAATCCGCACTTCGACGCGGCGGCGGTGCGGGCGGCGCGGCTGGCCACCGCCATCGACCTGGATAGGCCCGGCCGCGATCCCCGGTCAGGTGCCGGCCTGGTGCGGGCCGAGGCCGTCTTCGTCGACGCACCGCTGGGTGTAACCATCATTTCGCCGGCGAGCGAGGCTGTCATTGAGGGCAACATCACCATTCGGGTGCGGGCGGGACCTGGACAGGCAGATGGCACCTTAGCCGTGGCCGGGGGCGCCGGCGAGGAGCCGCGTATCTGGACATAGCTGCTGTACGCTGCGATGCCTCGAGCCGGGGAGATCGCTGTGCCGTGGTCCGTCGCCGAGCTCGTTCCGGGCGTCTACACCATTCGCGCCACCGGTCGCGTGGGTACCTGGTCGGTTGACGACCTGCGGCAGGTACGGGTTGCCGGCCGCGGGCCGCAGC
>CAYWBJ010000248.1:0-9916 GCA_964456165.1 uncultured Gemmatimonadaceae bacterium | reverse complement strand
GAGGCGCAACTGTGTTACCCGGCATGACCCGATCGGCATCGGTCTGCTCGGTGAAGGGGGTGCCGGCGGGCATGTCGGTCCAGCGCCAGATTGTGCCGCGGTCGACGGGTACCGCGGACAGATCGGCCGGTTCGCCGTCGCCGCAGGATGCGGTAGGTATCTATCACCGCCGCACCGGCCGGGTCCGCAGCAGGTGGCGAAGCGAACTTGGTCGAGCACGGGAGCCGGTCGCATCCTGTGGGCATTAAGACAGAACCTGATCTTTTCCACGCGCATCTCCAGCTGCTGTGCCAGTGCCGCCGCTGCGTCAGGCGACGCACCAGTAATCGTCGCCTTCCACCAGCCGCAGCTTATCCAGTTCGGCCCGAATGAGGGCCCGCGCCCCGCGCGACGCAACGGCGACGAGCAGGATAGGCCGCGGGCCGACTCTCCATATTCCGGGTAGTTCCGCTGCGCCGACGATGGGAGCACCGCGCATGGTGCGGCCGATCTTGTTGGCGGCGATGTCGACGAAGGCGGTGATCCGTCCGCCGTTGCGGAGCAGGTGCTTGGAGAGCCGGCGCCCGGTCTTGCCCGCGCCCCAGACGACGATGCGCTCCCGCTCGCGGGCCGGGCCGCGCAGCAGGTAGTGAGCCTTGGCGCGCAGGAAAATCTCGACCGAATAGCGGCTGTCGGTGTGGGTCAGCCGCTGCGGGTGCTCGCGCCACGACAGTAAGACCTTGGGCACCTTGGCAAACCGGCGGCCGGCGACAAAGTAGCGCAACCAGAGGTCGTAGTCCTCGGGCCAGCCGTGGTCCTGGTAGCCACCGAGCTCGGCGAGCTCGGCACGACGCACCACGGCCGACGGGTGCGGGATCGGACTCTCGATGAAGATGTCGCGGCCGATGTCAGCCTCCGTCACCAGGCTGTTGAGCCACTCTTCGTAGATCTTCATACCCGGCCCGACACCACCCTCCCCGAAGGTCTCGATCAGGCAGCTGGCGACGCTGACCGACGGGTCGTTCGCGAGCAGCTCGACCTGCCTGGCCAACCGCTCCGGGTGGGCAACGTCGTCGGCATCCATACGGGCGATGTACTGCCCGAGACAGGCAGCGGCGCCGGCATTCAGTGTCTCGATCAAGCCGGCATGTGGCCGCCGCAGCGGGCGCAGCTGCGGCATGCGGTCGCGCCAGGCGTCGAGGATCTCCGGGGAGGCATCCTCAGAGCCGTCGTCCACGGCCACCAGTTCGAAGTCGGACAGCGTCTGCGCCCGCAGGCTGTGCAGAGTTGCTTCGAGGGTGGACGCGGCGTTGTAGACCGGCATCAACACCGATACGAGAGGTGGGCTCGAAGCCGAGTTGATCGAGCTGGTTGTCGAGGGCATTTGGGGGTGGGATTACTTGACAGTTGGGCAGGGCACGGTGATAGTCTCTGAACCGATGATACACCTAAAATCAGATCGCGAAACTGGCAAAATCCGCGACAGCTGTCGAATCGCCGCCGAAGCGATGGTGCGGGTGGCGGAAGTGCTGGAGTTGGGCGTGACGACGGGGGAGTTGGACGCGGCGGCCGACCGGTTCATCCGCAAGCAGGGGGCGGTGGCCAGCGCCAAGGGGTACAAGGGGTATCCCAGGAGCATCTGCGTCTCGGTCAACGACGAGATCGTGCACGGAATCCCCGGCGAGAAGGTGCTCGGCGAGGGAGACATTCTGGCGGTCGACATCGCCGTCAGGAAGGATGGCTACCACGGTGACATGAACGTCACCTTCGCCCTCGAGGCAGATGACGACGCCCTGCGCCTTGTGGAGACCACCCGTCAGGCGATGGAGGCAGGTCTGACGACGTGCACTCCGGGTAGCCGCCTCGGCGACATCGGCAACGCCATCCAGTTGCCGGTCGAGGCCGCCGGCTATTCCATCGTCCGCGAGTACTGCGGCCACGGCATCGGCCGGTCATTCCACGAAGAGCCGCAGGTGCTGCACTTCGGCGCTCCGGGAACCGGGCGCCGGCTGCAGCCGGGCATGGTCTTCACGATCGAGCCGATGGTAAACCAAGGTGGGCCCGAGGTCCGCGTGCTTGACGACGACTGGACCGCGTTGACCGTCGACGGCTCACTGTCGGCACAGTTCGAGCACACCGTGGCAGTCACGCGCGACGGACCCGACATCCTCTCCCGCTTCGAAGACCTGCCCTATTAGATCCTGCCCCAACGTCGTCGCTCCCTCTCCGGCCATTGCCAACGATGGCTTCGGCCTGTAGTTTCCAAATACTGGATATAGTGCAGTCGAGCGGGTTCGTCCGTCCAGCCACGGTCGAGCCCGATGTTGTTTGTTGAGAGGAGCTGAGAATGCAAGAGGACAGGGCGCGCCGAAGCAGTAAGGAAGAGGAGGGAACCGATTTCTCGTTCGACCCCGGCTCGCAGGTAGAGCTCGATGTCGAGGACGCCTGTTGCGTGACCGGCGAGCCGGTCAAGTCGGGCTTCTGCCGCTTCCCCGACTATCGCGGCGGCACGATGATGGTGCTCTCGCACAAGGAGATGCTCAAACACCTGAGGGTGGGTTCCACGATCGAGACCTTCAAGGAGGTCCTGGTCAAACGCCACGGCAAGTCGGTGCTGAAGGACTACGACAAGAAATGAGCGGTGGCGCCTCGGGCGCCGAGCCGTTTCGCAACAAACGCAGAGGCCATCCACTTCGGGGTGGCCTCTTTTTCGTGTACTACGGCGAATGCCTTAAGAGAGGTTTGGTCAGGCGCCGGCCAGGAGCGCCTCTATGTCGGCACCGTAGATCCCGGCCACGTCGACGTTGCCCTCCTTGCTGGTCGGCAGGCCGCGGTGGGCACGGTAGATCTCACCGCGCTGGTCGATTATGAACGTCATTGGCAACGCCTCCGTCCGGTAATCACCGTGGACCAGAGTCCACTCGTGATCGAGGACGACGGGGTAGTTGATCTGGTGCTGGGTGACGAACCGCTGCACTTTGGCCGCCACGGCCGCCGGATCCTTGTCCCGATCTAGGGCGACGCCAACGATGGCGACCCGGTCGGGGTCGAAACGTGCCCGCAGCACGATCAGGTCCGGGATCTCGCGGATGCAGGGTTTGCACCACGTCGCCCAGAGGTTGAGGACGACGACCTTGCCACGATAGCTGTCGATCGAGAACTCATCGACGGCGATCAGGCCCGGCTTCTGGCGGTCGGGGCTGCATCCGATGGTGACAACGAAGACTGCCAGTATGGAAACGACGCGTGCCATGATGTTGACCTCAGTGTACTGGCCGGTCGAACCCGGACCTTAGCTGTGGCGCGCCCCGGCCTGGATTCAGGCCCGGGGCTGGCCGGCGTAGATCTGGCGCTCCGCCGTCAACCAGGTGCGTTTCGGTCCGATCAGGGCGTCGACCTCGCGCAGCAGCTCGTCGCAGGGGCTGACGCGGATCGAACGGGATCGCACCACGGCTTCCCTTTCGCTGTCGGTGCCGTCGGGGCAGCTCTGTACGTGCAGCAGCAGCTCGCAGGTACCGGTGTGGCGCTCCACCACTGACTTGAGCTGTCCGAGCAGCGCCGGCTGCACCTCGTCTGAGGGCAGCAGCAGGTTTACCGCCTTGGTCAGATGTTCCCGCGCCCGCTCCAGGGGTGTCACGCTCGTCGCCTGAACGCCGACGCGGCCGTTGCGCACCGTCACCTGTCCCTCGGCCAGCACGGCGCCGTTCTCCTCGATCAGGTGCTTGTGGGCGGCGTAGGCCTCGGAGAACAGCACGATGTCCACCTTCCCCGCCAGGTCTTCGAGTGTCACGAACGCGAAGGGCTGGCCGCGCCGGTCGGTCAAGGTGCTGATGCGGGTGATCAACCCACCTACGGCCACGCCCGCACCATCCTGTAACGCTTCCAGCTCGTCGAGGGGTGTGGCAAAAGCCTTCAGATCGCGGGCATGGACCTGCAGTGGGTGGCTCGAGATGTAGAAGCCGAGCAGTTCCCGCTCGTTCTGCAACAGCTCAGGCTGTCCCCACTCCGCGGCTTCGGGCAGCTCGAGGTGCTCGGTATCGGCGCCTTCCTCGCCGGTGTCGAAGAGGCTGATCTGACCCCGCTCGCGCTCGTCCTGGATCGCCTGGGCGCTCTTGAGGGCCAGGTCCAGCGCGGCCATCTGCCGAGCGCGGTGGCCCTGAAAGGCGTCTGTGGCGCCACTGGCGACCAGGCTTTCCAGCACCCGGCGATTGACGGTGCGCAGGTCGAGCTTGTGACAAAAGTCGAACAGGTTCTGGGCCGGCCCCTCGGCGATCCTGGTTTCGACGATGCTCTGCGCGGCGCCTTCGCCCACGTTCTTGATCGCCGACAGCCCGAAGCGGATGCCATCGGTGGTCGGCGTGAAGTTGAGGGCGCTCTCGTTGACGTCGGGCGGCAGGATGGGGATCTCCATGCGCCGGCATTCGTCGAGAAGGATCGTAAGGCGGTCGGTATTGTTGCGATCGGTCGTGAGGCTGGCCGCCATGTACTCGCTGGGGTAATTGGCCTTGAGAAAGGCGTTGCGGTAGGCGATCTCTGAGTAGCAGGCGGAGTGGGACTTGTTGAAGCCGTAGCCGGAGAAGACCTCGATGTCGGACCAGATCTTGCGGGCGATCTCCTTGTCGACTCCGTTGGCGGCGGCGCCCTCGATGAATTCGACCTTGTAATTCTCCATCACGGCGGCCAGCTTCTTGCCCATCGCTTTGCGGATGCCATCGGCCTGGCCGAGCGTGAAACCAGCGAGGTCGCGGCAGATGCGCTGCACGTGCTCCTGGTAGGTTATGACCCCGTAGGTCTCCTCCAGGATCGGGGCCAGCAGCGGGTGCTCGTAGGTGACCTCCTCGCGGCCCTGCTTGCGATCGATGAACTGGGGGATGCGCTGTATCGGTCCGGGCCGATACAGCGCGTTCATCGCGATGACGTCTTCGAGGTGGTCCGGTTTGAGCTGTTTAAGGTACTCCCGCATGCCGTCGCTCTCGAACTGGAAGACGCCAATGGTGTCGCCGCGGCCGAACAGCTCGTAGGTGTGGCGGTCGTCCCAGGGCGCCCGCTCGAGGTCGAAGTCGGGCTCGGACAACTGGATGAGCCGCACGCACTCGTCCATCAGGGAGAGTTCCTTCAGCCCCAGGAAGTCCATCTTCAGCAGGCCGATGTCCTCGCAGGTGGGTCCGTCGTACTGGGTGGTGATGCGCCCGTCCTTCGGCGCCCGGTAGAGCGGGACGAAGTCGGTCAGGTCGCCGGGCGCGATGATGACCGCGGCGGCGTGGACTGAGGCGTGGCGGGCGAGTCCCTCGAGCTTGCGGGCGTGTTCGATCAGCTTGCCCTTGTCGTCGCGCGACTCGCTCATCTGCTGCAGCTCCTCGACCTGCTCGATGGCGCGGTCGAGGGTTATCTTGAGTTCGTTGGGCACCAGCTTGGCGATGCGGGCGACCTCGCCGAAGTCCATGCCCAGGACGCGGCCGACGTCTCGGATTACCGCCTTGGCACCCATGGTGCCGAAAGTGATCACCTGCGAGACACTCTGTTCACCATACTTGTCGATGACGTAGCGGATGATGTTGTCGCGCCCGGTGTCGGCGAAGTCGATGTCGATGTCGGGCGGGCTGATGCGCTCCGGGTTGAGGAAACGCTCGAACAGCAGGTTGTGGCGGATCGGGTCGGTGTCGGTGATGCCCAGCGAGTAGGCGACCAGGCTGCCGGCGGCCGAGCCGCGCCCGGGTCCGACGGAGATGCCGCTCTCGCGGGCGTACCGGACGAAGTCCTGGACGATGAGGAAGTAGCCCGAGTAGCCGGTGCCGGTGATCACCTCTAGCTCGTAGTCGAGCCGCTGCTGCAGCTCCTCGTCGATCTTTTCATAGCGGGCCTGCAGGCCCTCGCCGGCGAGGTGGACCAGGAATTCCTCATTGCTGGCGAAGTCAGCCGGAATGGGAAAGGCCGGCATGTTCATCTTGCCCTGGAGCTCAAGCTCAAGGTCGCAGGATTCGGCGATCCTCACCGTGCTCTCCAGTGCCTCGGGAAGGTCTGAGAACAGCTCGTGCATCTCGTCCGGCGACTTCATGTAGAGGCCGTCGGGATAGCACATGCGGTCCGGGTCGGCGATTGTCTTGCCGGTCTGGATGCAGATCAGGGCGCCGTGGGCGTCGTGGTCGTCGCGCCGGAGGAAGTGGAAGTCGTTCGTGGCGACCAGGGGGATGCCGAGCTTCTGGTGGAGGGAGAGTATGCCGTCGTTGATCTTGGCCTCGCCGTCGATGCCGTGCCGCTGGATCTCCAGGTAGAAGTCGTCGCCGAAGATGTCCCGGTACTCCTCGGCCGCCTTCCCGGCTTCCTCTACCCCGGCCAGATCGACGAGGTGGGCGACCTCGCCGCTGACACAGGCGGACAGGCAGATCAGGCCCTCGGCGTGCTGGCGCAACAGCTCCTTGTCAATCCTCGGGTTGTAGTAATAGCCTTCGAGGTAACCCTTGGAGACCAGCTTCGTGAGATTGGCGAACCCGGTGGCGTTCTTGACCAGCAGCACCAGGTGATTGGAGCCGCTGGCCACGCCGCGGGCGGCCTGTCGCAGATGGCGGCTCTCGATGGCGACGTAGACCTCGCAACCGATGATCGCCTTGACGCCGGCGTCGGCGCAGGCTCTGTAGTGGGCGATGGCACCGAACAGGTTGCCGTGGTCGGTGCAGGCCAGGGCGGGCATGCCCTGCTCGGCGGCCAGGTTGGCCATCTCCTCGAGACGGCAGCCGCCATCGAGCAGGCTGAACTCGCTGTGACCGTGAAGGTGGACGAAATCGGCGGACATGGCGTGCGCTCCCCATCGCGGTGCCCCGCCCCAGCGGGTTAGGTCGGAAAGGTCGCGGTCGCGGGCGGGGGCTCCACGGCGCGGGTTCGAAGACGGGCGGGCGCCTGCCGGCACGTCGGAAAGCCGGGGAGGGAGGGGCACCCGACGGCCAAAACTTACTTTGGCAAAATCGCGAAGTCAATTGCTCCCAGGGCCACGCCTCGGACTGTATAGATTGATTATAAATTGTATTAATTACAATATGTTATGTATTTCAATCAGTCGCGCCGAGGGACCTGTTTCAGGTGCCTTAGAGGTGAGGTTGGTGGTTGATTTTACGGAGCTTACGAAGTTGCTGCCGGCCAGGTCCGAAAAAGGAGAAAAAAACGGTATGTCACCGGCGTCGGGCGACCCTTTGGCCGGAAAAAATGCCCCTCACTATATTTAGAGTTCACCTTCGCGAGGTTGACCATGAAGATCTGCGTAGTCGCCGGGGCCCGGCCGAACTTTATGAAGGTGGCGCCTCTCCTGGCGGAGCTCAGGCGTTTCCCCGACCAGTTCGATGTCGTCCTGGTCCACACCGGGCAGCACTACGACTACCAGATGTCTGACATCTTCTTCGACGAGCTCGAGCTGGCCGCCCCCGACCGATTTCTGCAGGCCGTCGAGGGCAGTGAGATCGACCGCATGGCTGAGATGATGAGCCGTTTCGAAGAGGCGCTGGTAGCGGACGAGCCGGATCTGGTCATTGTGGTCGGAGACGTGACTTCGACGCTGGCCTGCGCCCTCACCGCAGCCAAGCGGGGTATCGCCGTCGCGCACGTGGAGGCTGGTCTGCGCAGTGGCGACAGGCGGATGCCCGAGGAGCTGCACCGTATCGCGACCGACGCCCTGTCCGACCTGCTGTTCACCTACTCGGTTGACGCCGACGCCAATCTCGCGGCCGAAAACGTGCCGGTATCCTGCATCCACCGGGTGGGCAACCTGATGATCGACACTCTGGAGCGGTTCCGGGCGCGGGCGGAGGCTTCGGACGTCCTCCAGCGGCTCGGGCTGCGCCCGCGCGGCTACGCTCTTGCTACCCTGCACCGCCAGTCCAACGTGGACGACGAGGCGGTCTTTCGGGGTATCCTCGAGGCCTTCGCACGGGTACAGGACAAGGTGCCTATCCTCTTCCAGGTCCACCCGCGGTCCCGCCACCGGATCGCCGAGTTCGGGTTGCAGCCGTTGCTTGACCGGATGGCCCGGCTGCGGACGATCGAGCCGCAGGGCTATCTCGACATGATCAAGCTGCAGCAGGAGGCGCGGGTGGTGCTGACCGACTCCGGCGGCATGCAGGAGGAGACCACGGTCCTGGGCACGCCCTGTCTCACCCTGAGGGAGAACACGGAGCGCCCGGTCACCATCGAGCAGGGCACCAACCAGCTGGTCGGGGTCGAGACCAGCCGGATCGTCGCCGCCGCCGGCCAGCTACTGGACCAGCCGCCGCCGGCCGGGGTTGCCGACATACCGGAGCTGTGGGATGGTCACAGCGCGGCCCGGCTGGTGGAAGTCCTGCGGCGCGGCTTCACCCGGCGCTAACTGCCTGGGGGACTGGACGATGCGGATTCTTATCACCGGCGGTGCCGGCTTCATCGGCTCCCACCTCTGCCACCACTTCGTTAGCACCGGGCACGAGGTGATCTGTATGGACAACTTGGTGACCGGCCGGGCCGAGAACGTGTCGGACCTGATGAGCAATCCCCTGTTCAGCTTCGAGCATTACGATGTGACCAACTTCATCCACGTTGACGGACCGCTCGACTACATCCTCCACTTCGCCAGCCCGGCCAGCCCGGCCGATTTCGAGCGTCTCGGGATCCAAATTCTCAAGGTCGGCGCGCTAGGCACCCACAAGGCACTGGGACTGGCCTGTGCCAAGAACGCCCGGTTTCTGCTGGCGTCCACGTCGGAAGTCTACGGCGACCCGCTGGTACATCCCCAGAGCGAAGATTACCTGGGCAACGTCAACACCATCGGCATTCGCGGTGTCTATGACGAGGCCAAGCGGTTCGCCGAATCGATGACGATGGCGTATCACCGGCTGCACGACGTGGATACCCGTATCGTTCGCATATTCAATACGTATGGCGAACGGATGCGGCGCGACGACGGCCGGGCCATCCCTAACTTCATCACTCAGGTGCTGCGTGGGGATGACGTGACCGTGTACGGAGATGGCAAGCAGACCCGCAGCCTCTGTTACGTCGACGACCTGATCGAGGGGATTACCCGGCTCCTGAACGCCGAGCTGAACACCCCCGTGAACCTGGGCAACCCGGTGGAGTTCACCGTTCTCGAACTCGCGACCAAGATCATCGAGCTCTGCGGCAGCAAGAGCGAGGTGGTCTACTGCCCGCTGCCCGAAGGGGATCCTCGGGTGCGGCTGCCCGATATCGGCAAGGCCCGGGACCAGCTGGCCTGGGAGCCCCACGTTGCTCCCGAAGACGGGCTGAAGCGGACGATCAGATGGTTTATGGAAGAGGCCTACGACAGAGGTGAGATAGCCCTGTGACTGCACTGAATCTGCGCGAGAACTGCCTGGGCCTCGAGCTCCACGACGGCGACCGCCTGGTGGCGCTCTACCGGGCGCGCGAGGAGCTGCCGGCGATCGAGTCGCCCAAGCCCTGCTTCGCACCGATCTACACCCCGTCGGGGGAACTGATCACGGAGTACCGACCCAGCGATCACGCTTGGCACACTGGTCTCTACTTCGGCTGGGTCCACGCCAACGGCAGCAACCTGTGGGGCGGGCCGCTTTACAATGAGGAGTCGGACAAATACGAGATGGTCCCGACCCACGGGCGTCAGCGCCATGACGGCTTCAGCCGGCCGCCATCGGCTGGCGAGGGCGTCGAAGTGCACGAGGGCCTGGACTGGCTCGACGGCAGTGGCGGGATGCTGGCGCGGGAAATGCGGAGCTACTGCTTCCGCAAGATTGAAGACGTCTACCTGTGGACGGTCGAAACCGCTATTACCCCCGCGACCTATCCCTTCGTCCTCGGCGCCTCACGCAAATCCCACTACAGCGGTTTCGAGCTGCGGATGGGGCCGCCGTTCGTCGGTTCGGGCGACCCGGCAGAGGGCGCCCTCCATCGCAGCAGCGAGGGGCTGGCGGGGCACGAGGCC
>CAYWBJ010000247.1:0-18368 GCA_964456165.1 uncultured Gemmatimonadaceae bacterium | reverse complement strand
ATCGGCGACCGGCGCGGTGAACTCGACCGGCAGTCCGGCCCGGGCGCAGCCGTCGGCTATGCGATTGCGCCAGTCGCTGTGGATCTCGCCGGCCAGGTATACTCGCCACTGCTTTGCCATCGCTCTCCTCGTAACGTTTCTCGGTTTTTGCGTGGGCATACGGTTGCCGGTATAATATGGGTCGCAGGCACTTCCCCTGACAGGAGGCCGCAGCCAAGGCTGCGGAGGCCCATGAAATCTGCCCTCGAGTTGGCCATGGAGAAGGCGGACAACGTCGTCGACGGGTCCGAAGACTACGTCAAGCTATCGCCGGAGCAGATCAAGGCGATCGATCGGGTCAAGGCCGAGTACGAGGCCAAGTGGGCCGAACAGGAGATCGTGCTGCAGGGCAAGATTCAGCAGCTGGCCGGCGAGACTGATCCACAGACCTTCGCCGAGCACCAGAGCCAGTTCAAGGCCGAGATGAACCGCGTGCGCGAAGGCATTTTCGCCGAGCGTGACGCCAAGATCGAGGCCATCCGCCAGCAGGATTCGGCCGCCTGAGCCGCGACGCCAGGCCAGACGGCCGTCCGGTGCCCGGCCGGCTCGTCCTGCCGATCCTCCTGCTCACCCCGGTCGCCACCTGGTGTTACCACCAGGTCCAGACCGACGACCCCTACATCACCTTCCGTTACGCCCGCAACCTGCTCGACGGCGAAGGCCTGGTCTACAACGCCGGCCAGTGGGTGCTTGGGACCACCGCCCCACTGCACGCCATGCTGCTGGCCGCCGGCGGCCTGCTGACAACCGACCTGCCATTGCTGACCTCGCTCGTGAACGGCGCCGCCCTGGCGGTGCTGGCCTGGCTGCTGGCGCGGCTGATGGCGATCGCCGGCGAGGCGAGCGCGGGGGCGCTGGCCGCCCTGCTGGTGGTCACTAACCCGCTGATGGGGGACGCCTTCGGGTTCGAGCTCAACCTGTTCCTGGCGCTGACCCTGGGCGGCGTCGTCGCCTACTTCTCCGACCGCCCGCAATTGGCGGCGCTGCTCCTTGCTCTGGGCACGCTGACTCGGGGTGACGGCGCCGTGCCGGCGGTGCTGGTGTTCTTCCACCATCTCTGGGTGCGCCGCAGCTTTCCGGTTTGGCCCGCCCTCATCTACGGAGCGGTCTGCGGCGGCTGGGGTCTGCTGGCCTGGACTACCTACGGCACGCCCTTTCCCAATACGCTGGCGGCAAAGCGGGCGATGGGGGATTCCGGTCTCTGGCGCCCCTTCTGGTACGGGGCGCTGCGGATGCCGTACCTCTACCTGCAGCAGACGCCTTTGTTCCTCTGGTTCGGACCGGTTGCCCTCTTCGGATTGGTCCGTTTGCGGCGGAACGATGAGCGCCTATGGCTGGTGCTGTTTTGGACAGGCATCGTGTTCGCCGCCTACGCGGCGATGCGCATTCCGGCGGCTTCCAACTACTACGCCGCGATGGTGCCGTCCCTGATGATCGTCGTGGCGCTGGGTGTGATCGAGCTGGCCGAGCGCGTCGTCGCCCGCACCGGTACCCGGCGGTTCGCTGTCGTGGTGGCGGTGGTGACCTTGCCCTTGGTGATTGCCCAGGCGATACCGGTGATCGACAGAGTCGCGACCAACCCGGACGCCCGCTACCGCACCTACCGCGCCACCGGCGAATGGCTGGCCGCCAACACGCCCGCGACCGCGTCGGTGGGACTGGTGGAGATCGGCATGGTCGGATACTTCAGCAACCGCCCCGTAGTCGACGTCTGCGGCCTGGTGGAGCCGGCCGTCGCTGCCCATCTGGCGGGTGGGGACACGAGCTGGCCGCTGCGCCATTTCCGCCCCGACTATATCTTGCTGCACGACCCGGTGTGGGATCTGGAGGCGGACGCGAAGGCGGCCCCTTGGTTCACCGCTGAATACGAGCCGGTGTGCACCTTCGCCGGCGAGGAACCCTACAAGCTCGCCCTCTACCGCCGTCGCTGATTTCGGCGCGGTACGAGCGTGTCCCGGTAATCCCCGCGGTTTCCAACGCCGCTCCATCCCGGCTCGCGGCGCCAGAGTTCCACAGGTTACTACTGGCATGCGACACTAGGCGAACTCGTCGTACAGATCCTCCAGCGCGGCCCGTTGTCGCTCGGCATTGTAGTTCGCCTCGACGTGCCGCCGCCCGGCGCGCCCCGTCTGCTCCCAGCGCGCCGAATCCCAGGCCAGGATGAGGCGGATGCGGTCGGCCAGGGCCTCCACGTCCCGTTCCGGAGCAAGCAGGCCGGTGGCACCGTCGACCACGTACTCGGGGATGTCGGCGTG
Organism: uncultured Gemmatimonadaceae bacterium; assembly: GCA_964456165.1. GTDB lineage: Bacteria > Latescibacterota > UBA2968 > UBA8231 > UBA8231 > CAYWBJ01. Next base: position 16,074 of record CAYWBJ010000247.1, on the reverse strand, counting down.
GTGGGTGGCTACCACCGGGATGCCGGCAGCCTGGGCGTCGAGGAGGATGACGGGCGCCCCCCCCTCGGTATCGCCGTCTGCAGCGGTAACGCTGGGCTGCAGCAAAACGTCACAGCGGCCCAGTTGCTCGAGCACCTGCGCGTAGGGCAGCGCCCCGAGCGCCTCGACCCGGTCCTGCAGCCCGTGCTCGGCGATGGCCGCCTCTACCGCCGGGCGCTCGGGTCCGTCTCCGATCAGGGTGACGGCGAAGGGCGGGTCGCCTTGGGTTGCGATGCGGCCGAGTGCTGCCAGGGCATACGGGATCCCCTTCTTCTCGCGAAAACCGGCGCAGATGAGAAAACGCACCGCTGCGGGACGTCCCCGGGGCCGGAAGGGGATGCGATCGAGATCGACTCCGAGATGGCAGACCCGGATCTTCTCCGGCGGACAGCCGATGGCGGCCAGGCGTTGGGCCATGGCGCCGCCCTCGACGATGAAGCCGGCGCCGGCATCGAACAGCTGCCGGTAACGCCGACGCCAGTAAGGGTGGCCGGCGTAGCTGGAGGCGTCGGCGCCGTAGAATGTGGTCAGCAGCGGCAGGCGGCTGCGGCGCTGGGCGCCGAGGCAGCGGCTGCCCTCGAAGCCGAAGTGGGCGTGGATAAGGCAGGCCCGCTCCCGTTGGAGGAGGGGCTGGTAGAAAGCGTATTCGCCAGTGATCTTGCGGTACGCGCGGTTGAGGAGCCGGGGCACCAGGCCGCGCCTGCTGGCGTCGTGCACGGTCTCCAGCGGAAAGGCGTCGAGATTCTGGGCCTGCTGCGTGAGCACCACGGGCCGGTAACGCTGGAGACCGGTCATCTGCGCGTAGATCCACTGGCCGTTGGTGAACAGGTATGGAGAGACGCAGTGAGCGACGGTGCGCACGGCTAACGCATCACGACGAAGGGGCCGCTCGCTTCGACCCGCCGCTCGCCGGCGACCGCTTCGACGCGGAACAGGTAGGTGCCGCTGGCGACTGGTTGGCCCCCGTCATCGCGGCCGTCCCACCACACCTGGGCGAAGCCTGCCGGCAGTAACAACGGTGGCAGCTGCCGCACCAGGCGTCCGCTGAGGGCGTAGATGTCGACCGCCGCCGTGGCGTCGTGCGAGAGGGCGAAGGTGAAAGCGGCGTCCGCGCTCACCGGGTTAGGGTAGACCAGCGCGTTGCGCAGGACCAGCTCGGTGCTGATCACGAAGTGGACGATCCGCGCGCCGACACGTTCGCCATCGCGCCACAGGGCAACGGTCAGCTCATAGCGGCCGTCGGCCAGTTGCGGCCGGAAGAGCGGGCGCGGGCCGGCGTCGAAGGAGGCCGCCGGCAGCAGCGAGTCCGGCTTGATCGGTTCGCCGTCGAGCTGCAGTGTCACGGTGTCTCCTGGTGCAGTAGGCGCGCCAACGACCAGACCCTGCCCGGGAGCTATGGGGTCGCCATCCACGAAACTGGCTGCTGTCGGCCACAGCCGGATCGCGATCGGCGCTCGGCCGCCGAACAGGAGAGGCACGCGACGCAGGTTGTCAGTCGGATCCGCATCGGGTCTGGCGGTGGTGACGCGGGCGAAGAGGTCGACGGCGAGTGGCGGCGTATCAAGATTGTCGAGGCGGATGCGCTGGCTGGCCCCGGACGGCAGCGCCGGCAGCGCGAACTCGGCAACGGGCTGCTGACGGTTGTCCCACAGCAGCGCTAGCGTCGCCCCGGCGACGTCGAATGGGGTCAGGTTGCGCACCGCCGCCTCCACCCAGAGCCCGGTCGAATCGGTGCCGGCCTCCACGGCGGCCAGCTGCAGCGACGGCAGCCGGTCGTAGTCGACCGACCAGCCGACCAGCGCGGCGTCCGGGTTCGCGTCGCCGTCGAGCCGGGCGCGCAGCCGCACCGACGGGTACCGCGTTGCTTCCAGGCCGGCGAGGTCGATCCCGGCGGCGGCCGGGAGCGCGGTGAACTCGTCCAGCGGTTGCCACCCGCCGTCTGCAGCGGGTGCCAAAACGTCAACGGCGAGGCCGACGGCGGTGCCGTCGATGCTCAAGCTGTGCCAAACGTCGGTGGGACCGATGGAGGGTGAGGTCACTTCCCCCTCGCGCACCTGCTCCAGGCCGGTGTAGCGAAAGATGGCGGAGCCGTGCAGGTCGCCGAGCCAGACCTTGTTGTTGCCCCAGTCGTACTGCCCGGTGATGATGCGGGTCAGGTCCTGGTCGCTGGTCCACTCGTCGAGGAAGCGGCCGTCGAAGGCGTCGATCATGCGGATGCGGCGCTCGCCGCTGTGTTCGATCAGGTAGAGGCGCTCGCCGTCGGCTAGCAGTCCGTCGGTCCACTTGAAGGTGAAGCCGTTGGCCGTCGGCGGCGAGGTGAAAGACCGCACCAGGGCCCAGCCGGCGGACGGGTCGAAGACGCGGAAGCTCCACTCGGTGCGCATTCCCTTCTCCGAGCTCATGGCCGCGTTGTAGATGTAGGTGCCGTCGGAGGTGATCAGCGAATGGCCGCGGAAGACCTCGTCCCCCTCGATCACCAGGCCGCTCTGCCATTCGAGCAGGCCGTCGGGCACCTGCACTGTGTCGAGCCGGCCGGTTTCTGCGTCGATGCGCTCGAGCTCGTAGGCGCGGCCGCTGTCGTTGTAGATGTAGCCATCGGAATGGTAGGTGGCCGAGATGCCGGCGGTGGTGGAATCGGCCAGGACATCGTACTTGAGGTCGCGTCGGGTGTCGCCGTAGCCAGTGCCGACGCGGGCGAAGAAGTCGTCGCCGGGATAGATGTTGGACTCGTCGTTGTACCAGCGCTTGGCATAGAGATAGGTGCCGTCGGTAGCGAGGACGCCGGCCCCGTTGAGGTCGCGCACGGTGAAGCCGTCCTCGCGGGTGGCATCCGAGGGTCGGAAAGGCCGCGTCGAAGCGGCGATGGCGAGCGCGTCGGCCTCCAGCTTCAGATTCTCGGCGATGGCGCCGAGCAGCTGCCTGCCGCGCTGACCCCAGGTGTGACCGCGCTGCCCGCCGCTGGTGAAGGTGGCGACCTTGCTCCAGGGGCCGGTGCCGTCAGCGGTGAGGACGCGCGTCTCCCAGTAGTAGTCGCCCGCTTCCAGCGCCGGATCCAGGGTCACGGTGGCGACGCCGTCGGTGGCTGACGTCTGCTCCAGCAGCAGATCGCCACGACCGTCAGCCTCTGCAGAGAGCGCGAATTCGATGCGGGCGTCGGGCCGTGAGTGGGGTGCCGCCGCGGTCAGCCGCGTGACGCCGGCATCGAGGACGGCTGCATCAGGCGGCCAGACCGACACGGGTATAAGCGGCTCGAACAACTGAACCGAGAGTGTGATCCGGTTGTTGTCTTCCTCCTCCTCCGGCACTTCGCCGGCCGGATCAACGAGCAGCTCCAGCTCCTGTGGGCCGCGGCGGGCGGCGGTGGACCAGGGCAGATCTAGGTCCAGCGTCCCGGCGAAAGGTGGCAGCCGCGCGCTCCAGACCGTGTCGACATCGGTAGTGGCCGAGTCACCGACGCGCAGCGCCACGTCGACGCTGTCGGCGCCGAGGGTGCCGTTGTTGGCCAAGGTCGCGCCGACCGACACCGTCGTTTGGCCGAATAACGGGTCCGCGTCCGATGCCAGATGCGTCGCCTCGTAGTCGGGGCCCGGCGGCAGCGCCAACTGCTGCGCCGGGTCGCCAAACAGCTGCATTGTCAGCACCACCGCGTCCCAGCTTGGATGGGCTGCCAGCACCCTTGCCTTGGCGCCATTGAGGGTGGGCCCGAACTGTAGCTGGCCCCGGCTGAAGTAGGCGTCGAACAGGTCCTGGCTCAGAAGGTTGTTCTGGGCGACGAAGCTAGTGGCGCTGGCCGAAATGTAGGCGATGGCACCCCCCTCCTCCTTGGTCGTTAAAACCTCAGCCAGACTGAGAAAGGCCTCTTTCGGGTTGGTAAACATGCCGTTGAGGCAGGAAAGGGCGAGCACCAGGGGGCGGCGGCGGCCGTTGTCGATCTTGGCCAGGTAGCCCCAATCCGCGACGTTGACGCCGAAGATCTTATCCATGGAGCCCGCGCTGCCGTGGCCGGCGTAGTTGACCAGCAGGGCGCCGCGCGAGAACTCCTCGATGAATTGCATGCCGGTGAAATTGGGCAGCGGCGCGTCGTCGACGGTGTTGAAGATGTTTCGTGCCTCCAGGCCCAGCGGCTGCGTGTAGGTGCTGGCCAGCGCCTGGCTGGGGCCGATGAAGTTGCTCTGGTGGTGGTTGGCGGCGTAGACGACGCGCCGCCGCCAGTCGCCGCCGGCCGGATCCAGGTCGTAGGCGATGATGCGCTCCACGGCAAGGTCGGCCTCCGGCCCGCTCTCTACCAGCAGCCGCCCCACGGCCAGATCCGGCAGCTGGTCGTCGCCCTCCTGCAGGGCGTAGAGGTAGTCGGAAGGAGCATGGCCGCGGTTGCGGGCGTGGTAATACTGGGTCGGGACGAAGGTCGGTCGATTAGCTCCCTCGATATTGCGGTGGTCGAAGGTGGTCGTTCCCAGCAGGAGCAGATAGGCGGGCGGGTGTTCCCAGACGTGGTAGGCGTGGGCGACGAAGTCGCGGATTGCCGCCCGGGAGAGCAGCCCGTGGGAGAATTCGTCGTAAATATCCTCTACGTCCACGACCATGGTGGTGAGTCCGTCGCGCTGTCGGTGGGCGGCCAGGTGCTCGGCGGCGCCGGCGAAGCGTACGTGGGTGAGGATCAGGTAGTCGGCGCCCGGGCCGGGCCCGCGCAGGTCGGATGGTTGATCGCGCAGGCCGGTGGGGGGCAGTAGGCTGAGGCTGTCCCCGGCTACGTAGCGCCCCGGGACCGGGGCCACGTCCTCGAAGGTGATGGCGAACTCCGAACCAAGGGTGTCGAGATCGGCTCCGACCAGGCGGCCGCCGCTGGTCAGATCATAGAGCTCGATGGCCGGGTGCTTGAAGCCGGTAAGCGTGATCCGGTGCCCGTCCGACGCCGGCTGGGGAAACTCGAGATACCCCACGACGGTCTGGTAGAGCCGGAAGTAGTCGATCTCGAACCAGTTGGTGTAAACCCGATCGTGTTTGGTCTGGTCGGCGAAGGCCTTGACCAGCAGCCGGTTGGTGCCGCGCTTGAGGTAACTAGCAGGGATCTTGGCGTCGATGAAATGCTCGGTCTGCCCTTCCCAGATCGTGTCGTCGATGACGTTGTCGTCGAGGCCGACGTTGTTGAGCTGAACTACAGTGTGGTGCCCCAGCCCGCCCAGCCCGTGCAGCGCCACCCGGATTCGGGCTGCGTAACCGGTGCGGGTCTCCAGGGCGTTAAGGTCGCCGGCAAAGGTGCGGGAGCTGGGCAGGTCCGGCTTGGTGGCGAAGATGGAGGCATCCCACATCCAGTGGTCGCGCTCATTGTCCGGGGCGCTGGGAAAGGGGTCGTAGTTGGTGTCCTGCTCGAAGTGCCGGGTCGTCCAGTAGGCCCGCTGCATAGGGTATTCGTGCACCGGCGCCGCATCGCGGTCGGCGTGGTGCCAGCCGGTTGCCCCGCCCCAGGTGAGCCAGTAGACGTTGCGGCGGCCGAACAGGCTCTCGAAGTCCCGGGTCTCATCGCGCCGGTAGCGGCCGTGGAAGATCAGAAAGTCGTCCGGATCGAAGTGGCCGTCGGCCTCTCCCGCTACGTAGATCGGCTGTTCCCGGCCGCGGTTGAAGAGCCGCAGCGTGGCCGGGTCGAGGCTCGTCAGGTCCAGGTCGCGCTTCTCGAGCCATTCGGCGTCGATGCGGTAGAGACCGTCCTGCTGCACAAACACCTTGATCCAGGGCATGGCCGGATCGTACCAGTCGTCGACCGTGGTCCGGGCGGCTGGTGCCCACCGCTTGTGACGGGCCCAGGAAGTGGCCTGCTCCCCGTTGAGGAGGGCACCGTAGAGGGCGGCTCCGGCGCCCCGCTCCGGCGGGCTCGACCCCTTTTCGACCCGCCCGCCCAAAAAGCCGCCGCGCACCCGCAGCCGGTCGTATACCCGCAACCGGTGGCCGTCGTACCGCACCGGGAAAAGCCGTAGGGCATGGGTCTCGACCCCCCGCAGGCGGCCCAGCGGCTCGGTCTCGGCCAGCCCCTCTGGCAGGGCCATTGGGCCTGCACCGCCGGCTTTGCCGTCTGCGAGGACGAAGTCGACGTCGGTGAAATCGAGGTAATGCAGGGGCTCCACCTCTACCTGCAGGCGGCTCCCCGGCGGTGCCGCGATCAGCTCGGCGAAATAGGGCAGGGCCGGCTTTCCCGCCTCCTGCAGTCGGGCTGCCAGTGGCAGGGCCAGATCGACCCAGGCGCGGCCGTGCCTCTTTACCTCGACCAGCTCGGGACCCGGCAGGTGCAATTCCACCACGAGCTCATCGGCGGTGGAGCGGAGGGTGTGGACGGCCGCTTGCCCGGGAATGGGGCAGGCCAGCAGGAGCGCCGCCAGCCACGGAAGCCGGCAGACGATCATCGGGTCGGGCGGAAGGCGAGGAGCGGGTGTGACTGGGATGGAGGGCGGTCGACCATGTGGATTAAGGCAAAACTACGGCTGCGCCGGAAGGCTGTCCAGTAGTTGGCGCAGGCCAGGGGCCGCGCGGTGGCAGCTGAATCTGGAGAGGCCAACGCAACGCACTGTTTCCTGTTCCGTGGTCCCGTCTACGTGCCGAAACGGGACCTATCTGCCACCCTACCAAGTGGTTGACAGCATCCCCCCAAGAGGATACTATGATAGGCCCCGCCTTAAATTAGGTCCTTTCCAAGGAGAGTGTGAGCATGTCGGGAACCGCGCGCCTGGATCTGGGAGAACAGTCCATTGATCTGCCCGTGGTCGTCGGCAGCGAAGACGAGTGCGCCATCGACATTCGGGCCCTGCGGGCACAGACCGGCTATATCACTCTCGACGACGGCTACGGCAACACCGGCGCCTGCGAGAGCACGATCACCTTCATTGACGGTGAAAAGGGCATCCTCCGCTACCGCGGAATTCCGATCGAGCAGCTGGCCGAGAGAAGCAACTTCATCGAATCGGCAATGCTCCTGATCTGGGGCGAGCTGCCCGACTCGCACCAGTACAAATCGTTCAGCGACCTGTTGACCAAACACATGCAGCTGCACGAGGACATCCGCCATCACTTCGATCTGTTTCCCTCCGATTCACCGCCCATGGCGGTACTGTCGGCGATTCTCAATGCTCTGAGCTGCTTCCATCCTGAAATGCTCGAGATTGAAGACGAGGACACCTTCTTCGAGGGCGTCGCCCGCATCATGGCCAAGGTGCGCACCATTGCCGCCTATTCCTACCGCCACGCCCACGGCCTGCCGATCATCTACCCGCATCCGAAGAAGTCGTATACCGAGAACTTTCTGCACATGATGTTCAGCGGACCGTACGAGGAGTTCCATCCCAACCTCGAGCTGGTCAAGGCGCTGGACCTGATCTTTCTGCTGCACGCCGACCACGAGCAGAACTGCTCCACTTCGACCGTGCGCATGGTCGGCAGCAGCGAAGCCAACCTGTTCGCCTCGGTCGCCGCCGGCGTCTGCGCGCTCTGGGGGCCGCTGCACGGCGGCGCCAACGTGGCAGTCGTCGAGATGCTCGAGCAGATCCAGTCGGCCAACCTGTCGGTCACCGACTACGTGCAGCAGGTCAAGGACAAGAAGGCGGGCATCCGGCTGATGGGCTTCGGTCACCGGGTCTACAAGAATTTCGACCCACGCGCCAAGATCATTAAGCAGATCGCCGAGGCGGTGCTGGCCAAGCTCAACATCGACGACCCGATGCTGCAGATCGCCAAAGAGCTCGAAGAGGTGGCACTGAATGACGACTATTTCATCCAGCGCAAGCTCTACCCCAACGTCGATTTCTACAGCGGCGTCATTGTCCGAGCTTTAGGTATCCCTAAGGAGATGTTTACGGTCTTGTTCGCGATCGGTCGCATGCCCGGCTGGATCGCCCACTGGTACGAGGGCCGCTTCGTCTCCAAGTCTCGCATCAACCGGCCGCGGCAGGTCTACACCGGCCCTACCGAACGACCCTACATCCCAGTGAACGAGCGCTGAGCCGAGCGGCTCGGGCCAGACCTCTCGCAGACAACTATCAGACACCCCCCTCCGGCGCGGCAGTGCGTGCGCCTGCCAGGGCCAGAACGTGAAGGGAGATTCCGAGAGATGGAAGTGAACGGGCAGACACCGACCGGCAAGTGGCTTTCCTACAGACCCGAGATCAAGGTCATCGACGCGACGATCCGCGACGGTGGCCTGATGAACGACCACAAGTTCGAGGACTCGGTGGTAAAGGGGGTCTACGACGCCTGTGTCGCCGCCGGCATCGACTACATGGAGATCGGCTACCGCAACTCGAAGGCCCTGTTCCCGCCGCGCGAGAACGGCCCCTGGAAACACTCTAGCGAGGAGGACATCCGCCGCATCGTCGGCGACAACGATACCGACCTGAAGCTGGCGGTGATGGCCGACGCCGAAAAGAGCGATTACAAGGAGGACATCCTGCCCAGGAGCGAGAGCGTCGTCGACATGATCCGCGTGGCCACCTACATCCACCAGATGCCGCTGGCTCTCGACATGGTCCAGGATGCCCACGACAAGGGATACGAGACCACGCTCAACCTGATGGCGGTCTCCACGGTGGCCGACAGCGAGGTGGACGAAGCGCTGCAAATGCTGGCCGGGTCCGCCGTCGACGCGGTCTACGTCGTCGACAGCTTCGGGTCGCTCTACAGCGAGCAGGTCGAAGCGCTGGTGGAGAAGTTCCTCGGCTACATGAAACCGAATGGTAAGGAGGTCGGCGTCCACACCCACAATAACCGGCAACTGGCCTTCGCCAACACCATCCAGGGTGTGATCAGAGGCGCCAACATGCTCGACGCGAGCATGGCCGGCCTGGGACGCGGTGCCGGCAACTGCCAGATGGAACTGCTGCTGAGCTTCCTGCACAATCCGAAGTTCCGCCTGCGGCCGGTCCTCGAGTGCGTTGAGAACCACGTGGAGCCGCTGCGCAAGGAGCTGATGTGGGGCTACGATCTGCCCTACATGATTACCGGCATCCTGAATCAGCACCCCCGCTCCGGGATGGCCTTCAACGCCAAGAAGAATCCCGGTAGCATCGCCGAGTTCTACGACGAGATGGAGATGGAGGAGTAGATCTTCCGGCAGCCGGTTGCCGGCGGCGTGTTCCCACCGCGGGCCGGGCGCGTCAAAACCGGGAGCGCAGGCCGACGCGTACCAGGCGGGGCGCGCCCTCGCTCACCAGGCCCGATGCGGTTTCGCCTACTGCGTAGCGGCTGTCGAGCAGATTCCCCACACTGGCGTAGAGCAGGCGGTTGGGGCCGAGCGGCCGGTCCAGCGCCAGTCCCACCACCGCGAAACTTCCCAGCTCGATCGTGTTGACGTCGTCCTCGAACTGGGCGCCGGTGTAGCTCAGGTACAAGGCGGCCCGGCCGATGCCGGGCCGCTCGCCGGCGGCGTGTGCGGCCAGCCGGTGCCGAGGCACCTGGAGTAGCCGGCGGCCTTCCAGTTCCGGCTGTGCCCGCGACCGGCTGATTGCGCTGTCGGTGAATAGGTAGCGCAAGGAGGCGCTGAAGGAACCGGACGAGCCGGCCAGTTCGGCCTCGAGGCCGCGGAACCGGATGCGGTCGACGTTGCGTCGCTGCCGGCAGCTGCCGTCCTCCGGCACAAACCCGCAGGGTTGGATCACCTCCTCGCGTCCGGGGGCCAGGGTCATGTTCACTATGCCGTCCTCCATGCGGTTCCAGAAAGCCGACAGCTGACCGCGCCAGCGGTCGCCGAACCAGTCGCGCCCGGCCTCGAGTCCGAGCAGCCTCTCCAAGTCCAGTTCCGCGTTGGCTTCGGTGATATCGTTGCGCACGCGGAACGGGCGGTAGAGCTCGTTGAGCGTCGGCGCCCGGAAGCTGCGGTGGACGTTGCCGCGGAGGTGGAAGTATTCGGCAAAGGCGTAACGCAGGCCGGCGCGGGGACCGAAGAACCACTCGGTACGATCGGCAAAACGGTCGGTCCGCAGCCTCTCTCCGGTCTCCAGGTCGGTCTCGCGCCGGGTGGCACTGGTCGAACGCCACAGATCCAGGCGGCTGCCGAGTGCCAACAGCCAACGACCGATCTCGACGCTGTCCTGCAGGTAGGCCCCGGTGATCAGCTCGTCACCACCGGCGCGCCGTCGCCTGCTGAAGGCACCGGTCAAGTTGCGGTAGTCCTCGTTGGTTTCGCCCCGGGTCCAGCGCCAGTCCGAGCCGGCTGCCAGCTGATGGCGGCCGCCGCCGCTTCCCACCCATTCGACGCTGGCGGCCACGGCGGTGGCCGGCACGTCGAACTGCTCCAGCGCCGGATCTTCCCATTTCCGATCGGCAGCCTGGGAGGAAAAAGCACTCTCGAACCGCTGTCGCTGCACGGTCCCCGACACCGTCCAGCAGTCACTGTGCGGGCGCTTCCAACGGGCTCGCGCCGAGAGGAAGCCGGCCCGGGTGCCGTTGTCGGTCAACGGCGTTCCGTTGGTGCGGTTCTCGGCAAAGAAGCCGGCCTGCGCCGAGAAGTCGGTCGTTGCCGACGGGCGGCGCTGCAGCCGCAGGCGCAAAGCCCCGTTTTCGGAGGTGGCGGCTTCGTCGATCGTACCGCGCTGGTCCGCGCGCAGGGTTGGATAACCATCGGTGCGGGCCACGTGGCCGTCGACACCCACGTTCCACGAGCCGGCCGGGCGCGCCGCTGCCACGGCCAGGTCACCGGTGCCCCGGTTGCCGGAGCTGACCTGAAGGGCAAGGTGAGGCTCGGCCGGAGGACGGCTCAACAGGTAGATGACGCCGCCGAGCGCCTGGTTGCCCCACAGGTGGGCGCCGCCGCCCCGGAGGATCTCGACCCGCTGCAGATGATGACGGCTGACGCGGCCCCACTGCACCCAGCCGCCGAAGGGGTCGTTCAGCGGCATGCCGTCGAGCAGAACCAGCGTGCGGCTGGCGCCGCTACCTCCAATCCCACGGAGGGAGACGCCCTGGCTGGTGGGGTGAGCGACCTGGCTACTGCTGCGGCGGAAGAGTCCGAAGGCCGGCGTTTGCCGCAGCGCGTCATCTAGTGTCTGCGCCGGCACGCGGTCGAGCTCGCGGCGGTCGATTACCGACACGTGACCGGCGACCGCATCGAGGGTGCGATCGGTGCGGGAAGCCGTTATCACAGTTTCGGCGAGCTCGACTGGCTCAGCCGCGTCGTCCGCGCCGGCGGCGGTCGCTAGCACGGTGGCAGTGGTCGCCAGCACGGTGGCGGTGGTCGCCGCCGGCGCGTGCCCGGGCCGGCGGTGCAGAGTTGTTTTGGTCGTGGTCATGAACGGGTTAATATAGTCAACCCACTGACCTCTCGCGGAAAGGAGTGCAGTCTTGGCAAAGGAGTCCCTGGGTGACGAAGCGGCGCTGACGGAAAGGCTGACGCGGCCGGCGGCGGCCACCAGGCAAGCCGTGGCGTTGCTGAATGGTGAGATCCTGGTCCTGGGTGCTGGTGGCAAGATGGGCCCCAACCTCGTCGAGCTGCTGATCCGGGCGGGTGCGCCGCGTGTGACGGCGGTTTCGAGATTCTCCGACCCGGCCCACCGTGACTACCTCGACGCGGTCGGAGCGCATACGATCGCCGCCGATCTGCTGGACGAAGCGGCGCTGCAGTCGCTGCCGGACGTTCCCTACGTATTCATCCTGGCCGGCTACAAATTCGGCTCGACCGGCAACGAGGAGGCCACCTGGGCCACCAATACCTACCTGCCCGCCCGCGCCGTCTCCCGCTATCGCGACGCCCGCATCGTCTACCTGAGCTCGGGCAACGTCTACCCCTTCGTCTCGGGCGACAGTGCGGGCAGCCGGGAGGAGGACGCGACCGACCCGGTAGGGGAGTATGCCCAGTCCCGGCTGGGCGGCGAGCGCCTGGTGGCCTTCGAGTCCAAGTGCCACGGCACTCCGGTGATCACGGTGCGTCTGTTTTATGCTACTGAGCTGCGCTACGGCATCATCCACGACGTCGTCACCCGAGTCCACCAGGGCGAGACCATTGACCTGAGCATGGGGCATGCCAATCAGATCTGGCAGGGGGACGCCCTCAACTACATGGCCCGCATGTTTCCGCTGTGCGCGAGCCCGGCGGCGGTGTTGAATTTGACGGGGACGGAGGTGTTGAGCGTGCGGGCGATCGCGGAACAGGCCGGGGTATTGCTGGGGAAGGAGCCGGTGCTGGTGGGGGAAGAGAGTGGGACGGCGTTGTTGGGGAATTGCGAGAGGTTGGTGGCGTTGCTGGGGGCGTGTGAGGTGGGGGGTGAGGAGATTTTGGGGTGGATGGTGGATTGGGTTAAGGAAGGGGGGAGAAGTTTGGGGAAGCCTACGGGTTACGAGAAGCGGAGTGGGAAGTTTTAGGATCTAGGTCGTGCGCGGGATGGGGTCGCCTGATTCCTGCTGCTGTGGGAAGCGTGACGGGGCAACGCTCGGGCGTCCGGCGTCCTGGTTGCTTTCGCCACGGCGCGTTGTGGCGGGACTTGGTAGTGCGCCGTGAACTGAAGGTGGTTGCCCGGAACTACTTCGCGGTGGCGGAGAGGATGCGCCAGACGCCACGGTGGGTGTGGGTGGTGCCGTCGCAGGCTTCGTAGTACATGCGGTACTGGTCGGAATCGGGGAGTTTGGCGACGGTCATCTCCGAGCACTTGAGGCGGTCGTAGCGGCCGCCGGGGGTGATGATGGGCTCGGGGTGCTTCTGCCAGGTGAGACCGTCTTCGGAGGTGGCGGTGAGGACGTAGGCGTGGGTGGGGTCGGAGTAACCGGCGTAATACATGCGGTAACCGCCAGTCGGCAGTAGCAGGACCTCAGGTGAGAAGGCAGTGGCCGCGTCGTAGGGCAGGGTGGCGGGGGCGAGGCGGATGCCGGGTTCCTCGGTGAAGGTCCAGCCGCCGTCGGTGGAGAGGGCAGAGATGATGCCGTGGCCGTGCCGGCTCAGGTAAAGGCGGCAGCGGCCGTCCTCCAGCTCGATCAGGCGGCAGCCACTCAAACCATCCTCCGGGCCGCCAAAGCGGTTGCCGGGCTCGACCTGCCAGGTCAGTCCACCGTCCTCCGAGCGGGCGCTGCGGATCGGGGTGTTGCGGTCGCGCGGTCCGCTGCAGGTCTCGAAGTACATGCGCAGGATCGTGCGGTCCTCCTGGGTCGGCACCACCTCGGGCGCCACGACGCGGATCATCGCCTCGTCCACCTGCTGTGGACTCAGGCGCACGCCCGGCTCCGGGGTCCAGGCGAGGCCGTCGCTCGAATGGGCGCTGAGGATGCGGGTGGCGGCATTATCGTAGTCGTTGGCGCCGTCCGGGAAGCCGGGGCGCGGCAGGATCTGGGTGTAGTACATCCGCAGGGTGCCGTCGGGCAGCGCGATGGTGCAGGCCGAGACCGCGCCGCAGGAGCCGGCGCGCGGGACGGACGTGGGCCAGGCGGCGTCCGGGGCCAGGTCGGCGGCCGCGTCGGGCGGAGCGGCGATGGCGATCGGGTCGTTCTTCGACCACCGGGTGCCCGGATCTCGTCCCACCCGGTGGGGGAGGGGGAACGCGCTCATGTCAGGTTTTCCGGGTTCAGGCCCTCTAGCTCGGCCAAAACGAAGCGGCCGTCGCGGCGGATCAACACATCGTCGAAGTAGATCTCTCCGCCGCCGTATCCCGGCGTCTGAATCATCACCATGTCCCAGTGCACGGTGGAGCGGTTGCCGTTGTCGGCCTCCTCGTAGGCCTGGCCCGGGGTGAAGTGGAAGGAGCCGGCGATCTTCTCGTCGAAGAGAATGTCGAGCATGGGGCGCGTGATGTGGGGATTGAAGCCGATGGCGAACTCGCCGATGTAGCGGGCCCCCGCGTCGGCATCGAGGATCTCGTTGAGGCTCTCGGTATCGTTGCACTCGGCCTTGACGATGCGGCCCTGCTCGAAGCGCAGCCGGACGTCGTCGAAGGCGATGCCGCGGTAGATGGTCGGGGTATTGAAGCGAATCGTACCCTCTACCGAGTCGCGCACCGGGGCGGTGAAGCTCTCGCCGTCGGGGATGTTGCGATCGCCGGCGCAGGAAATCACCGGGATTTCCCTGATGCTGAAGCGCAAATCGGTGTCCGGGCCGGTGATGTGGACGCGGTCGGTTTTCTCCATCAACTTGACCAGCGGGGCTTGCGCCCGGTCCATGCGGGCGTAGTCGAGGGTGCAGACGTTGAAGTAGAAGTCTTCGAAGGCCTCGCTGCTCATCCTGGCCTGCTGCGCCATGGAGGGAGACGGCCAGCGCAGCACCACCCACTTGGTGTTGGGCACGCGGATGGTGAAGTGCACGGGCTTCATCCAGTGGTGCTCGAACAGCTCGATGCTGTCTCCGGGCACGTCGGACATCTCGGCGATGTTGGCGCTGCCGCGCAGGCCGACGTAGGCCTGCACCTTCTCCATCCGGAACTTCTCAACCGCACCAGCGGCGATCATGGCTTCCTCCTGGCCGGCGGCGATGAGCTCGCGCTGGATGCGGTTGCGCTTGCTCTCGACCAGGGGCACCCCGCCGGCGCGTCGGGTAGCGCGAATGAGGGCGATCACCATCTCGTCGGGAATGTCGAAGGTCTCGATCAGGATGTGCTCGCCGGCCTGCAGCTTGGTGGAGTGGCCGATCAGAACGTCGGCCAGTTCGTCGAAACGGCGATCGTGCATGGTGGTGTCGTCCGCAGTCGAAGAGCCGGGCGCGGGGCGCCGGCTACAGTGGCTGGAAGTCGAAAAGGCGGCAGTAGCCGTCGAACGCCGGGCCGCCCACGTACTGCACCGCCCGGGTGTTGAGGGCGTCGGCATGGGGGATATGGACGTGGCCGCAGAGGGAGGCGACCAGATTTGGCGACTCCATCACCAGGCGCACGAATTCCAGGGTCTCGGGCGTGTCGGGGATGTTGCCGACGTTCGCGCGCTCCTCCTCCGGCCAATTCGGATCGGCGACTAGGAGGGGGCGCTGGAGGTTCTCGATCACCGCCGGCCGCAGGGTCGGCAGGCTGATGGGGATGTGGCTGAGCAGCACCGTCGGCCCCGTTTCCAGGTGCTCCTGGAGAAAGGCCAGCTGCCGCCCGTCCACCTGGTAGTTGGCGTTGTCGACGAGCAGCAGTTGCAGGTCGCCGAGTTCGTGGCGGGAGCAGGCCCGGTCACCGGGAAAGACCGCGTCCCAGCGCGACCACCAGCTGGCGCGCCTGGCGGCCGTGCACTGCTGACCGGGGAAGGTGCTGTCGTGGTTGCCGCCGGTGAACAGGACGGGCGTTTTAGCCTGCGCCACCAGCTTGCCGATGAAGTCAACGGCGGCGTGGGACGGGAAGTTGGTAAGGTCGCCGGTGAGCGCGATCAGGTCGGCATCCAGCAGGTCGGTTGATGCCATCATGCGGGCGAAGCCGGCGTTGCGGTAGGCGTTGGCCTCGCAGGCCTCCTTGGTCGCTTCGAGCCAAGAGGTGTCGCGCTGGTCGATGTTTATGGTGTGCGGGTCGGTGAGGTGGCAGATCCGCACTGCGGTGCTCAGGCCTTCGACCCGGATTGTCGCCGTCTCGTTGTTCCATTCGTGCGTGACCCGCATGCGATCCTCCGACTGACAGGCGCCTCCCGTCGCCAATGCGCGTGGCGGCTGGTTTGGGCGGTCGAATTTGGCGGCTGGCCCGGTAACCGTCAAGCTGTCCCGCGTCGCCTGTGGGATGCGGTGTGGGTGCGCCGGGCCGCGCTCAGACCCCATCCTGACGGCGCCAGCCCAGCGGCAGAGGTGACCACGACAAAAGGGCGCCTGCCGCAGGCGGCAGAGAGGCGACGGCGGCAGGCGTCAACGGGCCGAAAAGGAGGCGCGTGGCCAACAGCGGGTTGCAGGCGTAGTCGGCAGCCGCCGTGGTTTCGGCACATCCGGTGCCTGAGGCGTCGACGGTCAGCTCGAGGTTGGCTGGCTCACCCGCGTCGAGGATCAGTCGGCCCGGCGCCATGGCCCCGAGCCGGCCGCGCGCCCGCAGCAGCACGTCGAGCACCCGCGCCCAGCGGAAGATTTGCCAGTTGCCCGATGCCGTGACACTGGACCCTTCGCTGATGGTTTCCAGCGAGCGGACGGTCTCCGCG
>CAYWBJ010000246.1:0-3883 GCA_964456165.1 uncultured Gemmatimonadaceae bacterium | reverse complement strand
GAGGTGAGCAGGTCGACGCTGCAGTAGATGCCCTCGGGACTGTGCCCGGAGCTGTCGGCGGCCACGTAATACCGGCTGTCGTGAGCGAGCGGATGCCAGAAGTCGTAGTTCATGGTGTAACAGCGTTTCGGCGTCGACCAGCGCTCGCCGTCCTCACTCCAGGACATCACCTCCCAAGAGGGGAACTTGGGATGGCGCGAGTGGGGCGGGAAGTCGTACTCGTAGCTGTGGTCGGCGGTGACCGCGTAGAGGTAGAGCCGGTCGCCGACCGGCATGAGCTGCGGCTCGCTGGTGAACATGCCGGTGTCGCTTTGCCTGATGGCCACGAGGGTGTCCCACTGCTCCAGGTCGTCGGATACGCAGAGGCGGGCCTCGCTGTCGTCCGAGTCGTGGCCGCTGCCGCCGGCGAAGGCGATGTAATACCGCTCCTTCCACTTCACCAGGCTGTGCACGTGCCAGCCGCGGCCATCCGGCGGGCCGTAGATGGTCTTTACCCAGTCGATCTTCATCGGGACTCCTTCAGGTGGCGGCGCCAGGCTCGACGCCGAGGCGGCGCAGGCGCTCGACGATCTTCTGAAGCCGCGGGCGCCCGCTCTCGAAAAACGGCAGCCGCGGCTCTTCGGGAACGGTGACTGCCGCATAGAGGGAACGGAAGTAGTCGACCTGGTACGGCTCCCGCGGATAGGGCAGCCAGCTCAGCGACAGCATGCGCCGCTGAGCGGCACCGCCGAAAGTGGCGTGCCAGATTGTCTCATGGAAGACCACGACGTCCCCTGGCTCGGTCTCCAGGCAGACTGCGGGGATGTCCGGACCGGCGACCCCGAAGGGGTGCTCCTCTTGTTCAAGCAGGGGATTGAGCTCGTGGTGGTACGGCGGCTTGTGAGAACCGGGGATCAGGCGCAGACAGCCGCTGTCCCTAGCTAGCGAGTCCAGGTAGATGACGATCTTGAACTGCGGATACCCCTTCACCGTCGCATCCCGGTGCCAGGGCGAGTCGCCGACGTAGAGGTTGCCGCCTGAGGTTACCCACATCGGGTCAGGTCCCAGGATGTCGGCCATCATGTTGAATATCCGGTCGTCGTCGATCAGGGCGGCGAGCGCGGTGCGGCGCTCGATGAAGCTCTGGTAACACTCCCGCTCGTTGGTCGGAGCGTCATTGCCGCGCGTTTCGACGATCAGGTCGTCGAACTCCCGGCTGATCTCGCGGATCTCCGGCGGGGAGAACAGCGCGTCGAAGCGCAGGTAGCCGAAGACTTCGAAAGCGGCGAGCTGCTCGGCAGTAAGCATCTCATCCCCGCACGACGCCGTAGGCGGAGAAGCCGTAGAGGTAACGCAGGGCAGGCGACATGCGCTTGGCCAGCTCCGGGGTGATTGCCTCCCGATATTCGGAAAAGGGCTTGATCCAGCTGCGCTGATAGAACGAGATCACCGCCCGCCGCGGTCGGTTGGTGCCGTTGGGCCCCGCCCGGTGCCAGGTGCCGGCGAGCCAGATGGCGGCCGAGCCGGCGGGGGCACAGAGGGGGATCTCGTCGTCCCGATCGCCCCGACCCCAGGTCGGCTTGGCCCGGGTCAGGTGGCTGCGGGGGATCACGCGGGTCGCCCCGTTGCCGGCCGCGAAGTCGTCGATCATCCAGGCTACCTGGAAGCCCAGGGGCACGTCCGGTAAAGGCTCTGGCATCTGCGTGAGCGGATTGTCAAGGTGCCAGGCGCCGCCGTCGGTGCCGGAGCCGATGCTGGTAGCGGTGATGTCGCCGAGAACACAGTCGTCGCCCAGGAGGTGGCGCGCTAGTCCGTGGATTACCGGATGCTCGACCAGGTGGCCGGCCCAGGCGGTCTTGACCGGCAGGTTGCGGACGTACTGGGAACGGCCGTCGTCGAACAGGTTGGGTATGTGGATGAAGGTTTTGTTGATCCGGCCTGGTCCGACTGGCCACGGCGTGTCCAGATTCTGCGCCCGGGTGTGGCGGATGCGGCGCATCATGCGCGCCAACTCGTCGTCGGTGACCCGGTAGGAGGCGGCCAGGTATTGCTCAATCTCCCCGTCGTCAGGTTGGGCGGGGCCGTCCCCGGGATCGTAGGGCACCTCGCGCTCGCGCTCGAACAGTGCCTGCAGCGCGGCGGTGAGAGGCGCGAGTTCTTTGGGCGGCAGCAGGCCTTCGAGGACGACGTAGCCCTCGCTGGTCAGCTGGTCGGCGGTTTTCTTCAGATTCAGTGGGGGGCTCACGGCGAGCTCGTCAGGAGGGTCAGGCTAGCGACGGTCAAGGTACTAAAGCGGATCGAGGGCACCAACGCCCGGCGGTCGTTCGGCTCCGGCTCTTTGTCTACTTTCTCCGGGGAGGAGGCCATCATGAAAGAGATCATCCCGGCAGTCAATGGCTATGAAGAGGGGCTGGAGGCAGGCCGCCAGGTGGCCGGCACGTGGCAGCCGAGCCGCCTGACGCAACCGGCGAAGTGGCTCGAGGCGACGCGGGAGGCTGCCAACGCCTGTGGTGCCGGGCAGCGACCCCTGGAGCAGATTCTCGCCGACCTCGGGCGCTGGACGCGGGACGATCTGCTCGACTATGCCGCCGACATGCACCGCCGGCAGATGGCGGTCTTCCCGGACCTGGAGAGCTTCCCGGAGCTCGAGGGCTACGATCGCTACGCCGACGAGTACCCGCGCGGTTACGCGGAGGGTGCTGGCATCGATATCAGGGAGGTGCACCTGGAGCGGAACTGGAAGGAGATGTACTTCCACGCCCTCGGCGGCGGTCGGCTGTCGCTGCACAACTGTTCCCAGTGCTACTTCCCCGATACGCCCAACGGACCGCTGCTGGGGCTCGGACGTGACGACATCATGACCTGGTACACCGACGACCCGTTCGGCCGGTCGTGGCCCGGGCCGGTGCAGCAGCCAGTCGACGTTGACGGGCCGATTGAGCCGAAGCCGGACTTCGGGATCTGTATGGCTACCGGAGGGGGAGCCCTGTTCGAGTATGAAGAAGACCGGGGCGAGGCCATCTTCCCGGCGCCGGTGCTGGCGCTGGTCAAGCGATACTGCGAGAGTACGGCCGAGGCGGTGGAGATGCTGATCCGCTACAATGGCTACTGGGGGCCGTGCAATGCCGTGGTGGGTGACGCCGACGGCAACGGCGCGCTGTTCGAGAAGTCTAAGTACGACTTCGCCGTGCGCACGGCGCAGGGAGAACCGCTCACATCTACCTATGGCGGTGTCGACGACGATAAGCTGCGCGCCCTCTGCGACAGCGCCTACCCGCTCTTCGAGTACTACGAGCGTCGGGTCGGCGCGATGCGCCGGCTGCTGGCCGAAGGCGAGGCAAACGGGAGGATCGACGGCGAGGTGTTCTGGCAAGCGATGCTCAACCACGAGGAGGGGGGGGCCGGCTGCCAGCACCGCGAGACGATGCCGGACGGGGTCGAGCTTTTTACCCACGTGGCCTACTATCACCTGCCGGCGGAGAAGCGGACCTTTCGGCGGATGCTCGCCAGCGATAACGGGCGCGTCCTGTACCCCTGCGAGGTGCCCGTCGTCGAGGTCCGCGACAGATAACTGTTGCCTCAACACTGCACCTGGGAGAACGAATGATGCAGTTGACGAGAGGGGGCCAGGCAGTCACCGCCATATCGGTGGCATCCGGCGCCTCGAAAGTCGAGCGCTTCGCGGCGCGGGAGCTGGCGCGCTACGTGCGCAAGATCAGCGGTGCCAGCCGCAAGGTGGGCGCTGGGGAATCGGCGGTCTTCGTTGGCAGGGCGACCGGTAGCGAGGCCGGCGGCATGGCGCCCGAGTCGTATCGCATCCGCGCCGACGACTCGTCCCTGCGGGTCCTGGGCGCCGACGATCGGGGCACCTTGTACGGCGTCTACGCCCTCATCCACGACTACC
>CAYWBJ010000245.1:0-24939 GCA_964456165.1 uncultured Gemmatimonadaceae bacterium | reverse complement strand
GCGCCGCACACGCCGTTGCAGGCCCCGGAGGAGGAGATCCGGCCGTTCGCCGAGACCGGGAAGTTCAACCGCGGCGTCAGCACGCTGTACGGCATGCTGCACCGGATGGATGCCGGGATCAGCCGCATCCTTGAAACCCTGCGAGACCACGGCCTGGAGGAGAACAGGATGGTCCTGTTCACCCGCGACAACGGTCCCCAGTTCGGTGGCTCGGGTAAAAACAGGCTCGAGCGCTTCCACTGCCAGCTGCACGGCGCCAAGGGATCGGTCTACGAGGGCGGGATCCGGGTGGCCATGCTGCTGCACTGGCCGGCCGGCCTCCAGGACCGGAACGCGTGCCACGAGATGGTCCACTGCAGCGACTGGTTCCCCACGCTCCTGGCCATGGCCGGCATCGAACGGTCGTCAGACGCCCCCCTAGACGGCATCGACGTGCTACCGGCTCTGCAAGGCGAAGCGAGGCGGACCTGCAGGCGACGGTACGGGCAGTGGAACCGCTATACCCCGGTCTCCGAGTGCAACGCCGCCTTGCGCGACGGCGACTGGAAGCTGGTGCGGCCGGCGATTCCGGAGACGATGCGCTCGAGCAGGAGGACCTGGCCGCTCGCCATCCCGGGGTGGTGCACCGGCTGACTCACGAGCTGGAGAACTGGTTTACCGAGATCGAACGGGAGCGGGCGACGATCTACGACAGGCCGTTATGCCTGCCCCGCGGCCTGGCTTGAGGCGCGTTACCAGGCCTCGCGACCACCACGAACGCAGTTATCGCGCCAGCATCCAAAGCGCTGCATCCGGAGAAAACTCGTGGGGCTCAGAGCGCGTCCGCGGCCCACTCGTGATCCGGCGGGATCGTCCAGGTTTCCGAGAGCGCCAGGCAGCAGCTACTCCCCTCCCGCCCAAACAGCTCCCGCTCGAGAACCCGGCCGGGCACTGTTTCGCCATCGATCGTCAGCTGAGCGCGTCGCGCCGGGATCAGCAGGCTGTAGACGCCGTGGGGCTGGTCCGGATTCTCGAACGGCTGATTCGCCACCTGCACCGGCTCCATGAAGTCGTACCAGGACATCGCGATCTCCTCGACCCGCGAGGCGATGTACTCAGTCCAGGTCGTCAGCATGTCGCCGGTTCGTGAGAACTCGGCGTCGATGATCGGGATGTCGCCGGAGTAGGTGTCCCGCATGGAGGCCTGGATCGTCTCCTGCAGCCAGCGGGCCAGCGCGAAGTTGTCGGAGTAGATGCGGGGCTCATTGTCCGAGAACATGCTCTTGGCGAAGAGCACGTGGCCGCATCCCTTGGGTGATGCAACCACCCGCCAGTGGCTCATTTCCGCGGTGGGCTCGGCCTCCTCGGAGGCACCTATGCGCAGGAAGGAATTCTCGCCGCTCACGCGGATCTTGCTCGGGTCTGCTCCCATCTGTCTCTCCTGTCTGTCTGCTGCGGGGCCGGAGGCTGGCTGAGGCCGGTCAGATGACGGCCTTGCCCCCCAGCACGACCCCGGGCAGCTGCTGTGCGTCCGGCAGGCCTCGCCGCCGGCGCTCGCGCTCGTAATCCACCCCCAGATCGTCGGCATCGAGAAAAGTGCACATCGCCTGTAGCTCCGGGTGGGTGAAGAAATCCTCGGTGCCCAGCGCGAACGGCATCGAGCAGAGCACCCGGTAGAAGTAGCGGTTGTACACCATCGCGATCATCTGCCTGAGTTCGTCGGTCCGGTTCGGCATGCCGCCGTGGTAGATACGCATGTCGCGCAGCACTAGCGCGCCCTTCTTCGCCGTCATCTGTACGATCCAGTCGCGCTCGCGGTGCTCGGCCAGCAGCCGCTCGTAGTTGTCATCATCCACGATCAGCCGCCGCGTCTCCCGATGGGACCCGAGCCAGACCTCGGTCGCGCCGTTCTCCTCGGTGAAATCGGCCAGTGGCACGTTGACGACGAGGTTGTGGGCCGGCAGCGGCTCCTCGAGTTCGAAGGCGTAGAGCGGGCGGGCGTCGTGATGGATGCCCTGCTTCCGCGTCTCACCCGGGTGGACCACGTTGGAGCCGTAGAAATTCCAGTAGAGCCCGTCGCGAGGATGGCGTGGGCGATCTGGATGGCGAACCCGTTGTAGCAGATATCGCGGAACAGCCAGGGATGCCGGCGGGGTGGGGGCAGGCTCTCGTTCGAGGACTCGACACCGATCGGCCGCCGCGACCGAACCTCCGCCATCTCCTGCTTCATCCTCGATCCCAGGCACTGGACGTGGTCCAGGTCGACGACCTCTTCCAGGACGACGATCCCATCACGGTCCATTGCCTCTAAGGCCTGCCGCAAGTGACGCTCTCCCAGGCTCTGGTCGGCTCTTTCCCGCTCTGTCGGCTTGATTCGAATCAATCTCTTTCCCTCCACCAGGACCACAGATTACGGTAACAGGAGCTTCCAGTCACGGCAACACCGCGGCTCCGCGTACCTACCCGGCGGCGCGGGCGCGCTGTTTTGCGCCCGATCGCGGCACGGTATCTTCTGACTCCATGGCCCGGCCAGTCGACGGGTGGGGTCCAACCGGGAGGTAAGCGATGCTCAGCGAGGCTCAGAAACAGCAATTCGACGCGCTCGGCTTTCTCGTGCTGCGCGGCCTCTTCTCTCCTGAGGAGATGGCTACCATAAAGCGGGAAGCGGACGAGATCCTGGCGGAGGAACGCGGCAACCTGCTGCCCAACGGCAGAGTGGCGCAGCAGCCTTTTTTCGAGCACCGTCCGTTCATGGCCGCCCTGCCGGCCGACGACCGGATCTACGAGATCGGCGAGGACCTGCTTGGCCCCAAATTCTTCCTGATCGGGACGGAGGGCAACAGCCATGCCGGCGACACCTACTGGCATGGCAGTGGTCTGTGGGACGAGAAGATCAAGGCGGTGAAGATCGCCTTCTATCCCGAGCGCCTGACCGCCAGGAGCGGCAGCCTGCGCGTGGTCCCCGGGTCGCACCGGCGCGGCTCTCCAGACCCGCTGGAGCCGCTGCGCAATGCGACCGACGATCCTGGTCTCCTCCCGTTCGGCCTGCCGCAAGCGGAGCTCCCGCACGTGGCCCTCGAGCTTGAGCCAGGCGATCTGGGCGTGTTCACCGAGGAGCTGCTGCACGCCGCTTTCGGCGGCCACGACGGCCGCCACCAGCACGCCGTCAACTTCATGGAGTTTCCCTCTACCGCCTCGAAGGAAAAGGACGTGCGGGATTTCTACGCCGTATCCAAGTACTCGCTGCGCCCCTCCGAGTCCTACGTCAACAGCACCAACCCGCGGCTCAGGCGTATGGTTGAGGTGAACCTGGAGCTCGGCTTCGACATCATGAAGGGGGTCTAGCGCGAGTCCGTTTCGCGTTGACTCGCGCCGGCGATCGGAACAGTTTCACCGCATCGCCGCCCTTCCCAACGATGATGGAGGTCCGAGATGACCCAGTCCGAGATACTTGGAATGATCACCGCGAGCGAACCCTCAGGTCCGTTGGCCGACATGCCGATCGCCCCCGAGTTCATCACCGCCGGCAATCCGGTCGCGCGGGGTGCCGTCTTCAACCAGTCCGCCGACAAGACGCTATCGAGCGGCCTCTGGACATGCGAGCCCGGTGAATTCGACTGGAGCTACACTTGGGACGAGTTCGTGTACGTCTTCGAGGGCGAGGTGACGATTACGGAAGAAGGCGGGAACAGCTACGACGTGGGCCCCGGTGACATGGCCCACTTTCCGCTCGGCTCGAAAGCCCATTGGAACGTGAAGAAGGCGGTCCGCAAGTTCTTCGTGCTCAAGACCCCGGAGCCGCTGGAACTGTAACCGGAGGGATTGGCCGCCCGCACGGCGGCCAATCCCTCCGTCCACCACACCGCTTCGGGCGGGCGGCGCGCACGGCTCCTGACTGCGTCTATCGATCCCTTGGTGACGTCGCACCCTAAACCATTCTCAGAGGCGACATTGGTGGAGTGAACCCGCTCTAAGACTACCGCGAGTTCGGTGCCACAGATCAGTCGAGGTCGGCGATCATCCGCGTCAGGTTGGCGTGGTTGAGGCGCATGGCATCGACCGAGTCACCCCCCGGTGGCCGGAAGTGGGTCGAGAGCGACAGCACCACGTCGCACCGGTGATCGCGGACCTGCCGCAGCACGGTCGGGTAGTCGACGTGGCCCTCGCCGATCGGACAGTAGTCGAAGTCCAGCCGCACCGGGTCGTTTACGCGCAGATCCTTCAGATGCAGGCCGTAGAGGTAGGGGCGGGCGTTCTGAAAGCCGGCGGTGGCCACGTCGACCTCGCCCGAGTTGTAGTTGTCCGCCGGCCCCCACATCAATCGCAGGCGCGGCGATCCTACGCCCTCGGCGATGCGCCGGAAATTCTCGGTGGTATTGGTATAGTTCCACGGCATCTGGCTCAGCGCCAGGTCGACGCCGTGGTGCTCGGCGCGTTCCGTCATCAGCCCGATCCCCTTGACCAGCTTCGCCATGTCCACGTCTGCGATCAGGCCACCCCGGGTGAGCCGCCGCATCGGCCAGGTCGGCTTGCCAGCCGTATATTCCCCGGGCCAGGCGAAGGTGAAGGTGTTCACCGCCGGTACACCCAGCTGGGCGGCCACCTCCATCTGACGGTCCAGTTGCCGCATCTCGGCGCGGAACTCCGGGTGCTGCTCCATCGTTTCGAGATCCAGGTCGGCCAGGTGGACCTGCTTGAAGCAGTTGCCCGGCGCCAGCAGGAAGAGGATCATGCCACGCTGGGTGAAGAGCCTGCCTGCCGCATCAACCTCACTGTCGGTCATCTCCAGGAACGGTTTGCCGAAGGATTGCTCGCTGTACCAGATGTAGCGCACGTCCAGTTCCGCGGCCACGTCGAGGGCCTCTGCCAACGACACCTTCAGCTCGCCGAGATACATGCCAATCTTAAATGAGTACATATGCCGGGCCGGGATCGGGTTGCAGTGGGGTCAGACCAAGATTACCGGGGGCAATACACCTGTCAACGGCTTGACGCCGAGCCAGCCCGACCCCTCTATCGGTTTGCCGTGACCTCCACCGAGCACTGACCATGACCACCGTATTCGACGCCCACAACCATATCTTCCCGCCTATGGCAACCGGCGGCGCCTTCGACACCGACTGCCTGAAGGAGACCCAGTACCACGTCCGCTTCGCCGGTCCGGGCGGGTTCCGGCGCGTCGGCG
The DNA here is from genome assembly GCA_964456165.1 of uncultured Gemmatimonadaceae bacterium. Lineage (GTDB taxonomy): Bacteria > Latescibacterota > UBA2968 > UBA8231 > UBA8231 > CAYWBJ01. The sequence continues at coordinate 19,775 of CAYWBJ010000245.1, read as the reverse complement.
ACAACGCGCCCCTGATGGAGCCGATCATGGAAGGCAATGGGGACGGCCTCACCTGGCTGCCGGAGCTGGACTTCCGCGTCGGCGCCAACGGGCGCGTGCTCTTCACCTATGGGGGCAACGACTACTACTACCACTTCCTGGGGCCGGCCTGCGGCGACATGTCGGCCACCGGCACCAACACGATCACCCAGATGGACTTCGCCGGCGTCGACCGCGCCCTGATCCAGCACGACCGGGTATACGGCCGCCTCGACGACTACCTGGCCGCCGCGCTGCGCGAGTACCCCGACAGACTGGTCGCACTGGCCCAGGTGGACGAGTGGCGGGGTGGCGCGCCAGATCAGCTCGACAGGCTGCGCCGGCAGGTGCGGGAACTCGGGTTCTCCGGCCTGTATTTCTCCACCGGCGGCTTCTTCCACGTCGATTTCTCCATGAACGTTAACGACGCCGCTCTCGAGCCCCTCTACCGACTCGTCGCCGAGCTGGGCATCCCGATCCACTGGTATCTCACCGAGACCCGCCAGCCCCGGGTCGAGGTCTACCTCCGCGAGCTGCGCGAGCTGAACGAGTGGGCCGAGGCTCATCCCGAGATTCCCTGCGTCCTCACCCACGGGCTGGAGACCCTGCGCATCGACATGGCCAACCCGCAGCGGTTCGACGTGCCCGCCGAGATCTTCGACCTGATCGGCCGCGACGGCTGGCACCTCGAGCTCATGCTGCACAAGATGTTGTACGATCACCCCTTTCCCCCGGCCCATCCGCGAGCTCCGGAAATCGTCCGGTCCCTGGTGCGCAACATCGGCGCCGGGAAGATCGTCTGGGGCTCGGACATGCCGTCCTGCGAGACCGTAACCACCTATCGGCAGTCGCTGGTGTTATACAGCGAATACTGCGACTTTCTCACCGGGCCACAGCGCCAGGCTATCGTGGGCGGCAACCTCGCCCGCCTCTATCCACCAGGGAGTCAAGCATGCTGACCGAAGAGCAGCACCACCACTACCGCACGTTCGGATTCGCAACCCTGCGGGCTCTCTTCAGTCCAGGCGAAGTCGAGACGCTGCGCCAGGAGTTCGAGGAGGAGCTCGATTTGGTGTACGCCGATCAGCCGTTCACCGGCGAGACCCGCCACTGGACGATGATGCTCAGCCCACGCACACCGCTGTTCGCCAGCCTGCTCGAGGACCAGCGCTTCTACAGCATCGCCGAGCAGGTCTACGGGGACGACGTCATCGGCATCGGCACCGATGCTAACCGCTACGTCGGCGACACCCGGTGGCACCCGGACCACCGCGCCGACTCGGAAGAGGATTGTTTCGGCGTCAAGTTCGCCTTCTACCTCGATCCGGTGGACGCTACCTCCGGCGCCCTGCGCATCGTGCCCGGTTCGCACAACCAGGTCTTCCACGAGCAGATAAAGCGCGACTGGGAGAGCATGGACCTGGGCGTCCCCGACGTCCCAGCCCATGTCTGCGTATCGGAGCCGGGCGACGTCGTCGCTTTCGACATGCGCTGCTGGCACGCCAGCCACGGCGGCAGCGCCGGCCGCCGCATGGCCACCTGCGTGTTCTACAACAATCCGAAAGGGGAGGCCGAGGAGGCGGCGACGAGGAAGCGCGCCGAGTCCGCGAAGCAGACGACCACCCATTTCGGGCGGGCGGGCGATTCGCACCACCCGGGCGAGTGGCTGGAGAATCCAGCCGGAAACCCCCGGCGTCAGCGCTGGCTCAAGCGCATGGCCGAACTGGGTTACTTCGAGCTGCCGGCCTGATCTGCCATGCGACGCTCACGCACGCTCTACTTCAACGACGCCCGCCACTACTACCTGTTCGTGCACGAGCCGCCCATGCGGCTCCGGGATGCCTGGGCCCCGGTGGACGAGGTCGCCGGTACCGCCGTGGACACCTTCGTCTACGGCGTCGCGCGCGGCGACGGGCTGTTCTATCCGTCCAAGAAAGGCCTGCGCTTCGGCGCCGATCAGGAGAAGCTCGGCATGGCCGCCTACTGGCGGGTGTGGGAGAACATGCAGAGCCTGATCGACCGTGATCTGGACCCGCTCGGGGTACTGGTGGACCGGGCGCACGACAAGGGCATGGAGTTCTTCGCCAGTCTCCGCATGGGAGACTGGCCCGGTCTCGACCCCCGGTTCACCATCGCTGGCGGCGGTCGCGGCTACGTTCACCAAGAGACGCGCGATCATCAGTTCGGCGTGCTCGAGGAGCTCGCTACCCGGTACCCGGTCGAAGGGGTCGAGCTCGACTTCGCCGCCGCACCTGGCGGCAGCAGCTTCTGGCTGAAGCCGGAAGAGGTCGAGGAGCACACGCCGCTGATGACCGACTACGTCCGCCAGATCTCGCGGATGGTGCGACAGCGGCCAGGCAAGCCCGGGCAGATCGGGGCGCGAGTCTACCCCACCGAAGAGCTTAACCTGAAGACCGGGCTCGACGTGCGCGCCTGGCTCGACGAGGGCCTGGTCGACTACGTCGTGCCGATGGTCTACCTGTTCTTCGTCCTCGACTCAAACATGCCGATCGACTGGCTCGTCGAGGCCGCCCACGCCAGCGACGCAGCGGTGTACGCTATGCTGCAACCCTATTACAGCGATGAGTCGCGGCGGTTCCACGGCGTCCGGAACGCCACGCCTGAGATGCTTCGAGCGGCGGCAGCCAACAACTGGGCCCGCGGCGTCGACGGGCAGTACGCCTGGTTCTTCAGCTGGCCCCTCGGCCCGAACGAGCGCCACAGCCTGACCGAGCTGGGCGATCCGGACCTGGTGGCCGAGGCCGACAAGCACTACTTCCTCCGCCGCCAGTCGGACGACGACCAGGATATCGACGCGTACCTGCCGCTGCCCTTGACTCAGGCCGACGCCGGCAAGCGCTTCCAGCTTCCGTTCCACATCGCCGATGACGTGACCAACCCGAAGGTCCAGCAGGTGCTGCTGAGGATCGGTATCAGCGACCTGCTAGGTGCCGACCAGCTGGATATCCGACTCAACGGCGCCCCCCTCGAGAACGAGGTGACGACCAGGAAACCGCTCCAGCGCGTCGACCCCTACGGCGGCCAGTTCCTGGAGATCGACCTGCGGACGGTGCGCCCGCGGCAGGGCGACAACCTGCTCGACATCGCTCTCGTCAGCCGCCCTGTCAACATCAGCTCGGACCTTTCGGTCGAGGATGTGGAGATGATCATCTCCTACGGAATGTTTCCCACCCATGTCGACAGCTAACCCGGACAGGCGCGGCGCCGGGGGGCGCCACCGCTCGGTTGCTGCTGGAGATTTCCCATGAGTCAACCCTGGCGCGGTATCTTCCCCATCGTCGTAACCCCTTTCACCGACGCCGGCGCCGTGGACGAGACCAGTCTGCAGCGGGTCGTGCGCTTCTGCATCGAAGCGGGAGCCCGCGGGCTGGTCGGGCCCGCCAACGCCAGCGAGTTCACCACTCTTTCCGACGCCGAGCGCCGGCGCTGGCTGGAGGTCGTCGTCGAGACCGCCGGCGGCGAGATTCCGGTGGTCGCGTCAGTGACATCCGGCCACGCGTTCCCGGCCGCAGCGCTGGCCCAGCACGCGCAGGAAGTCGGCGCCGACGGTGTCATGGCGATGCCGCCCCCGATCCTCCATCCCGACGCCGACGGCTGCTTCCGCTACTACCAGGCTCTAGACGAGCGGCTGAGTTTGCCCATCTGCGTGCAAAATTTCAGCGCCCCGGTCGGCACCCCGATGGCGCCAGCCCTGCTCGCCCGCCTCTGCAACACGCTGGAGCGGGTCGAGTACATCAAGGAAGAAACCATACCCGAACCGCAGAGGCTCAGCGAGACGATCGCCGCCGCCGGGGCGGCCTGCCGCGGCGTCATGGGGGGCCAAGGCGGCATCTACCTGCTCAACGAGTATCCGCGCGGCGCGGTAGGCAACATGCCCTCCTGTCACACGGTCGACATCTTCGCCAGGATCTGGGATCGGCTCGAGGCCGGCGCCTCCGATGAGGCCCGCGCCCTCTTCAACCGCCTGCTGCCGCTGATTAACCACGAGCGTCTGTACGGGGTAGAGATCTACAAACTGGTGCTGGTGCGCCGGGGCATCATCGCGAGCCCGGCCATGCGGGCTCCGGCCCCGGGCCGGGACCGCTACGACCGCGAAGAGCTGGAGCATATCCTCGCCGGCGTCGAATCGCTTTACGTCATTTGACCGGCGGACTCAACCCGAAAAGCCGGAGCACGACATGACCGATGAACTGAAGTACGAGCACTTCGCCATCAATGTCGCCAACCCGGTCGCGATGGCCGGCTGGTACTGCGAACACCTGGGGATGAAGGTGATGCGGCAGGGCGACGGCCCGATCCACATGCACTTCCTGGCCGACGCCACCGGCCGTGTCGTCCTCGAGCTCTATACCAACCCGCCCGACTTGATACCCGATTACGCCAGCCAGGACCCGCAGGTGCTCCACATCGCCTTCGCGGCCGCCGACATTGAGGCCGCTGTCAGCCGCCTCACCGCTGCTGGCGCCACCCTGGTCGGCGGCCCGGGCACCACACCCGCCGGCGACCAGCTGGCGATGCTGCGGGACCCCTGGGGGTTCTCGATCCAGCTGACGCAGCGCGCCGAGCCGATGGTTTGACACGGGACGGCGCGCCCGCTCTCCGGCGGTGCTGCCGACCGACAACAATTTCCTTCCGGGCCTGTCGGACTGGTACGCCTGACGCCACTTCCTGAGCTGGATCGGAGACCAGCAGCGCCAGCTAGCTCGGCGAGCCAGCTGAACGCGAGAGGTGAACAGGCCGGAGGCGGCCCTTCGGCCGGGATGGTTCCCACGCCACCCCCGACTCGGTAGCCATCCACCAGCGCTCGAAGGCTTCCGGTTCCTCGCCCTCGTCCCAATAGTCACCGGTAACCGGCGCGTTATAGGTTGGCACACTGCCCGGTGCCTGCAGACCGTGCACGGAAGCAAATGACCGCAACTGCGCCCGCACCTGGTCCGGGTTGCCGCGGGCGCAGACGGTCAGCCCATCGGCGTAGCGCAGTCGGACCAGGTAGCGCCCCCGCTCGTGCGGCTGCTGGGACGCGCACTTGGCGAGCTTGTCGCGATCCAGAGTCACCCCCAGGCCGGGCCCTTCCGGCACCTGGACGCAACTGCCGACCACCGGCATCTGCTCCACTGTCACGTCCTCCTTCCACAGGTTGCTGACGTTGACGTGGTGGATGGTCGCCATGCGGAAGACCGCCACCTGGTGCGCCTGAAAAGCCTGGTTGATGACACCGCCACAGTTCTGCAGCATCAGCGGCTTTCGAGTCATCTCCGCCACCGCCGCCAGTTTCGCGGCGGCGCCGACGGCGCCGTGGCCGCTCATGTAGCCATCGCAGACGTCTCTGACCATGAACTCGGCCGGTCCATGGTGGGTAATCATCGGCAGCTTGCACTTCTCCCGCAGCAGCCGGTAACCGTCCTCGTCTTGCGGATCCATCGGGTCCTCGATTCGCCCGGCGATCCAGAACTGCTCCAACTCCTTGATGATCGGACAGATCGTGTAGAAGTCGAGATTGGCGTTCAGATCGTAGTGGACGCGGAAGTCCGGAGGAGCCGCCTCCTGCATCGCCGCGGTCTGCGCGATCACGTTGTTGGTCTGATCCACGTGGTACTTGATCCAGCGGTAACCCCGCGCAGCAGCCTGCCGCACCTCCTCCGCCATCGCCGCCGGTGGCTGCGCGATCGTCCAGGCCGACACCGGCATCCAGGACCTCACCCTGGGGCCGATCAGCTTCCAGGCCGGAACCCCAAGCAGCTTCCCCATCAGGTCGTAGAGCGCCATGTTCATCCACAAGTGCTCGGTCGCGTGGAGCCAGTCGAACGGGTCGGTGCCGACGTACTGGGCGCACAGAGCGTCCACGTCCAGCTCCGGCCCCCAGTATTCCCCCAACCCCTCCAGCCCGTCGTCGGTCTTCACGATCAGGATCACCCGTCCCTGGATACCCTTGCCGTGGGACCGCGCCAGGGTCGTTGCATTGAAATCCCGGTATTCCGGGTAGATGACGTGATTCTCGATTTCGACGATTCGCGGCATCTCAGCATCCTTTCACCCGGCCAAGGTCGAAGGTTTCACCCGTCGATCGTTCAGCGGTCGCCCCGCAGCTCTTCGAGGGTCTTCCGTGCCGGCCGCAGACTCGAGTCCAGGCGCACAGCCATCTCGAGCGCCGCGGTAGCCCGCTCCCGGCGCCCGAGCTTCAGGTAGGACCGGCCTAGGTTGAGGTGGGCTCGCGCCAGATCCGGCTGGCGCTCGACGGCCTCTTCGAGGACGGCCACCGCCTCTGCGCTTCTCCCCGCCTGCTCATAGGCACGCCCCAGGTCGTTCAGCGCGGTGACCAGCGTCGAATCCAGCTCCCAGGCACGCTCGTAGCGCGCGATCGCCTCGCCGAGCTCGCGGTGCTGGTGGTGGACGCCGGCCAGTCCGTAGTGGGCGAGAGCATAGTCGGGTCGGAGCGCCAAAGCCCGTTCGAACGAGGCCTGCGATAACACCTTCCGGCCCTGCATCAGATACGCCCGGCCCACGAGAAAGTGCAGCTCAGCGTCATTGGGCAGCTCCCGCAACCCCTCGAGGTAGCGGTCGAGCCGGTCCATCAACGGCCGCCAGCGCTCAAACTGCCGTCGCGCCTGGCGCGCCCATTCGGAGCGGCCCTGGCGGTCGTAGATGCGGGCGATGTGGCCGTAGGGGGCGGGAGCGTATGGCGCCGCGGCGACGGCTTTCTGGAAGGCCCCGAGAGCGGCGTTGATCTGGCCCTGCCGCATGTGCGCCACGCCGAGGCGATTGTGGACCTGCCACTCCGCCGGCGCCAGTGCCGCGGAACGCTCGAGCGCACTGATGGCGCCCGGAGCATCGTCTAGGCTCAGGCGGATCGCGCCGAGCAGATGGTACAGCTGCGCCGCCGAAGAATCGCGTCTGGCAACGGTATCCAGGACCGCCGCGGCCATCGCCGCCTCGCCCATGCCGGAGAATAGCACAACCGCCAGAGCATAGGCGGCCTCGACGTGGTCGGGCCGCTGCCTCAGAGCCGCCCGCAGTAGCGGAACCGCTTCCCGGTAGCGGGCGGCGTCATGGAATTCGACTGCGCGGCGGTAGTTCTCTGCCGCCGAGGCGCTGAGCTGCGGGGCCGGAGGCATCGAGACCTGCGTCGCCGGCGGTGCTCCGGCTGGCACCGGCTGCGCCGGTGACCGTCCAGGCATCCCGCCGTGGGCGCCCCCGTAGGCCGCCACCGACTCGACCTCGCTTTCCCTGACTCTGTAGTACCGACGCGCCGCCAGGTCATGCAGGCGCTGGAGCCGGCCCGACGGCCAGCGGATCTCCACCTCTTCCACACGTTCCCCGTGCCCCAGCCCGAACAGCACCCGGCCGTCGTGCGCCGACAGGTAGCCGTAGGCACGCCGCACCTCCCGCACCTGCGTCCGCGCGCCCGCGGTCACGCGGATCCGGGCGCCGATACCATCCCGGTTGCTCCCCAGCCCTTCGAGATCCAGCCCTATCCAGGCGTTAGTGTTGCCCCCCTCATTAAGCAGGAATGTGGGGACGTCGTTCAGATTCATCACGAGGATGTCGACGTCACCGTCGTTGTCGTGGTCCCCAAAGGCCGCCCCCCGGCTCACCCGGGCCGCGCCCAGCCCCGGATGAGCTGCCGCCTCGGCGAGCTCGTAGCGGCCGGACCGGTTCCAGTAGAGCTGGTTCGGCTGAGGATAACGCAGGCCGGGCGGGTGGATCTCCAGCTGCGGATAGAGGTGGCCGTTGGCGACGAACAGATCCCGCCAGCCGTCGTTGTCGGCGTCGAAGAAGGCGGTGCTCCACCCCAGCAACGGGCGCACGCTGCCGCCGAAAGCGGCGGCAGCGGTGGCATCGGCGAAGAGACCGCCTCCCTCGTTCCGGTAGAGGGTGTTGACGTCCTCCGAGAAGTTGGTCACGTAGATGTCCGACCGCCCATCGTTGTCGAAATCGCCCACGTCCACTCCCATGCCGGCCTGGGAGCGCCCTTCCTCGCTGTAGGCGACGCCAGCCAGGGGGGCGCTCTCCCGCAGTCGCCAGTCGCCGTCGTTACGCCACAACAGGTTCGGCTCCGAGTCGTTGGCGACGTAGATATCCTGGTCGCCGTCGTCGTCCAGGTCGGCGAAGACCACCCCCAGCCCGGGCAGCTGCTGGCGGCCGACGCCGGTCGCCGTGCTGACATCCTCGAAGCCGTCGCCGCGGTTGCGGTAGAGCACATCGGCCTGGCCCGGCAGCCCCATCGGACCACAGAACCCTTCGAGCCCCTTGAAGCCGGTGCAGGGACGGCCCTCGTTGGGTGGAGCAGCCAGGTCGAATTCCAGGTAGTTGGTGACGTAGAGGTCAAGCCATCCGTCCGCGTCCAGATCGCCGAAGCCGGCGCTGGCCCCCCAACCGGGGTCGGCCACCCCGGCCATCTTGGCGACCTCGTCGAAGCCACCGTCACCGCGGTTCCGGTACAGCCGGTTGGAGCCCCAGTAGGTAACGTAGACATCGACGTCGCCGTCGTTGTCGTAATCCGCCGTGGTACAGCCCATGCCCCAGCCGCGCCCGCCGACGCCGGCCGCTTCGGTCACGTCCGCGAAGATCCGACGCCCAGCGCCATTTGCTCGGTTGCGGTAGAGCCGGCTGATCGCCTCGGTCGGGGGCGCGTCACGGCGCGTGCCGTTGACCAGGTAGAGGTCGAGATAGCCGTCGCCATCGTAGTCAAGGAAGGCAGCGCCCCCTCCCATCGTTTCGACGATGTAGCGTTGCTCGGCGTCGCCGGAGACGTGAGCGAAGTCGATGCCGGAGGAAGCGGTGAAGTCGAGGAATCTGACGCCGGCTCCGGGCGTTGGCGCCTGGGTCGCGATGCGCGCCGGGTCCGACCCGGCCCCGAGTCCGCCCTCAGGCTCCGGCGCGCCACAACCGGTCCACAGGCCGATCCCCGCGACCAGGATCCAGAGCCGGACCAGATAGACATTTTCACCTGCCATTTCGGCTCAAGATACCCCCTCGATCCGGGTGGGACAACGGCGCTGATTTTCTTGACAAGCACTCGGGACTTGCCGTACGTTGCAGCAGTGTTCCGCACCCTTTGTCAGAGAGCCTTGCGATGAATCTCGTGCGTCCGCTACAGCTTGTTGCCGCGCTGAGCCTGCTCCAGGTTTTCGGTCTGACCGCTGCCGCCGAAGTCAGAACGATCTCCATCGGAGAAGGGGGCGATTTGAGTTGGACCGGTGTTGGGTCCGCACCGGTGGATGCCATAATTCCGGCATTCCACCGCTCCGGTGGTGATCCCAATGACCTCGTCCAGGGTAACACGCCCGGAAACCTGGTCGAAATCGACAGCCGAAGGAGCCCCGGCAGCCTGCATGTGCTGGAGATCGCCCAAGGCGAGAACATCGCCGCCGGTACGTTCCATCGCGGCGGCAGCATCGACGCCCCCAACGTCTTCGGCGAGGGGCAGGGTTTCGGCTTTGCCGGCGGCCTGAGCCGCGACGCCCTGAAGAACGTCGTCCTGCCCGAACTGCTCGACAACACCGAAGAGGACGGCCCGCTCAAGGCATTCGAGCGCAAGGACATCCCGAACGGGGTCTTCGGCATCATCATCGTCCTCGACCTCGGCGGACGCATCGGCGTCAACAAGATCCGGTTCTACCCGCGTAACACCCCGATGCAGCCCTCACCAACGACGCCCTTCGAAGACGACTTCATGCGGGCCTTCGACCTGTTCATCAACAACGGCGTTGACCTGACAAAAGGTGGCAACCCGGCCTGGAAGCAGCTGATCTCCGAGGAGGACAACCGCAGCCAGGTCGTCGAAGTGGAGCTCCAGCCGCCGGAAGTCGTACGCCACGTGCGGCTGGTGTCGAGAACGCCGATCAACTGGGAGATCGACGAGATCGAGATCATCGGGCAGGGATTCCTGACCGAAGGTCGCTACGTCTCGGACATCTTCGACGCCGGCCAGCCGGCGGCCTGGACCAACCTGCGCTGGACCGAAAAGATCGTCGGCGAGCCGGCCTTCTCGGTCATGGAGATCCGCACACGCACCGGCATCGACGAGTCGCCCTTCGTCTTCACCCGTCAGCTCAAGGGCAAGTCGGACGCCGAGGAAATCCCCTACGCCATCAACAGCAATACCGAGGAGATGGACCTGGAGGGTTACGAGACCCTGCCACCGACCGACGATCTCGGCCGCCAGTGGGAGCGCGGCGACATCCACGACGATCTGGTGAGCTGGAGTCCGTTCAGTTCCCCCTACTCCGAGAACGCCGCCAACGGACCCGGCATTCCCATCATCTCGCCGAGCCCGCGGCGTTACTTCCAGTTCGAGGTCGCGTTCCGCAGCGAAGACATGGGTGCGGCGCGACTGCTCAAGTCGCTGAGCTTCGACTATGCTACGCCCCCCCTGGCCGACTCCCTCAACGCCGAGATCTTTCCGCGCGAGGTCGACCTCTCGACATCGACCGAATTCACCTACTCGGTACTGGCCGTCATCAAGTCGGCCGGCCTGACCGGGTTCGACACGATCACGATCACGACCGCGAGCCGGGTCGACGAAATTCTCGGGATCGATCTGCACGACGCCGACGGCAACCGCATCGCCGGTCGCAACTTCACCGGCATCGACAACGACGCGGAGGTCGACGGCTTCCAGATCGTCTCGGTGGAAGACGATCACTTCGCGCTCAGGTTCCCGCGTATCGAGGACAATCACACTCGGATCGATATCCGCTTCAGGACGCAGGTCCTCACCTACAGCACCAGCTTCGGCGGCGCCATGAGCCTCTCCGACACCGAAGACGCCTTCCAGGCGGTCACGCCCGGTAACGCAGCGCTGCTGGGCGAGGGAGACGAGGCCGAGGAGTCCGGGACGACCGTTCTGAGCCCGGAGGTCCTCGCCGGGGGCAAGCTGCTCGACCAGTTCGCTATCACGCCCAATCCCTTTTCGCCCAACGGGGACGACGTCAACGACGTCTTGACCGTCCAGTACAATCTCCTTTCGGTCACCGCTCCCAGCCCGGTTTCCATTACCGTTCACGACCTCAGCGGACGCCTGGTCGGCGTGATCAGCGACCGCGAGGAGATGATCAGCGGCCGATATCGGGACCAGTCCTGGGACGGCCTCGACCCATCCGGGAATCCGGTCCCGCCCGGACTCTACATCGTCCGCATCGAGGTGAACGGCGACGCCGAGAAGGTCGAGGAGGCGCGACTGCTGTCGCTCGCCTACTGATCGACGGCCACTCACCCATCCACGCCGAACACGAGAAAAGAGAAACCCCCCGGCGCCACTTGGCACCGGGGGGGTTTCTTCACTTCTGCTCGATCGAGCGGGTCGATCCGAGGTAGGTCTCGCTACTCGGAGAGACCGGCCTTGATCATACCCCAGCTCGAACTTTCAACCGCGGTCCCGGGAACCTGATCGACACTGTCGTCGAGCTCGTCCAGTACCAGGTCGACTTCCGGATTGTTGCTGGGACCGGGCGACAGCGCCCAGAAGCCGTTGTAGGTCGCCGGCTGCGGAGCATCGGTGTCGGCCATGGTGATGTTCACGTGGAGTTCCTCACCCTCTTCGAGGTCCATCCACTCGGTGTCAGCTTCGGTATCGGCGAGAGCGATGACCGGCCGCAGCTTCATCTCGTAGAAGTAGGTGCCCTCACCCGCCAGCATCTCGCCCTGGAAGCTCCAGCCCATCTCCAGGTTGCCGCCGCCGTCGACCATCCACTCCTTGTCCTCACCCGGCAGGATGCGCTCGTAGACGCCCTCGAGAGGCGGCACGGCGTGGACGTACGTGATGAAGTTGACCGGTTCGCCTTCCAGGTTGTGCTGGTCTTCCGGAAGAGCGGTCGGGTTGAAGCGGACTTCCCAGTCATCGTCACGCCAGAGAGAGCCCGGGTCTTCGCGATCGATGTCGTGATAGTCGTCGAACATCTCGGTGGCGATATAGATGAACTCATCGTTGGGGTTGAACCCGTACATGTGCACGATGTTCACTTCGCTGGGATCGTACTCGCCCCGGCCGACATCGTTAATGCCTTTGTTCGGGGAGAAGATCCGGTCCTGGCGGATCCGATAGAACTCGGGTACGAAGACCCAGTCGTTGAAGACGCCGTCGATTGTCGGCACAGCATCGTCTTCAAACTGAAAGGCGAAGTACTTCTCACCTTCGGGCTTGTGGGCCGAAGCCATGCTGGCAAGGCCGATGGTGATGAGCCCCGCCACTGCGAGGAGTGACAACTTTTTCACTAGGCACCTCCTTTTGGGTGAGTTAGGGTCGGGCTCTGTCCCAACCCTGTCCTGAGTAGTGACTCAGTTCAGAGACGAACGCAGGATTAGCTCAAAAAACAGCAAGCGACATGTGGAAGTCAAGATATTTTAGCCTTGTTGCTGCAATTCTATTGATTAAACCGGTTTAGTTCGCCGTCCCCCAGCATATTTTTTACGTAATCGCTTACCATCCCCTGCACTTCGACACCCCGCGCCAGTCCTCTGTAGACCGCAAAATGGTGCTGTGCGGTCTCCGAATCGCCGGCTCGCTCGTAGAGATTACCGAGGTAAAGATGGAGTTCGTGCTCTTCCGGAGCCAGTTCGCGAGTCCTGTCAAACTGGGCAATCGCTTCTTTGTAGCGACGTTGCCTGGCCAGGAGGATGGCCAGGTGCAAATTGGCTGAGAGGTGATCCTGCTCGAGCTCGATCGCGCGTCGCAGGTGGTGTTCGGCCTCTTTGGTCGACTCGTCGCGGGCCAGATAGATCGACTCGCCTTCGGGACCGCTCGTGGCGATCAGCAGGTGGCCGATTCGAGCGTGGATATCGGCGTCATCGGCGGCCATTGTCAGGATGCGGCGATAGCGCTCGAGCGCCGCCTCACCACGGCCGACGAGTTCATGAGTCCTGGCCAATTGGTAGTGCAGTTCCAGCGAATCCGGGCGCAGCTGCACCGCCGCAGTGTAAGCCCTGGCGGCCGCCTCAGTCTGTCCGCTGCCCGAGCGGGCATGTCCGAGCCAGCCGAGCAACTCCGCGGACGAGTCGCCCAGAGCGACCGCGCGTTCGAACACCGCCGCGGCCGCCTCGTTGCGGTCCATGGCGACGTAGGCCCGGCCGGCCAGGTAGAGCAACTCACTCGTCCGCTCGTTGTCCTCCATGTAGCTCTGGTACAGCCGTAGCGCCCGAGCCGGGTCGCCATCGCGCATGGCCAGTCGGGCCCGGGCCACCAGCGCCGGACGGTGGTCCGGGTCGGCGGCGAGAGCCCTATCGTAGGCCTCGAGAGCATAGGCTTGCAGTCCCCGCTGTTCCAGACTCCTCCCTGTCCAGTAATCGTGCTCCGTCTGTCCCGCCAGGTGAGATGGTGGCTGCGTGGCAGCGTTGGCAGCCAGGAGCAGCAGGAGGAACGCACCGGCCCTGCTCCGCCCGGTCAACCGCTGCGGTAGCAGCGCACCCGCGGCGAATGGCAGCAGCAGGACCAACAGGGGCAGACGGTGGCGGCCGTCAGCGCCGGTGGCAGCACCGGCCAGCAGTACCGTGCCAATCAGCACTGCGGTCGCGGTTCCGGCGTGGCCGCCGCGTCGCAGGTGTACCGCCAGGCCGATGGCGGCCAGGGGTATGAGCAGCCCGGCGGGGAAGGCCAAACCCCAATCCCACAACAGGGGCAGCAGGATCGCCGAGCGGCTCCGGTAGGGATCCATGTCCGGCAGCCACTCGCGGCCCTGCACCATGTAATAGAGATTCCCGGGGATTTCCGCGATGGAGTCCGGGATTCGGGCGGGGAGCCCGGCGAATTCAGCCGCCGCCAGAAGGGCAAGCCCCCCGACCGCCAGGGTCCGGGACAGGCGGCCCGGCGGCGGCCGCGCGATCAGATAGGCGAGTAGCGCCAGCAGGAAAGCGGACCAGACTGCCGGAGTCGGCTCCGTCCCGAAGTAGATCATAGGCCCCAGGAACACAGCGCCGCAGCCGGCCAGCAGGCCGACGCCGGGCGAGTGCTGGCGGCGGGCCGTGCCCAGAACCAGGAGGCAGCAACCGACCCCTAGGACCAGGTTGACCCACTGTATCGACTCGCTACCGCCCGAATCCAGCGAGCTTTGCATCCACGCGAACAGAGGCCCCTGGTAAGAGGCGGCCGCCTCGCCCAGGGATCCGGACGGAGCGCTGCCGATGCGCGGATCGGCGGCGGCGAGGTAGTGATGAGCCACTCGCACCGACACGGCCAGCAGGAGGACGAGCAGGGCGGACCATACCTCGGATCGGGCGACTCGGCTCAGCACGCCCGGGAAATCCGTCGACGTTGCCCCCTTGATAGCGAGAGGCGCGGAGGAGCCTGAAGGACTGGGCGCAGTGGCAACGCGGCTTCTTCTCGGCCTTCCTATTCCAGGCCGGCGTAGACCGTCACGAAACTCTGAGTAACCGTCACCGACGGCCTCCCCTTCTGATCGCGGCGCTCGATTTTGAGCCCGGCCTGCGTCGTCAGCTTGTAGCCGAGGTAATCCGAAACATTGGTCAGCTGCAGTGCGGTGGCGATGCCGTCGAAGTCGGCGTCTCCCTCGATATCGTTGATGATCGACCACTCGACACCGCCCTGCACCACGGTGTGGGAGAGCACCGGCATGCCGGCTAGGACGCCACCTACTTGGGCCAGCTCTTCCCGTTTGGTCGTGTTGGTCGTCACCAGGTCCAGCGTCTGGCGCCGGTACTCGCTCTTCCAGCGCGGCTCGATCCATACCAGGCCGACGTCGAAGCGGTAACTCGCCTTGTTAATCAGACCGAAGAAGTAGTCCTCGCTCCGCAGCCCGAGGAGAGTCAGATCCTCCTCATCCTTGCGCTGGTTGTAGTAGTCCCACTTCATGAAGTTGCTCGTCGAGAGGCCGCCGAGACGGTAATCGTGACCGAGCCAGAGGGTGTTAATCCACGTATCGGGAGCTACCAGCGGGTCGACGATGGAGGTCACGTCGCCGGTGCGCAGGTTGGCGTTGGGCAGCCACTGCAGCAGGTCGTTGGGAACGTCGTCCTCCACCGACTTGAACATATCGAAGACGCGGAAGCGGCCCAGCGCGGCCATGTCCTTGTCCAGCGTGAACAGGGCGTAGTCGACATGGTTCTTCTGGTTCGAGGAGATCAGCTCTTCCCGCATTCTACCCACCATAACCCGGATCTCGGGCGTCAGGTGGGTACCAGCGTAGACATTGTAGCCCTCGTGGTCCTTCCGGTAGGGATAATCCGGCTCCTCGTCGTTCTCGAAGCGATCGACCCAGAAGTTGTTGTTCAGATCGATGCCGAAGAGGAATTCGGGGCGATCTACGTTGTGCCGGAGAAAGGATTCCTCGTAGTCCGGCGTGGCGTTGGAGAGCACCTCGTTGTCGTTCTGGTTGAAGTCGGAGATGAAGTCGTTGTTCTCGTCCCAGCCGGGGAAAACCTCCCGGTCGCCGGACAGGTGATCCTTGCGGATGGTGTCCGGGAAACGATCCTGGTCATCGTTGTCCTCGACCAGCTCCACTACGTGTAGGCGCTCGTCGTCGTAGCCGATGAACCCGTCGGTGGCGGTGACGAAAGTCCGGGTGTTGTAGCGCGGGTCCATGCTGTAGGCTTCGCCGAAGACGAACCAGGGATACTCCACGCGCGAGGCGTTTATCATCCAGGCCGGCGCCGTCCGCGCGCCCTTGATACCGGAGAAATCCGAATGGCTCTGGCGCGCGATGTTGGGATACTTGGTGTAGGAATAGCTGATATCGTACTCGCCGTAGATGTCGAAGCCCATGAGGTCGTTGAGCTCGATGGTCGTTCCCAGGATCTGGGTCGCCGTCGGCAGCCCGTACTCGAAGCTGACCACCCGCAGGTTGGTGTTGTCCTTGACGTTGCCCTCGGCCTCGGTGACCAGCAGCAGCACCGCCTCCCCCGAGTTGCTGGTCTGCTGGCTGGAGGAAACCCACACCTCGTAGTCGTTGCCGAGGACCAAACGGAACTCGATCTTCTCGATGTCCTCCTTGGGAGCGCTGGAGCGATTGACGAAATTGGGGCTGTTGAAGTCGTAGCGCAGGCGGATCTCCTCGGCGCCGTCGGCGGCCAGGAATCCTTCCTCGATGAAACCGCCCTCGACCACCGGTTCGAAGCGGATCTTCTTGCCTTCGTCCCGCAGCTTTTTGCCCGCCGAGTCGGTACTGGCGTAAGTGATGATGATGTCGGAGCCAGCCGGGAAGTAGGCCGCACCACCTTCGCCGTCTTCGGGCGAGTCGTCCCGCAGCACGATCTCGATGAAGTTAATCGCCTTGTTCTGATCGATCGTCAGCTCGCCCGAGAACGGGTTGCCGGCAAAGCCGTCCTGCAGCGTGTTGGAATGGTGCGAGTTGACCGCGGTGAATCCCACCGTCGCGAAGTCACCCACTTGGGCCTCGACACGCCCACCCCACAGCGATGTCGCGTTGGTGGCCAGCCGCTCCAGGTCCGCGGTCGTGGTGCCGCCCGGCGAGCTGATCCGGGAGTAGATCAGGGTCGCCATGTACTTGTCCGACGCCCAATCGAACTGCACCCCGTCCCACTTCGGTTTGGAGAACGTCATGGGCGTCAGGGTCGTGCGCAGCTCGTTGCTGATCGTCAGCGCGTACTGGTGCTGGCCCTTGGCATCGGCGGAGATTATCAGGCGGTTGAACCACTGGTCGAAGCGGTTGGCCTTGAGCACCGAGCTGCCGAACTGCTGCGGCTGGCTCTGGGAGTTGTTGAAGATGAGCCAGCCCTTGGTGACGAAGTTGCCGTAGAGGTCGTAGTAGTAGTCACCCTCGAGCGCGATGTCGACATAGCGCTCGTAGTGCTGGCGGGCGTAGTTGGAGTATTCCCACTGCTTCCAGGCGTACTCGGAGAAGAGCTCCTGCGGCACGTACCACTTCTTGACCGCCGGGTCCAGCGCTCCGAAGAGCACGCCGGGACCGCGCGGCGCGTAGGACACCTCGCCGCCGCGGCGGATGTCACCCAGCCGGTTCCCGTAGTCCTGCGCGAAAGAAGGCGCCAGTGCAGCCAGCAGGACTGTCAGAACAAGCAATCCACATCGGTCCATTCGTGCCATGGTACTCTCCCTCGAGTGCGCCTCTGTTACGCCGCCGCTCGGCGGCCTCTGCAAGCGTTCGTGCTTGGGTCGGCGGCCCGGCCGCCGCCACCCCTCGTTCAGTAGGCGACGGAAATCACGCGAGCCGCCGTCGCCCCCCTCTGGTTCTCTGCGTCGACCTGTAGGTCGAGCTTGACGATGTACATCCCCGGTGGCACCTGCCGTCCGGCCTGGTCGACTCCGTTCCACTCCACCGCCTCGGTGCCGTTCTCGACCATCTGCTTCCGTTGCCAGACGCAGCGCCCACCCAGGGAATAGACGCCGATCTCAACCTCCCTGGCAGTGGTGATCCGGAATACCGAGAAACCGATGCGGGTGACGTCGTTGACACCGTCGCCGTTGGGCGTGAACGGATTCGGACGGATCGCGACGTCGTCCAGCGCCACCGAACTGAGCGGTACACCAATCGACAGCGTGTTCGCTTCCACGGCGGCGGTCGCATCGCCTGCCTCAATCGTCTGCCAGGGGGCATCCGGATCGATGCCGCCGGAGCTGTTGCGGGCGGCCAGCTTCAACGTCGTACCGTTGCGGAAGACGGGCGCCCTGAAGGTGACCCTCATCAGGTTGCCCTCGGCGATGACCGCGCCCTTCTCGTCGTTGCCGAGGCGATCGTAGGACACCAGCGTGAGTGAGTCGCCGTTGGCGTCGAACGGGAACTGGGAGCCGTCACCCTGCAGGACGCGAAAATAGCGCACCGGTCCCTGCCGCTCAGGCTCCAGCTCGGCGTAGGTCGACTGGTCGATTTCCGTCACCGTGCCGCCGTCGAGGCTGAAATACCGGATATCGCCCTGCTCTTCCTCGGTCAGCAGACCGTGGGCTTCGGCGGTCAGAGTCGCACCCCCCTGGTCCACGGGCACCTGATCACCTTCGGCGGTCACCCGATTGTACAGGCGCCTGGTCTCGGCGAGCATGTTCTGCATCTCCGGCAGACGCACCCAGATCGAGTCGGCGCGGTTCCGCAGTATCTCTAACGGGACCCCGGCCTCGTCGACGAAGGCATCAGCGTCGGGACGGAACACCTGCCAGGCTGCGCCGGTCTCGGGGTCGGCTCCGAGGGCGAACTCTAGCATCTCGATTCCCCCACCGCCCATCTCGAGCAGGACTTCGTCGAAGCCCAGGCTGCGAGAGGCGGCGGGGCTTTCGATGAAGTTGGGCAGGATGAAGACCTCGAAGGTGTCGATGACACCCGGGGCCAGGATCCGATCGGGACGGAGTTCGGCCAAGATGCGCTCACCCACCGGGTTGACCAGCTCGATGTCGAGCGAGCGAATGCTGGCCGCGGACTCGCGGTCGTCGGTGATCAGCTTGACCTGGGCCTGGATGAACTTCCGCAGCCCGGGCGAGGTGACGCGGTCACCGGAAGCCTGGTAGACGTTGCTCCAGGGACTCCACCCGGATGTTGGAACGAAACTGGTGTCGGGATCCGGGGGCCGCCGGAGACCTTTCCAGGCGGTAAAGCTGATCTGCTTGCCGGATTCGTCGAAGTAGCGGACCACCTTGCCGAGCAGATCGCCGCTGCGGGTACGCACCTCCACCCGGGTGCCCGGAGGCGTGTCCGCCTCCCAGGAGATGCGCCCGAGGTTGCGCGTGCTGGTGAGTGCGAACAGGTCAGACGTCAACTCCACCTGGGCCGGATAGGCCCGGGTGTAGAGCTGGTATTCAACGATGCCTGCCCCCTGGCTCGAAGTCCTGAAGGCGTCCTGATCGCTGACGATCCTGGCCTCGAGAAACTGGATCCTCGGCGCGTCGTCGTACTGGTCCTTGATCTGCAGGTACTGGGGCGTCCGGTTGCGCTCTCTCCCCACGTCGCTCAGGCGCACCCACTTGAGTCGGCCGCGCGCATCCCGGGTGCCGTCCGATCCCCGGTGGATGTAGCCGTCGAAGACGGTCGTTTTGTTGAGGATCGAGACCGCCGATATGCGCAGCTCGTCCAGCCAGAAGGTGGCGCCAAGGTCGGCGATCGTGAGTCCGCGGCCTGCCAGTGTCGGCGTCGGCAGCTGCTGCTGGAAAAAGGTATTGAAGTCGCCGTCGAAGGCGTTCCTCGGCAAACTCACGCCTTCGCCGACGACCGAGAAGCTGCCTCCACCAGCGGCAATTCCCGGACCGATGTTGTCGCCCAGACCCCAGACCTCGACATCGGCGAGGCGGGGGCGCTCCCGCCGGTAGTAATCCCTGCGCCCCTGCCGCTCGAGCGGCAGCTGGTCGTACTCCTCCTGGCTCACCGGTTCCTCGAAGCCGCCCTGATCCTGGACGAAGTAGACCACGTCACCCCGGTCGGCCGCACCCAGCGCCAGCCAATCTTCCTCCGAGTCAAGCTGGGAATGCCGTGGTCCTTTGGTGTCGAACACGACGATTCGAATGGTTTCGATCATGCGCCCGTTCCAGCCCGGCGCCGCATCCTGCATGTCCTCCATCTCGAAACGGAAGACTCGCAGGTCGTCGTTCGGGGCATCGGTCCCGGCTACCGGCAGGAAGTCGAGTTCGCCCGCCTCCTGCTGGATCAGCTGCTGTCCGGGGTCCGTCAGCACCTTGAACTGCAGGAACGGATCGCCGTTTCCTTCCTCGGCGAACCGGAGGACCAGCTCATCCACGAGCACCGTTCGGCCCAGGTCGATCTCTATCCACCAGCGCTCGATCGGATCGTCAGGGTCCGGCTCCCAGAAGGTGTCGGGGTCGCCGTCGAACA
>CAYWBJ010000244.1:0-1834 GCA_964456165.1 uncultured Gemmatimonadaceae bacterium | reverse complement strand
GGCGTTGGTGCGCCGCGCTGGCTGACGCTGACTGCCGCGGGTGGGGGCCACGGCTTTATCCGGGTCAACGCGCTGGAGATCGATCGCTATCCGTGGCGCGGCTCCTATTTTGCCGATCCGCCAGTGGACGTGACGGCTGTTCCCCGCCCGGGGTACCGGTTCGTGCGCTGGGAGGGACTGCACGACGGTGAGGAGGCTGGGATCAGATTGCAGCTGGCGGCCTCGGGCAGGCTCACCGCGGTTTTCGAGTCGGAGGCGGAAAGCCGCCCTGTGGTAATCAACGAAATCAGCTACAATTCCGCCTCCGACTTCGACCCGGGCGACTGGATCGAGTTGTTCAATCCGGGCATCGACCGGGATCTGACGGGATGGGAGTTCCGGGATTCCGACGACACGCACGTGTTTGCCTTTCCGCCCGGCTCCAGGATCGGAGCCGACGATTACCTGATACTGGCCGCAGACGTCGCCGCGTTCAGAGCCCATTTTCCCGGGGTAGAGGATGTCCTGGGGGATTTCGACTTCGGCCTGAGCGGACGGGGAGAGGCGATCCGGATCTTCGATCGGGCGGGCGCCATCGTCGACTCGCTGACCTACGGGAATCGGGAGCCGTGGCCCACGACGCCGGACGGGGGAGGGGGCACCCTGGTCCTGCTGGATCCCGGACTCGACAATGCGCTGGCCGGCAGCTGGGGCGGGGCGGCCGATCACGGCACGCCCGGGCGGCCCAACGACCCGCATGCCACGGCCGTCCGCGCGCTGGAGACGACGGTTCCGAGCCGGGTCGCCCTGGGCCGTAACTACCCGAATCCATTCAATCCGGTCACGAGGATACCGTATGCGCTTCCCCTGGCGGGCAAGGTCGAGGTGACGGTCTTCGACATGCTCGGGCGGGAGGTCGTCCGGCTGGCAGACGAGGTGAAGGGCGCTGGGTACTGGGAGAGCGTCTGGGACGGGACGGACAGCGCTGGAAGGCGGGTCGGTTCGGGGATATACTTCTACCGGCTGAAGGCGGGTGGCTCGAGGCTGGAAGGAAGGATGCTGCTGCTGCAGTGAGGGCGTCCGCAACCCCTGACGGGTTCCAGGGACAACGACAACCAACATGCTGGGGTAGGTATCTATGCGGATCTTCGATCGACACCAGGAACTGCTCGAGTGGATCGAGAGCAGGGGACATTGTATCGCTACTTTCGGTCACGCACCGGACGGCGCGCCCATCGTCAGCGTCAAAGCGGGCGGCCAGAAGGAGCCGGCGATCCTCATAAGCGCCGGCAGTCATTCCTTCGAGCAGGCGGGCGTCGGCGCGGCCGTCGCCCTCATCGATGAGCTCCAGACTGACCACCAGGTCTACGTGATGCCCAATCGCGACCCGATGGGAATCAATGGCTACGGCTACGTCCTGAGCTTGAGTCTCGGCGATGAGCCGCCGCTGCCCCCTCTCGAGGGTCTCGGCGCGTTTCTGAAGGATCGCGGTGAGCTGCTCTATGAGCAGGACGACGTGGTCCTGGTACTGATCGGCGAGTACGGTTACTCGACCGTCGGCCTCTATGGCAGGTTCGCGGCCGGGGCGTCGTTTCTCGAGCCGTTGAAGGGCCGGCGGATCTATTTCCCGTCCCGATATGAGCCCCACGAGGACGCCGGACCGTACCAGCGGGCCTACACCCTCATCGTCACCCCCGATGGCGAAGTGCTGCACATCAACCGCTTCCACGACACCGCGTGGGCTCCGATCGAATCCAGGTGCATCCGGAATCTGATGGCGGAGATCAACCCGGGCCTGACGATGGACCTGCACGAATGTGGCGGAGAGGCGTTCTGGTTCTCGGCCCGCCACCAG
>CAYWBJ010000243.1:0-1882 GCA_964456165.1 uncultured Gemmatimonadaceae bacterium | reverse complement strand
CCGCGCCTCAGGATTACGTACTTCCCGTGCAGTCCGTCGGCAGGCCGGATCACGCGGCCGAGTTCGGCGCAGCGCTCGCCGTTAATGTAGATCGCCCCGCTTTTTACGTCTTCCCGCGCCTGCCGCTTCGAGCCCGAAACGCCGGCTTCCACCAGTAGATCGACCAGTCCCAGCTCTACTTGCGTCATTGCGTGGGAGGGCACGTCGCCGAAGCCCATCTCGATCTCGTCCAACGCCAATTCCGCGAGGTCGCCGTAGAACAGGGCGGCGGAGATCCGTTCCGCCTTGCGGGTGGCGTCGGCGCCGTGGACGAGCGTGGTCATCTCGGATGCCAGTTGCCGCTGTGCCTCCCGCTTCTCGGCCTCGGCCTCGACCCCGGCGGCCAACTCCTCGATCTCGTCCCGCGATTTGAACGAGAAGAACTTGAGGAACGAGACGATGCTGCCATCGTCAGTGCCCAGCCAGAACTGGTAAAACTGGTAGGGTGTGGTGCGCTGCGGATCGAGCCAGACCGTGCCTGACTCGGTCTTGCCGAACTTGGTACCGTCGGCTTTAGTGACCAGCGGGCAGGTTAGACCATAGACCTTACCGCCTGAGGTGCGGCGGATCAGGTCCGAGCCGGCGGTGATGTTACCCCACTGGTCGCTGCCGCCGGTCTGCAACTCGCAGCGATGGGACTGGTGCAGGGCCATGAAGTCGTAGGCCTGCAGGATCATGTAGCTGAACTCGGTGAAGGAGATCCCCGTTTCTAGGCGAGAGGCCACCGAATCCTTTGCCAGCATGTAGGGCACCGGGAAGTGCTTGCCAACCTCGCGCAGCAGGTCGATCGCCCGGATGTCGCCGAGCCAGTCGAAGTTGTTGACGATTCGCGCCGGATTGCCGGAGGCTGAGTAATCGAGAAACGGCTCGAGCTGGGCGCGGATTTTCTCGCTCCAATCGGCGACGGTATCCATCGGGTTGAGGCTGCGCTCTTGGGCTTTGCCCCCTGGATCGCCAATGAGTCCGGTAGCGCCGCCGACCAGCGCGATGGGTGTGTGCCCGGCCTGCTGAAAGCGGCGCAGCAACAGGATTGGCAGTAGGCTGCCCACATGGAGACTATCGGCGGTGGGGTCGAACCCGTTATAGAGGGTGATCGGTCCCTGCTGCAGCCGTTCGTCGAGGCCGTCGCGGTCGGTGAGTTGATGGGCGAGGCCGCGAAATTCGAGTTCTTCCAGGAAGGTCAGTTCTTCACGCACTTGTCGACTATCTCCCGAATCTCCTCGGCCGTCTCCGTGCTCAGGGATTCGGCGATCTCCTCGACGGCGCTCTTGCTGAGGTGGTGTTGAGGATGGAGGCGTTGTGGATCTCGTGCCCTCGGGCGCGCCGGGTCTCGGCACGCGAGAAGGAGATCATGCTGCTCTTCAGCATGCGCGCCGACTTGAGTTAATCCCAGAAGAAGACGTGCACGAGGCGGCCGATGTCGCAGCAGGGCGGCCATTCAGCAGAGGCCGAAGTCGATCCCCGGTGACTCGACCAAGTGTCCAATATATTCAAAAGCCGGGTAAATTCAAGCACTTGAAGCCTTTGCGCAGGTGCGGCCCGAAGGCTAATTTCTCAGTTGGAAACAGGGCGATTAGCTCAGTTGGTCAGAGCGCCTGCCTTACAAGCAGGATGGCGCTGGTTCGAGTCCGGCATCGCCCACCATTAAGAAAGGCCCCCGAGTCGATTGATTCGGGGGCCTTTCTTATCTCCTGGAAAAACTTCACTTAAAGCAATTTATCTCGAGTAAATCCGCCTATATGGCGGCGTCCAGTCGGATTGTCTTTGCGCTAATTTACCTCATGATTTACCTACGGGTTCATGTTTCGGGGCTTTACTTTTCTTTACGCCACTTTGCGGAAAT
>CAYWBJ010000242.1:0-4974 GCA_964456165.1 uncultured Gemmatimonadaceae bacterium | reverse complement strand
GTTCGTCCCCCCGCTGGTGGAGGCGGCTCTCAAAGAGAAGTTCGCGTAGGCGGATATTCACGTGTTCATCGACGAAGTCACCCTCATGGTCGAAGCCGGGGGGGGAGGTGACGGCTGCGTCAGCTTCCGGCGTGAGAAGTATGTACCTAAAGGCGGTCCCGACGGCGGCGACGGGGGAGATGGGGGCAGCGTGGTTTTTCGCGCTGACAGCAGGCTCTCGACGCTACTCGACTATCGCTATCGCACCCACATCAAGGCCGCGCGTGGGGAGCACGGCAAGGGCAAGAACATGACCGGGGCCCGGGGCGCGGATGCCGTCGTGCGCGTGCCTCCCGGCACGATCGTCCGCGATGATGCGGGCGAATTCATCGTCGATCTCGTTGCCGACGGCCAGGATTACCTGTTCCTCCGCGGCGGTCGCGGCGGCCGCGGCAATGTTCGGTTCGCCACGGCAACGGTGCAGGCGCCGCGCCGCGCCGATCAGGGCAGGCCTGGCACCCGTGCCGAGGTGCAGCTGGAACTCAAGCTGCTTGCCGACCTCGGACTGGTCGGGTTTCCCAATGCCGGCAAGTCGACGCTTCTCGCCCGCCTCTCTCAGGCCCATCCCAAGATCGCCGACTACCCCTTCACCACGCTGCAGCCGAATCTGGGGCTGGTCGGCTGGGGGGAGTACGAGAGCTTCGTGATGGCCGACTTGCCCGGCCTGGTCGAAGGGGCCCACGAGGGCAAGGGGCTTGGGTACCGGTTCCTGCGCCACATCGAGCGCACGCGCAGCCTGCTGTTCGCCATCGACTGCACGAGCGAGTCTCCCGCGTCCGACCTGGAGACGCTCCGGAGCGAGCTGGGCCAGTTCAATGCGGCGCTGCTACAGAAGCCGTACGCGGTCGCCTTCACCAAAGCCGACCTGCTTGGATCCCAGCCCGACTTCGACGATCCATTTCCAGCCATGCCGGGACGGAGGTTCCTCATCTCCGCAGTGAGCGGCCGCGGTCTAGACGAGATGGTCCAGGTCCTGGGCACCAGCATCAACCGGCTGCGAAGGGAAGTCGATGCAGAGGTTGGGAGTGGTGGCGGCGATGCGCGATGAGGAATGCCGGGCCTGGCTGGCCCTGAGCCGGCTGCCCGGGATCAGCGGTGGACGCTGCCGGCAGCTGGTTGAGGCCTGCGGAACGGCAGAAGCGGCGTTGCGCGCGTCGCCGACTTCCTGGGCGGGCATCATCGGCAAGGGGGCGGCCGGCGCGGCGCGTTCCGCGGCGCCCGACCTCGCCTGGGCGGAGCAGGAGCACGGCCGCCTCCAGGCCCTGGGTGGTCGGCTGCTTGTGGCCGCCGACACCGACTATCCTGTCATGCTCAAGGAGATTGCCTCTCCGCCTCCACTGATCTACGCACTGGGCCCTGCCGATCTGCGGGCTCCGGCGGTCGCCGTGGTCGGCACACGCAACGCAAGTGACCACGGTCGTAACGTGGCCGGCCGGATTGCCCGCGGACTTGCCGTTCGCGGCCTCAACGTTATCAGCGGTATGGCGCGTGGTATCGATACGGCGGCTCACCAGGGTGCCCTCCGGATGGCAGCTCTGCCCGGCGTGGTCGGTCGCACGGTGGCTGTGCTGGGCTGCGGTGCCGACATCGTCTACCCTCTGGAGAACCGCGAGCTGCACGAGAAGTTGCGGGAACGGGGTGGCATCGTCTCGGAGTTCCCGTTGGGTGATGGACCGAGGCGCGGCTGGTTCCCGCGACGCAACCGCCTTATCAGCGGTCTGAGCATGGGGGTGATTCTGGTGGAGACGCCGGTGCGCAGCGGTGCCTTGATCACGGCGCGATACGCGCGGGAGCAGAACCGGGAGGTGTTCGCCGTGCCGGGAGACGTGTGTTCCGGCCGCAGTGCCGGATGTCACGCCCTGATCCGCGACGGTGCCATCCTGGTGGAGCAGGTCGATCAGGTTATCGAGGAGCTGGGCCACTGGCTCCAGGGGACGCCGGTAGCCTCGGCGCCCCTCGCCACTGTCGCACCGCCGACAGCCTCGGATCCGGTGGAGGAGGAGTCGTCGGCGTCCGGGCTGATTGCCACGACATCCGGAGTCCAGGGGGCGGTGCTAAACCGGCTCGACGCTCAGTCCTGCTCCATCGACGGGTTGAGCAAAGGCCTGGGGCTGGCTGCCCCCGAGGTGCTGGCGGCTCTGACCGAGCTTGAGCTCGCCGGCCGCATCCGCCGGTTACCCGGAATGCAGTTCAGCCGTATAGGTTGAGTGTCGCGATCGGATGGGGCCATGAGTGAGGCCGGTTTCGAATAAGAAAATAATTTCTTTAAACTTGTGGTACTACCGACGACAGCAAAAGCAGGACGACGGTGGCGCTGGTGGCGCTGGTCGCTTTAGCGCTGGTCGTCTGGCTCTAAGAGTACGGCACCGCCCAGTCCGCCCGCCACAAGCTGGCGAGCTACGGGGACCTGCTGGTCGCCGACCTGAAGGACTTGGATCAGGGCGGCACGGATCGCAGTGTCAGGCTGATCGTGCTGCCGGGCGAGTTCGCCTCCCTTAAATGCCGACGCTGATGGGCGGGCGCTTGCCGGGGGGAGGGTGATCCGTCTACAGAATCTCTCCCAGGAGATGAACGGTACCCCGGTCGCTATGGCGATCAAGCAGATGACGCCGGACAATCCGGGGATTCTGGTGACCGGTTTCGCGGATGTGATGGAGACCACGGGTGAGGAATTGGCTGGAGTGGACCTGACCATAAGCAAGCCATTCACGCAAGAACGCTTCCGCGAGGTCCTCGTCGAGGTGATTCAGGTCATTTAATCTCGGGACGCGACACTACACCTGGGAGGCGTTTTTCTCCTCCGCCCCCTCTATTTGCAGCAGCTCTCCCTCATCCGGACGCCGGGGCTGTTTCAGGAACGGCCCCAGCAGACGCCAGATCACCACACCCCCGCACACCGCCGCCACCGCAATCGCTACCACTGACTGCCACGCCGCCGCCAAGGTTCAGCCCGCCCATCCAAGCGCGGTGGTGGCCTGGAATGTGGTCAGTGCGCCGACGTAGGCCAACGCTGTCATATAGAGGAAAGTAATGCCGGCCATGCTCCACGACCGGGTTTCCCTCTGGATGACGGCGAGGGTGGACATGCATTGGGCGCAGAGCGCGAAGAACACCATGATGGAGAGCGCCGCAGGCACCGTGAAGATGGGCGTGCCGTCATCCCACGCCGCGTGACGCAGGGCGTGGCGCAGGTCCTCGGATGTCTCGTCGTGGTCGCCGCCGAGGCTGAACACCGTACCCAGCACCGAGATCATCACCTCCCGAGCGGGAAAGGCGGCCAGCGTGGCCATGCCGATGCGCCAGTCCCAGCCGAGGGGACGCACGGCCGGCTCCAGGAAAAGGCCAGCCCGACCCAGGTAGCTTTCCTTCAGAAGCGCCCCGGCCTGATTGCGGGCGATGTCCTCCAGCGCCCTATCGCGGACCGGGCCCGCGGCCATTTCGGCTTGCACTTGCTCCCGCTCGTGGTCGAACTGCTCGATGATGCGTTCCGAACGCGGAAAGTAGGCCAGCGCCCACATAGCGATGGTGGCCGCGAGGATGATGCTGCCGGCGCGCACCACGAATTCCTTCGAGTTGTCGTAGACGCGCTGGAAGACCAGCTGCGGCCGCGGCCACTTGTAAGACGGCAACTCCATCAGGAACGGCGGCGCCTTGCCCTTCAGGATCGTGCGCTTGAACAGCCAGGCGACTGGGATGGCAACGAAGGTGCCTACCAGGTACATCGCGAACAGGGTGAAGCCCTGCAGGCCGAACCAGTCGCCGAAGATTGGCCGGTCCGGAATGAAGGCTGCAACCATAATGATGTAGACCGGCAGCCGCGCGGAGCAGCTCATCAGCGGCGCCACCAGAATAGTGGTAAAGCGATCGCGGGGATCCTCGATGGTGCGGGTTGCCATGATGGCCGGCACGGCGCAGGCGAAACTCGAGATCAGCGGGATGAAGGACTTGCCGGAGAGTCCCACTCGGGTGAGCATCTTGTCGAGCAGCAGGGCGGCGCGGGCCATGTAACCGCAGTCCTCGAGGATCGAGATGAAGAGAAAGAGAACGGCGATCTGTGGCAGGAAGATGAGGACGCCACCGACACCGGCGACGACTCCGTCGCCCAGCATGCTCTGCAGTGCCCCCGGTGGGACTATCTCGGCCACCCAGCTTCCGAGCGCGCTGAAGGCGGCGTCGATGCTGTCCATGAATGGGGCCGACCAGCTGAATATGGCCTGGAACACCAGGCTGCTCACCAGCAGCAGTGCGAGAAAGCCGAGCAGTCGGTGGGTGAGGATGCGGTCGATGACGTCGGAGCGCCGTTTGAGCAGGCGCTTGGGCTGCCGTACGGCGGCGGCGACCAGCTTGTCGATCCAGCGATAGCGCTCTTCGCTTTCGACCGCTGGCAGGGGCCGATCGGTTCCGGCGCTGCGCCGCAGATCGGCTAGGTTCCCCGCGAAACCGGGACCCAACGCCGCCAACAGGCGCTCTTCCTCGTAGCCGCCCTCGTCCACCAGACCTCGCAGGGCCCCGGCCCGCGCCTGTCCGCCGGCCGCAACGGGCCAGACCTCGGCCAGCTTGGCCTGCTGCAGGCGCATGGATTCGGGGAGTTCGGGGCGCGAGCGTGCGATTCCAGTCTGCGTGCCGCTGAGCACGGATTCGAGCGCCTCCCTCAGTAGCGCGATACCCTCCCCGGTGCGTGTCGAGACCGCCACGACGGGGATGCCGAGGCGGGCGGACAACTCGTCGGCGTCGACCTCGATTTCCCTGCTGCGGGCGAGATCTGTCATATTCAGGGCGATGACCATCGGCAACTCGGTCTCGGTCAGCTGCGACACCAGGTAGAAATTGCGGGCCAGGTTGCAGGCATCGACGACGGCGAGAAGGGCGTCGAGTGGCGGGATGTCGGGCTGCCGGCCTTGCAGGATGTCCACCGCGATTCGCTGATCGAGGGAC
>CAYWBJ010000241.1:0-1618 GCA_964456165.1 uncultured Gemmatimonadaceae bacterium | reverse complement strand
CGGCTGCCGATTCAAGCGGGCAAGGGATACAGCATAACCTTCGAGCGGCCCGATCCGTGCCCGGACATGCCGATGACCTGCGACGAGGCCAGGTTCGGCATCACCCCCATGGGCGGCCTGCTGCGGTTCGCCGGTACCCTCGAGCTGTCCGGGCTCAACCTGGACGTGGACGAGAGGCGCATCGCCGCAATCCTCCGGTCGGTTCCCCAGTATCTGCCGGAGCTCGACCCGGACCGGATGAAGCTGGTGGAGAAGTGGAGGGGCCTGCGTCCGGTCACCCCGGACGGACTCCCCTTCATCGGTCGCTCGAACACCGTCGACAATCTCGTCGTCGCCGCCGGCCACGCCTTCATCGGGGTCTCGCTGGGGCCGATCACCGGCAAGCTCGTCTCCGAGCTCATCACCGGCCGCGAGCCTTCTCTCGATCTCTCCCTGCTGCGGCTGGAGCGCTTCGGCTGACCGCCTCCGCCGGGACAACAGCGGAAAAATGCCGCGCACCGGAACCGAACTTGCGACCAGTCGCTCTGGACTCTCGCCCGGTTCGGTTGATCTGTGGCTTCATGCGGTCTGATTTTAGGTACTGAGAGCCCGCCGGGCGTCAGACAGGCGGAGCCCAGAGACGCCTAAACCTGAGGCCTAAACATTGGAGAACGACGATGAATCTCTTTACTCTCTTGACGACAGTGCTCGCGGCCGGCCTGATCGCCTGTTCCAGTCCGGCGCTGCTGCTCGAAACCCCGGGCGACCTCGTGCTGGAAGGAAGTGACGGCTCGCGCATCGAGTTAGACCCAGGCAGCCAAGTCGGCGTCGTGTGGGGCGGCGACGGAAGCCCCGACAGCACGACCACGACCTCTCGCTTCACCCTGGTGCCCACCGTCGTCGTCGAGGCCAACGCTCGCGCCCTGCGGCTCAAATCGGAGAGGTGGAGCGAGCCCGCCGACCTTCCCGCTGCCTACCTTGGCGACCCCCGGATCGCCCTGACCATGCAAACCGGTCGGTACGGCAAACCGGTCGTGACGGTCCCGCTCGACCGGATCACTCGCATCGTCCTGTTCACACAGAAGCGGCAACGCACTGAACGCACTGCCGGCCTCCTCCAGACTGTAAAGTGGATGGGGGTCGGCGCCGCGGGGGGCTTCATATTTGGCATCGCACTCCTGGTGCCCAAGGAGGCTGAAGACTTGGATGAGCTCGTGACCGGGATCGATGCCCTGGGATTTTCTGTCTTGTGCGCGGCGGGGGGGGCCGTGTTTTACCCCATCTACAGGCACTTCAGGAAGGCCTTCTGGGACCTCAGGGGAGACCACGTGGGAGACCACGTGATGGCGGGCACCGGTTACGCGATCGGCGAGGACTTCTGGTTGCGCACGGAGCCACCGGAGTAATCTGCTAGGGCCCGGGCCTGCGCCCGATTCCTGCCACCTCGTCCAGGACGACCTGCGCCGCTCCAACACCTCTGCACTGGCTCCTCGCCCAGTTCAGACGCCCGCAGCGGGATCGCTGCGCTCTCGCTGGCGCCACAGACGTCGCATCCCGAGTCACGGTTGACACCCGCGATCGCTTTGGTCTATCATTCCGCTCCACCCCACTCCCAGCAGCAGGGCAACCTTGTACACCC
>CAYWBJ010000240.1:0-1808 GCA_964456165.1 uncultured Gemmatimonadaceae bacterium | reverse complement strand
TGATCGGCGGCACGCAGCCTGTGGCGGCCCTGGAAATTGGCGAGCACGGCGCGGCCGACCCAGCCGGCGGCGCCGAAGACAACTACCTGCTGCGGGTTTTCGTGTCTCATCGGTTCAGCTCCGGGTCGGTCTCCTGGCCCTCGTCGACGTCCACTGCGGGACCGAGCGAACAGGGGTAGGCGTGATGGGGGATAACCTCGGCTCCGGGTGGCTGGGGCCAGCCTGCCGGCAGCTCGTGGTGCCCGGGGTGAGGATATGCGCTGGGCGCGCCGAGGGCCATGCACCGTCCATATTGCGGCGGTAGAGACCGCGCTGTTCCGGTGGAATTGGCCTATCTTCGCGGGCTCGTGCGGCGGGGATGCGAACCACCAACAGTCCACTTGGCAGGAACCGGTGTCGCTCGGAGAGGGGAGCGTGCCGACAACCCATGGAACACAGCCTACTCGGCAAGTCCGGACTGAAGGTGGCGCGGCTTGGTCTGGGCGCTGCCCGGCACGGCGACAGGGTGCGCACGGACGCGCAGATGGAGAGGGCCCTACACCACGCACTCGATGTCGGCGTGAACTACATCGACACCGCCGCCATGTACAACCGCAGCGAAGAGCGCATCGGCCGGTTTCTTGCCGCCAGACGGGACGAGTTTTTCCTGGCCACCAAGTGTGGCGTCCATCGCGCCGGTGGCCAATCCGACGCCGACATCCTGTACGACTACACCCGCGACGGCATTCTCCGGGTCGTCGAGGAGAGCCGCAAGAAGCTGCGAATGGATGTCATCGACCTGGTTCAGTTCCACGGGCTGCCGCCGCGTGAGCTGGTGGACGAGGCCTTCGAGACGCTCTTGTCCGTGAAGGCCAGAGGCTGGGCCCGGTTCGTCGGGGTGTCGGCCGACGGTCCGGCGGCCGCCGCCTTCGCCGGCGAGACCACCGACGGGCTGGACGCGGCCGAACTGGCGCGCCAGTGGCCGGTGGATACCTGGCAGTTCACCTACAACTTCCTGTCCCAGGAGGCGGCTTCCGAACTGATTCCGGTTTTGCGGGAAGTGGGAATCGGGACGATCGTCAAGCGCCCGATCTCCAACGTGGTGTGGGGAATGCCGGAGGAGCCGGAGCACGATTTCTATCGGAAACCGTGGCAACGATCCCGCCAGCTTCCCCTCGCCGCGCTCGCCGGCGAGCTGACCATGGTCGACTTCGCCCTGCGCTTCGTCCTCTCCCACGCGGATGTGGACGTCGCCCTTACTGGAACGGCCAATCCGGATCACCTCGAGGCGAACATCCGCGCCGCGAATTCGGGAGCGTTGCCGGGGCACATGCTGCGCCGCGCGCGCGACCTGTTCGTGGAGCGATTCGGGGAGGGAGGCAGGTCCGAATGACCTTGCAGAGGCTGCGGTGCCGCTCGTCCAGCTGGCCGGTCGCATGTGACCTGTCGTGCTCTGACTAAGCTCTGAGCGAGTGTTCGGTAGCGACCTCATATAGTTCGCTCCCCGAGGCGATCATGCTCGACGTGCGGATGCCGGAGAGGCGCGAACCATTTGAGGCCGACTGACATCCCGTTGCGATTCCGTGGACGAGACAATAGAACCGATCCGCTTTCTCCTGGAGAATGAGGTTGCGCCCGGCCGGGGACCCTACCCGGCGAGAAACCCGCCATCTACCGGCAAGGCCTCACCCGTGACGAAGCTGGCGACATCGGAGCAGAGCCAGACGGCCGCCTCGGCCACCTCTTCAGGGGTGGCAATGCGGCCGAGCGGATACTGCGTCGTCAGCTGTTTCGCTCTCTCCGGGTCATCGAGGAAATCGGCGATCAGG
>CAYWBJ010000239.1:0-4954 GCA_964456165.1 uncultured Gemmatimonadaceae bacterium | reverse complement strand
AACGCCCTCAGCTGCACCGTGTTCTGGTCGATATCAACCGCCGCAAAGGACTCCTTCTCAGTGTCCCAATTTCGGCCGCCGTCGACGATGCGCCACCATCCCACCTCGGCGCCGGCGCCGCTCCGGAACAGCGCGGAAATGAGGATCAGGCATGTCAATGACATGATGGCCATCGGCTATTCTCCGGGGTACTTCTAAATGGGAGGCATGAGCATCCGTGGGCCCGTATTGTCGGGGCCGCGATCAGCGGACACAGAAGGCGTGCGTGGTGGTGGGATCGCATGAAAGTTATTCAGATCGATAATCGTTGTCAATAAAATGTTTTCTTCATAATTTTCAACAACTTACAACAGTCATCCGCCCAGTCGGTAGCCGGCGGCCACCACGCCCTCACACACACCGCCCGTTATCCCTGCGTTCCTCATCCAAGGGATCAAAAAAAGGGGGGCGGAGTAACTCCGCCCCCCCGAAACTGCTGCAGCAACCAGCTGTTGCCAGTTAGTTACTGATGTGACTCTTGATGCGGCCCCAGGTGCTGTTCTCCACAGCGGTGGCCGGACCAGGCTCATCGCCGGTCGGCTGCCACTCGGGGTACGGATCGACCATGTCGGTCGGCACCAGGATGAAGTCGGGGCAGTCCTCGCCTTCGCGGTCGCAGAGATAGGAGTCGCCCACGATGTTCCACAGATCCTGCTCACCATTCGCATCGCGGTCGCCATCATCCCAGCGGAAATTGAAGTGGATGATCGACTCGGGCTCGAAGACCCAGGGAACGCTCTCGTCCGGACCCAGCTTCGAATAACTGGCGAACGGGGATGTGCGGACCTCGAAGGTGTACTCTACGTCGGTCTGATTGTGCACGGCACCGGCCGGCAGAATCGTCGTGTTCACGTAGGTATAGGGGGGCCAGCCACCCCAGTTAAGAGGACCTTCTTCCTCGCTGAACGGCGGAGCGGCAGCGCCTTCGGTCTTCGAGCCGAGAGGGTGGAGCTGGTGGCGGTAACCGTTCTCGAACTCGGAGAGATAGTTGCCGGCGCTGTGATCGAAGTCGTACTGCAGCTGCAGCGTGTCGTCATTCCACCAATCGCTCTTGGCCTCGAGGGCGCGCAGGGTATCGTCCTGGGCACGGCCGAAAAAGTAGAAGGCGTTATCGGGCGGAGGGCTCCAGGCCATGAAGGCGCTGGCGCTGAAGTCTTCGGGATTCGGGTTCGGACCCTGTTCCGCATGCTCGCCGAGCGAGGACTCGATCTCCTCCGGCTTAATGCCAAAGCTATCGGTGTCCAACCAGCCCCAGTCGTCCTCTTCGCCGTCAAGCACGAAGGTCGAGGGATCCGGCCAGGCCGGGATATAACCGGTTCTGCCATTGTGGGCCAGCGCAGTGCTGGTAATGGCCAGAGCCAAAGTCAGTCCGAGGATAGTACGGGTCATCTTGACTTCCTTTCGCGTGTGGAAATTGAAGATGGTGTGACGCTCACGCCATCGGTACAACGTTGAGTCAAGCGGCACTTGCCTCTAGATAAAGTTAGCGAGTCTGTAGATCTATGTTCCAGCAAATATTGATGTTGCCTACGTTTCACCTCGACCGGAAAACGCCTCCTTTCCGATGGAGCCGCCCGCTACCCTATGGAGTTTACGGCCAGTCCGGACGACCCAACCACGAACCTTAAGATGACCGGTAATTATGGCGCTACCCGGTGGATCTTCTGCCGGGTATTATCGCGAGCCACCAGGTGGATGTCAAGAAAAAACGAATGCGATCTGCAATGACTTAAGACATAATCGGCTTAGGCTCTCCGCGATCAGTGCCATATTCTAAGAACTGCGCGGCGAGTTCGTAGTGGCAGGGCATCGGTCGTAGGGGCAGGAGATTGCGTACTTGCCTCGCGACGGTAGACCTTTCCCCTAGGCTTCGATCCAGGTCGGCCGGCGCGCTGGCCGTTGTCATCTTGAAGACGCAGGGCAGGCCGTTGAGCCCGGCCTGCCCGAGGCTGCGAATGCATGAAGCGTCGACTCCGTCCGACCGCGGACCCGCCATCAGTTGACCGACATGCGATTGAGCCAGAGGGTGACTCGACCCAGCATCTCTGCCGGTGGAAAGGGTGGGAAGATGTTCATCCCGCCGACGACGATGTCCAGGCGGCCGTCCCCGTCCATGTCCCCCAGGTCGGCACTGACGATGTGAGCCTGGTAGTCGGTGATCGCGTGCCGGGTGAACTGCTGGCGGCCGTCGTTCTCGAGCCAGATCAGCCCCTGTCGCGGCAGGTCCGCAAAGGATTCGTGATCCTTGGTCATAAAGCAGCTGGCCGCGACCAGGTCCAGGTCGCCATCGTTGTCCATGTCTCCAGCGTCCACCGTGTAGGCGCCGTAGAGCTGGGCGACGTGGTGGTAGGCGAAGGCCATATCGCCCAGGTTCTCGAGCCACTGCACGCCGTGATAGGGTTTGAGACCGGATTGATCGAAACCGTCTCCGTTGCTGAAGACCACATCGAGGTCTTCATCGCGATCCAGGTCCACCAGAACGATTCCGGAGGCGCCGAAAGCCGGGTTGAGGGCCTGGAAGATAACCTGGCGCCGGAAGCGGCCGTCGCCCTCGCTGACGAAGGCGACGATCTCCTCGTACTCCTGCGTCAGTAGTGCCACGATGTCGGGGCGGCCATCCCCGTTCAGGTCGCCCACCAGCACGAAGGAGCACCCGTTGCGATCCGAAAGTTGGTGCTCGGCGAACTCCCCGTCGTCGAGTTGCTCCAGCCAGACGATCTCTCCGGTCTCCACCAGGCCGAACTTGGCGACGGCGAAGTCCCAATCGCCGTCGCCGTCCAGATCAGCGGGCTGGACGTCGGCCACCCGCGCCGTATTGGCCAGTAAGGTGACCGCCTCGAACTGCTGCCGACCGTCGTTGATGAGCAGGATGACGTAGCCGATGAGATCCTCGATCGGGCCCACGTGGCCCAACAGCGCGACGGCGATGTCCAGGTCGCCGTCGCCGTCGAAGTCGAAGGCCTCGTTGTGCGCCGGCGCCCTGAAACCCTCGATCGGCGGGCCGCCGGCCAGCGGCGTCTCCGTGCCCACGTCCCCCTCGCGGTGCAGCCAGCCGAGCACGTTGTACTGGGCATCGGAGATCAAGACGTCCAGCTGTCGGTCGCGATCGAGGTCGACGAAGTTCACGTGGGTAATCTTCGGCCAGGAGTTGAAGTCCCGCGGGTTGAACGAGATGGGCCTGGAAAGGGGCACGCGAACGAACTGTTTCGCGGCAACCTGATCCGGCGGCAACGGCTCGAACGCAGCCGGAGCTTCACGCTGGTAGTACTCGGCAACCGCGCGCCTGTGCTCCGGCGGCGCAACAACCTGCTTGCGCTCCTCGAGCATCTCCCACATGAGGTCGAGCTTCTCGGGCCACACCGAACGCGGCAGCAGACCAGGATGGGCCAACGCATGACACATGCCGCAATAGCCCACGACCTCGTCGGGCATCGTCTCCGGATCGGCAACCAGATTCACCGGTCGCGCAGCGCTGGCCACAACCTCGATGCTCGCAGGAGGCACCAGGGCGGAGATCAGCGGCGTGGAATCGTCCGCGGTCCCTCCCACGTCGCCGTGGTCGGCAGCTCCGCAGGCCAGCAACAACGCGGCCGCCACTGCGGCTGGGGCAGCAGGTCGTTTGGGGTGGGGCAGGATCATCGCCTAACTGGTTCTTCCGTCTAAAGGCCTGCGCAGAGCCTTAAATATTCACGCTATCCCGCCCGTTAGCAACCGGCGCAGACTGGGGACCCGTCGGAAACTCCGCAGAGGCGGTCCGCATCTTACCGAGGCCAGGGCGCCGGACGTAGTCAAAGGCCATCGCTCTGACCTCTCGTGCTACCTACACCCTCCATCCTCAGCCGCTTCTGACAGGTTCGCCGCGAGCAGGCCGATGCATCGTGGTTCGTGGTCTTCACCCGTGTCTTCCGTCGGCCTCTTCGACGAGCTCAGTGTCAAATCCCTCGTGGGCGAGCTGCATCCCGACCAGCTGTTCAAGGACGGCGACTACGAGGTGGACACGAAATCGTGGGGACCCAGGCCGTGGTAGCAACCGGCGGCGGGTTGAAGCCTCTTCCTAATTGCCTATTCCTATTATTAGTTATTAGGAGTCATAGGAGTTATAGGAGTTATAATTATTAGGAGTTATAGGAGTTATAGGAGCTTATAGGAGTGCTTCCACGTCGGCTCTGATCAAGCAGATCCAGGAGTTGTCGGATTGAGCCCGACCGCCCACCCGGCCGCCGCGTCCGCCGGCACAGCCGATGCGTGGGCCCGAGCTTGCCAGCACCTGGCCACCGGCCTATTATGTGGCCGCTGCCAGTACCGATCCACTCCTTGGTCACGCATATCCGGTCCAGCCGACGGTGAAATTGAACAGCTTCTCCCGCTGCTTCGTCTTGCTCCTGGGCGCCACCCAGCCCCTATTTGCTGCCGAAAACCTCAAGCTGGCACAGGAGCTTCCAGGCGTCTGGGCCGGGCGCGGTGCGTGGGCCGACTACGACCAGGATGGCTACCTAGATCTCGCCCTCATCGGTAAGGCGGTCGAGGGCAACGCGGCCATCCGCGTCGCCCGCATCTATCGCAGCACCGGCGAGGCGGGGAGTGGCCTGCTCGATACCGCGCCGGCACAGGAGCTGACCGGCGTCTATTACGGCGATCTCGCCTGGGGCGACTACGACGGTGACGGTGACCTCGACCTGGCCATCGCAGGGTGGGCCGGCGACGGCACCGAAACCCTCAAGCTCTACCGCAACGAGCCGACCGGAACCCTCGCACTCGACCAGGAAGAGACGCAGGTCCTCGGTTTGGGCGGGCTCACCGGAGTGCGTTACGCCTCCGTCGCCTGGCAGGACTACGACAACGACGCGGACCTCGACCTGACCGTCGCCGGGATGAGCTCCGACGGCGTGGCGCTGACTCAGCTCTACGTCAACGA
>CAYWBJ010000238.1:0-1585 GCA_964456165.1 uncultured Gemmatimonadaceae bacterium | reverse complement strand
GCGCACGGGGGTGTCCAACTGGCCGGCGGCCTCCAGGGCCACGGCGGCCTCTATGGTTACCCCCGGTTGTTTCTGGTAGAACGGGCAGTAGAGGGTGAGCACACCCCAGCGGTCCCGGTCGCCCACGTTGGGAAGGGTGGTATGCCACAGGCGGGTGTTGAAGAGAAAGGCGCTTCCAGCTTTCACCTCGGCTGCGACCATGTCGGGCATGTCGCGCTGATCCCGGACTTTGGAGGCCTGATTGGCACCGCCTCCCATGCCTTTGTAGACCTCGTGGTCGGGCGTGTGTTCGAACAGATGCGAGCCGGGCACACAAGCAGTGCATCCATCGTCGGGGCCGACATCGTTCAGGTAGACGATGACTTTGGTGTTGAGCGGCCTGCCGAGAAAGCGCCAGTCTTCGTCGTTGCGGTGATCGCGGTGCCAGTTCACGTAGCCGCCTTCCGCTCGCGCATCTTCCGCCGTCTGCGGTTCCAGCACGCGCACCTGGATAGTAGCGGTCTGCACATCCTCACCGACGGTGGCGCTGAGGAAGGGATAGAGTCGGGGGTGCGCGATCATCTCCACGCAGGCATCGTCCTGCTCGAGGAGGTGGAGCGGGTAGATGTCAAAATACTTTCTTCCATGGAAGGTGCCGGAGGCGTAGTACTCGCCGTTCTCGGAAATTCCTACACCCTGGGCCCGTCCCTTTTCCCAATCAACTCGGGTGAGAGCCTGCGCCCGGTCGAAGGCGACCTGAACGCGGCCGAGTTCTTCACCCTGCAGCACATCCTCGATTATGATGTCGCCGTCGCGCTTATAGGCCTCTACCTGGTCCGCCAGCAGGGCCAGGGCTCCATTTTCGCTCCCGGAGGCTGGTCTGGAGCCGGTCGTGGGATCGATCGTTGTCGTCATTATTCAAAGCTCCTTGGAAATCGCTAGAGCGACGATCCTCCAGCGTCTGGACCGCCGTCACCATCAAATATAGGTCTGTCCCATGCAGGCACAAGCTGCTTCTAGGCGAGTATCGATGCAAGCGACAACGCCGGCGTGTCGCGCACCGGCCAGTACAGTTAAACAGCGCTGGCCGGATCAGCTCTCGCCCGCCTCCAGGACGCCCCCGTCCGCCTCTATCCGGGTCATCAGCTGCGCGAATTCTCGTGAACCATCGTCGTCCCAGTACGCGGTTGTGAGCGGAGAAACGAAACTGAGGGGCATCAAGCGACGGCTGTAGTCCGGACGCACCATGAAGTGGGGATTCTGCGGATCCGGACTGCTGTAGAGGGTGGCCCCGTTGTCGAATTTGCTCACCAGAATGAATCTGGGTTTCGCCCGCGGCTCGACCTGCTGCAGGCGTTGCACCTGTGCCATATCCAGTTCGACGCCCAGGCCCGGCAGCTCGCGCACTTTGATGAAGCCGTTGATCGGGTGCATGGGGTCGGTGACAAAGCGCTCGCGCGAAACCTCGGTGGCGCTGACGAAATGAAAGTTGGCCGAGGGAAAGGCGGCCATCATGTTGACCGTCATGGCGCGAGTGATGTCGCTGCCCGAATTCTGTAGCATGAAGGGGTAGTCGCCGGCCGCAAATAAGCCCGCCCGCCGTATC
>CAYWBJ010000237.1:0-4291 GCA_964456165.1 uncultured Gemmatimonadaceae bacterium | reverse complement strand
GATGCCGCCGTTGCGGCGCAGCCGTTCCAGCCAGCCGTCGACGTATTCCAGCACCCAGCGGCGGTACTTCTCGTTGCCGGTATAGAGATAGGCGTTGGTGACCAGGGCGGTGGCCGCCATGCTCTGGGGCACGTCGCCGTGCATCACGGCCCTGGTGAACAGCTCGGTTATCTCCTGCCGACGTACCGGGTCCTTCTCCCAGCCGTCCTCCACGTAGTCGATCATAGGGTGCAGGGAGGCGCGGATTCCGTAATAGCGCAGGTCTTCCCAGTCGCGGCCCCACAGCAGCATCTTGGCCATGTGGGGGTCGGCGTCCAGCTGGGGGCCGAGACTGGTCGGGACCGGCGAACGGAAGATGCGGTGCTCGGCGTCGTAGTTGGGCGCCTCCGGGTCCTCGCCGATGAACATGGCGGCGAACCGACGGGCGCGGCGCACGTTCTCCGAGATGGCCGGCTCGGCGACGCCGAAGTCGTAGAACAGCATGTTGCCTTCGCCTTGGTGGTGCCACTCGGTGTCGTTGTAGTACTCGTTGTGGATCTCCGGTCCGGTCTTGGGGTGCACTCGGCCGACGTGGCCGTCGTCGAAAAAGCGGGTGATGGCGTTATACTCCTGCAGCGCCCAGTCCAGCATCTCGTCCCGGCCGCCGATGGCGTAGAACAGACCCCAGTTGTAGAACAGCTCGTAGAGGTCGTCGACGTTGTCGGCCCTGTAGGGCACTCCGCCGGGCTCGGTGTACTTCTTCACCATGAGGGGGGCGGCGGCGCCGGCTGCCTCGATCAGCCGGCGCTGGAGCCGCGCCCAGGTCGGGGTCGGTGGTGTTGCGGTGGCGGTGATCGTCGTCATCTGTCGCGTTCTTTCTTTATGTTGGAAGGTGGCGATGGTGGAAGGTGGCGGCTCCGGTCAGTTGCGGCTCCAGGCCTCGGGGCGGTAGCTGTCGGAAGGCCAGTAGCCCTCCGGATCCTGACGCCAGCGCCGGCCGCAGAGGCCGGAGATCACGCCCCATTCCGAGGCGCTCAGGTCGGGATCGGGCTGGAAGAGGAAACGCTTCAGACCGGCGCGCTCGGAGGCGGTCAGGATGCCGTGCAGGTCGCGCGCCGTCATCGGTTCACCGCCGTGGGGGGACCGGCCGGTGGAGACCCAGGCGATCGCTTTGTCGTCGCCGATGGCGGCCACCGCCCGCGCGGTTTCGCTGTAGACCAGCTCGGAGAAGAACTCCCCAGGGAAGCCCAGATCCATCTCGTCGAGAGAGTGGATGCCGGGGAGCTCGAGGCCGAAGAGTGAACTCGCCACGGCGAAGCAGTCGGTCTCGGTCAGCTGCGGGTTCCACTCGCCCAGTTGGCGCACCCAGCGAGCGAGAGTGCCGTAGAGCCCGTCGTTGCCGCGGTGCCAGAAGTAATGCTTGGGGAAGACGTAGTCGAACTGGGCCGCCATGGTGCCGAAGTCCTGCCCCGTGAGGCCGGAGAATGCGGCGGTGCGCGGGATGCCGCCCAGCTCCATCGAGCGGTTGAGGCGCGGCATCTCGGCGCGAACGGCGTCGGCGAAGGCCAGGGAGGCCCGGCGCCGGGCCCGCAACCAGTACAGGGCGTCCTCGTTGACGTCGAAGAGCGTGAGGGCGGCAAGCATGCCCCCACCGGCGTGGTAGCGCACCAGGTTGGGGCTCAGGTTGCGGAACCGCTCGTGCAGGCGGGCCATGCCCCGTTCGGCGCGGGCGACATCGACTCCGGCGCACTCGAGCTTCCAGCGCTTGTAGGGATCCATCACCAGCCACTCGGTGCCGCGGTGCCATTCCAGCTCGTAGTCCTGTTCGCCCGGCTGATCGAGGATAATGCCGTGGACCTGGGGAAAGGCATCGAGAAGGTCCTGCATGCCGGCCACGACCTCGATGGCACCGAGCGGATCCTCCCCCGGCACCAGGCCGGTGTCGCCGGCCTGGCCGCGCTGGTAGAGGAGGCGCAGGCCGTCGCGGGAGTCGAAGATCATCACCTTCCAGCCCCGGCCGACGGCGTCGTCGAGCAGCGCGTGCAGCTGTCGCTCCTTGTCGCGGTTGCGCGGGGTCTCGGGGGGGGAGTTGATACCGAAACGCCGGTAGATTTCCGGATCGGGAGCGAAGGCCGGGGTGACCGTATCTCCCCAGAGGGAAATGCCCTGTCCCTCGGGCTCGCGGAACCAGAGCCGCCCCACCGCGATGCCGCGCACGCCTCCCTCATCCCAGGCGTCGAAGGTCTTCCGGTAGTCGGCGAGCCAGTGCTCCAG
The DNA here is from genome assembly GCA_964456165.1 of uncultured Gemmatimonadaceae bacterium. GTDB lineage: Bacteria > Latescibacterota > UBA2968 > UBA8231 > UBA8231 > CAYWBJ01. The sequence goes on along the minus strand of CAYWBJ010000237.1, from coordinate 2,038 downwards.
CGGCTCGTGCATAAAGATCCAGGGGACCAGGGACAAGGGCTTACTCGAGCGCTGTCAGCTGGCGCTGCACGGTCAGGTTGTCGACCCCGTCCTCGCTCACCTCGACGCCTAGCCCGGGCTCCTCTCCGATGTCGATCCAGCCGTCGATCGGCCTCTTCATCCCCGGTGTCAGCGCCAGTCCGAACGGCCCCTCGGCGTAGCGGTACGGATATTCGGAGACCAGGAAGTTAGGCGTGGCGGCACCGATGTGGAGTCCGGCGGCGTTGTGCAGCTCGGTGCCGACACTCACGTGCGAGGCCCAGGCGACCCCGAACGTGTCGGCCAGGCGGGCCATGCGTGCGGTCCCGGTGATTCCGGCGGCGCGGCAGACGTCAGGCAGCACCACGTCGCAGCCCCGTCGCACCACCCGCTCCCGCACCATCGCCCGGTGGGTGTCGGTCTCGCCGACGGCGATACGGATGGTCGTCGAGGCGGTGAGCTCGGCGTAGGCGTCGTGGTCGTCCGGCAGCAGTGCCTCCTCGAGCCACTCGACATTGCCGAGCTCTTCCAGGAAGGCGGCAAAGCGGCGGGCGTCAGCCAGGTCGAAGGTGCCGTGGACGTCCACCAGCAGCCGTCCGCGCTCGCCCAGCGCGGCGGACACCGCGGCGACGGTGTTGCGCTGCTCCGCGTAGGTGCCGTTGCCGACCGAGAGCTTCACGGCGCTGAAGCCCTTCTCCTGCACGAGCTCTTCGAGGCTGGCCAGGCGTTCCTCGTTGGTCTGACCCGGCACGCCGGAGGCGTAGACCGGAAGCCGGCGGCGATAGGCGCCGCCCAGCAGGCGCCAGACCGGTTCTTCGCGGTAGTGCCCGAGCAGGTCCCAGAGGGCGATGTCGATGCCGGACATGGCCTCGGTCGTATGTCCGGAGTCGTGAGAGCGTAAGCGCATGGTCGAGAACATGCGCTCCCAAAGCAGCTCGATCTCGCGGGCGTCTGCCCCGATGAGCATGGGGGCCAGCAGCTCCTCGATGATCGTGTGGGCGACCCGCGGCGCTACCGGCGTGAGGCATTCGCCCCAGCCGATCTGACCGTCGCCGGCGGTGATCTTCACGATTACGACGTTGCGGGTCGGGGGGTAATAACAGATGTGCCGGCGATCGTCGCGGCCGGGGAAGGGACCGGTGCTCGCCGGCGCGCGGGCGCCGGCGTCACGCACGCTGGGCAGGCCCGCGGTCTGATCGTAGCGCGGACCGTTGTCGGCGGTCAGGACGCGGCTTTCGATGGCACGGATTGTCAGCGGGGCAGGCATGGGCAGATTCCAGGCGAATCGATGGGTGGCCGAGTCCGGTGGTGCTCGCGCGATCCCGGCGTCAGCCGGGCGGGGGCATGACGTGGTAGCGAACGGATTTAGCGCAATCCTGTCAATGGCCGCCGGAGGAGTCCGCGACGATCGGAAAATTATCCGGAACCGCCGCGGTTGTCGCGGCGGGGTGTCCGCATCAGTTTCTTCATCGTCGAGACGAAGCCGGCCCGAACCGGTGCCTTGCGGGTGACCTGTCATGACTGCCGAACTCTACTATCGCGACGCCTCTGACCTCGCCGAGATGGTCCGCGACCGGACCATCTCTCCCGTCGAGGTCGTTCGCCGTCATCTGGAGCGCATATCGGCGGTGAACGAGCGGGTAAACGCCGTGGTTTCCCTCAACAACCGGGCCCTCGACGACGCCCGCCGCGCGGAAGAGGCGGTCGCTCGCGGCGACGAGCTGCCGCCGCTGCACGGGGTGCCGTTCACCACGAAGGACTGCTTCGACGTCGCCGGGCTGCGAACGACCAGAGGCGCTAAGCTGTTCGCGGACCGGGTGGCCGACGCCGACGCGCCGGCGGTGGCGCGGCTGCGCGCGGCCGGTGCGATCCATATCGGCCACACCAACATGCCGGAGTTCGCGTTCTGGTGGGAGACTGGCAACGAGGTGTACGGCCGGACTTGTAATCCGTGGAATGTGGAGATGACCTGCGGGGGCTCCAGTGGTGGCGAGGCGGCTGCCATCGCCGCGGGTCTGTC
>CAYWBJ010000236.1:0-57430 GCA_964456165.1 uncultured Gemmatimonadaceae bacterium | reverse complement strand
CTACGACGTGCTCTTCGTCGCCGACGAGATCGTCAACGGCTTCGGCCGGTCCGGCAAGCTGTTCGCCATCGAGCATTGGGACGTGATTCCCGACCTGCTCGTCTTCGGCAAGGGGGCCAGCAGCGGCTACGTACCACTTGGTGGGGTGCTGATGCGCGGGGCCATCGGCGCGACCTTCGCCGACGCCGGCGAAGTCTTCAACCACATCTTCACCTACGTCAACAATCCGTTGGCCATGCGGGTGGGAATAGAGGTGCTCGACATAATCGAGCGCGAAGAGATCCTCGCCCACGCCGCCGAGATGGGGACGCACATGGAATCGCGCGCCCAGGCGCTGGCGACACACCCGTCGGTGGGACAGGTGCGCGCCTTCGGGATGATGCTGGGAATCGAGCTGGTTCGGAACAAACAGACGCGGGAGCCCTTCCCGGCCGGGGTTGGGTTCTCCAAGGCGGTGGCCTGCAAAATGCTGGAGCGCGGACTCAACGGAGGCGCGACGCAAGGTTGCGCCGACTACGTCAACGGCGATGACATCCGTTTTTATCCGCCGCTGACCATCAGTCGGGAAGAATTGGATGAACTGGTGGATATCGTCGACGTTGCGCTAGGTGAGACCGAGGCCGAGTTGATGTAGAGGAACTCCTGCCCGGGCAAATTCAACTCGCAGGATCGATCTGCGAGACCATTCTCAACCACTTCTGAGTTGCGGAGAATGTGATGAAACTAGGTGTTGGATTCTGGAGCGGCGCCAACGTCGGCGATCCGCTGGCGCTTATCGCCCGACTGCAGGCCATCGGCGTCGAGGGCTGCGGCATGGTGCCCGAGGGCGACTACACCCCCGAACAGATAACCGCCCTCAGATCCAGCTTCGCGGAAGCCGGCCTGTTCCTCGGCGAGTACACCATGTACGGCGCCGGCTGGCCCCTGGCTTCCGAGTCCGCGGCGGCGCGGCGAGACGGCGTCACCCATATCCAACGGCACCTGCAGCACTGCGCCGACCTCGGCGTCCATTGCCTCGGTCTCAGCGTCATCACCGACGAGCCCGGCGACCTGTGGAACGAGGATGTCTGGACCCGCCTGGTGGGCGGTTTCGCCGAACTCATGCCCGAAGCCGAGCGTCTCGGCGTCGACATCACCCTCCACCCCGGCAACCGCGGGCCCCTCGACTCACCCAGCCAGCTGCGGCGCCTACTCGACCAGGTCGCCTCACCCAGGCTCAAGGTGATGCTCGACCCAGTGAACATGACCAACCACCGGGTCGTCCGGAACTACACCGACTTCCTCAACTACTGCTTCGACGAAGTCGGCGACAGCATCGTCGGCGCCCACGCCAAGGACGTCCGCTTCGACGACACCCACTGGGTCACCAAGATCGATGAGATGCCCCCCGGCAGCGGCCTGATCGACTACGAAGTCTACCTGAAACGCCTGGCCGCCCTCGACACCGACATCATCTTTACCATCGAGCACCTCCGCGACATCGGCGTCTCCGGCACTGTCGCCTCCCCCGTCTTCCACTACTTCGGCACCGACCACGAGCTCACCCGGGCGAGGAACTACATCCACGAGGTGGCTGGGAGAATCGGCGTAGAAATCGGCTGACCACAACTCGCCCGTTCAGGAGTTGACCTCATCTGGGCTTAGTCGGGCGGCGACGCACCCTGCCGGACCTGTCTCTCTACTTGACGCTACGCCCCATCTCCAACAGAAAATTCCGGTACCGGATAGTCTCCGACAGGTTATCCGACCAGTTGCAATGCTCCCACTCCGTCCACACGTACTCCACCCCCAGCCATCCCCGGTACCCGACCTTCACAATCGCCCGGTACAGCCGCGCAAAATCGATCACATTTTCGTCGAAGTTGCACTGCAACCGGCGGCGGCGGCCGCCGCGGATGTGGAAGTGGCTGGCGTGCGCGACCAGCGGCTCGATCGTTCTGTCGGCGGTGCCGGTGTAGGTGAAGTGGGCATAGTCCAAGGTCAGGGTGAGTCCCGGCACTGCCTCGATCAGTCGCTGGGCCTGGCGCGGCGTCGGCACGATCGAGCGGATGTGGGCCTCCACGCCGTGCGTCATGCCGTAGGGCTTGATCCGTTCTACCCGCCAGGCCAGCTCCTCGATCGCCAGGTCCAGCGACTGTCGGTGACTGCGCCCGGGAAACTCAATGCCCGGCGTCCCGGTCACGTGCCTGCCACCGCACTCCGCTCCGTAATCCAGGGTCTTGAGAAACCAATCCCGGTTCTTGCGCCGCACGCCGGGACGCGGGTTGTTGACGGCCGAGACCTCGAAGTTGGTGCTGGTCTGTAGGAACAGGTCGGCCATCAGCAGGCCGCGCTCGTCGAGCTTGCGCTTGAGCCGTCGTGCGTTGCGTTTGAGGGTGGCGAACTCGGATGCGGGCTGCAAGTGAGACCGGCCCTGGAACAGGCCGATGTCGACGCCCTTGAACCCGAGGGTGGCGACCAGGTCCAGGGACTGCTCGTGGGTCAGGAGCGGAAAGGTGAAATCGGCGCAGGCCAGCCGGGGTCGCCGGGCCATCAGCCACCGACCCGCAGACGCTGCCACTTCTGCTGGAAGCCCGAGCTCTCCAGTACCTGGGGATTGAGCAGGCCTTTCTCGGGCACGCGGCCCAGGGACAGGTCGACCAACTTCTGACAGGCGGCGGCGCCGATGTCGCGCATCAGCTCGTCGGTCATGCCGATGGCGTGCGGGGTGATGATCGCGTTGTCGAGCTCGGCGAGTCGGGGCGGCTCGGTCAGCGGCTCGCTGGCGAACACGTCGAGCGCGGCGCCGGCGATGCGCTTGTGCTTGAGCGCGTCGTAAAGCGCATCCTCGTCGACGATTCCGCCCCGGGCGGTGTTCATCAGGTAGGCGTCCGATTTCATCTGGCCGATCTGCTCGGCGCCGATCAGACCCCGGGTCGAGTCGCTTAGCGGACAGTGAACCGAGATGAAGTCGGCCCGCCGCATCAGTTGGTCGAGCGACACCAACTCAACGCCGAGCGCCATGGCCGTGGCGGCGTCGACATAGGGGTCGTAGGCGATCGGCGCGTTCATCCCGAAGATGCTCAGCAGCCGGATCGCTTCGGTGGCGATGCCGCCCAGGCCAACGGCGCCGAAGGTACGGTCGCGCAGCTCCTTGCCCAGGTGATCGAACTGGGTCCAGCGGAAGTTTTCGCCCCGCAGTGAGCGGTCTTTTATCAGCAGATTGTGCGAGAGGGCGAGCATGAAGGTAACCGTCCCCTCGGCCAGGGACCGGTCGACCGCACCCATCGTGGTGAATACCAAGACGTCCTGCGCGCTGCAGGCGGCCACGTCCACCTTGTCGAAACCGACGCCGATCCTGCTGATGGCCAGCAGGTCGTCGGCCTGCGACACGGTGCTGGCCGTGATGGCCGGCGCCCAGACCAGCACCCCCTGCGCCCCTTCGAGCTGCTCCGAGCCAACTTCGGACCGGTGCTCTTTGATGTTGAAGCGCTCGAGGTGGGGCTGCGCGTCGAGCACGTTCAAACCCATGTCCTCGCACAGCAGCTGGTCGCCATTGTAGAGGTCGGCGGTAAGAGCGACGCGGTACTTATCGGGCATTTTGCTCTCCAGTGGCGCGGCTCGCGCCCTTTGGTGGTGACCGCAGACTAATGATCAGGTACGGAAACCGGTCGAACAAACGCCGCCCTCAGCCGGGATCGCCTGCCGGCGTGGCGTGGCGCACCCGCCAGCACTGGTGGATCTTCGGCCGGCGCTCGAAGTCGCGCGGGACCGTCTGACGCGTGATCTCCTCCACCGCGAAGGCACCAAGCCGCTCCCGCTGCAGCCTGAACTTGCGGAAGTTGGTCGAGAACAGCAGTTCGCCACCGGGCGAGAGCAGCCGCATGGCCGCCGCGATCAGAGCCGGATGATCCCGCTGCACCTCGAGTTCGGTCTGCATCCGCTTCGACCGAGAGAAGGTGGGTGGATCGAGGAAGATCAGGTCGAAGCTGTTCGGCTGCCGCACGGGTGACCCGAGCCAGGCCTGAGCGTCGTCGCGCACCAACTGGTGCCGAGCGCCCCGGAATCCGTTCAGATCCAGGTTGCGGCGCGCCCAGTCGAGGTAGGTGGCGGAGATGTCGACCGAAGTGGTGGCGGTGGCGCCACCGGCGATAGCGCAGGCGGTGGCCGAACCGGTGTAGGAGAACAAATTGAGGAACCGCTTACCACCCGCCAGCTCGCGGATCAACTGCCGGGTGGGGCGGTGGTCGAGGAAAAGACCGGTATCGAGGTAGTCGGTGAAGTTCACCAGGAAACGGAGACCGTTTTCGCCGACCTCGTGGAACACCCCTTCCTCTGCCTGCCGCCCGTACTGACGTCCGCCCCGCTGGCGTTGGCGCACCTTGAGAAACACCGCCTCCTCTTGGAGCCCGAGCACCTGCCGGACGGTGGCCACCGCCTCGCTCCGGCGCGCCGCCGCCCGTACCGGATCCACGGTTGCCGGCGCCTCGTACTCCTGCACGTGGGCCCACGTGCAGGTACCGGCGGGGGCTCGGTAGAGGTCAACCGCCACCGCGTACTCGGGCAAATCAGCGTCGTACAGACGGTAGCAGGTGACGCCTTCCCGGCGCGCCCACTTGCCGATGATGCGCAGGTTCTTGCGCAGGCGGTTAGCCAGCTGCGCGCCCGGGCTGTCGCCCGAGCCGGCTTCCGCCTCCACGACGACGCTTGGCTGTTCCGGCCCCGCGCGGACGGCCGCCAGCCGGAAAAGCGAAAGGGTACAGTCGAGGGGCCCGTTATAGAACCGGTAGGACCGGCTCGGCCGCAGCCCCACCCGCAGGCGCGGGTTGGCGCTGAACACGGCGGCGTGCCAGTCGGCAAAGCCGCGCTTGAGCAGGGCCCCGAGCTCGGCATAGAGCGCCACCAGCTCGACCTGGTCTCCCATGCGCTCGCCATACGGGGGGTTGGCCACGAGCAGACCGGCCGCCTCCTCCAGCCCCTCGACCTGGTCCAGCCGGCGGCGCTCGAAGTGAATCCGCTCTTCGACACCGGCGCGCGTGGCGTGCTCCCGGGCACGGCGGATGGCGCCGGCATCGGCGTCGAAGCCCAGGATAGCAGGCGCCGGCGCTCCGCCCCGGCCACGGCGCTCTTCCGCTTCCCCGACGAGCCTGGCCCACAGTACCCCGTCGTGCTGCCGCCAGCCCTGGAATCCGAAGGGACGCCCCAGACCCGGCGCCACATCGCCGGCGATCAGCGCCGCCTCGATCGGCAGCGTGCCCGAGCCGCACATCGGGTCCACGAGCCGGCCGCCGGTGACGGTGATAGCGGGCCAGCCTGCCTGCACGAGAATGGCCGCAGCCAGGTTCTCCTTCAGGGGCGCGACCCCGCCGGCGGTCCGATACCCCCGGCGGTGCAGGCTGTCCCCCGACAGGTCGATACTCAGCGTCACCTGGTCTTTCAGGACAAACGCATTGATCCGCAGCTGGGGCCGTTCCGTGTCCACGGAAGGCCGGCGCCCGAAGCGATCCCGCAGTCGATCGACGACCGCGTCCTTGACCACCAAGGCAGCGAAGTGGCTGTGGTTCAGGGCGGAGGAGGTCAGAGCACAGTCCACCGCCAGCGTGCCGTCCACGTCCAGATGCTCCTCCCACCCGACGCCTCTCGCCGTTTCATACAACGCCTCCTGGTCCCCCGCCGGCCCCTCGGCCAGCGGCAACAGCACCCGGCTCGCAAGCCGCGACCACAGGCACGCCCGGTAGCCGATCTCCAATCCTCCCCGGAACGCCACCCCCGCCCGCCGCCGCTCCACTGCCACCGCCCCCAACTCCTCCAACTCCCGCGCCAGCAACGGCTCCATCCGCCGCGGCACGGTAGCAAAGAACTCCAGTTGATCTGCTTTGTCCCCCGATTCCATCCGGGGTAATATATGCCCACGACCCTAGAACCGGGGTAACGAACAGGCCATTTACCCTAGAATACCACAGGCTGTGATGACACCCCTCCGAAAGTTGAGTGCCGCCAGAGGCGACGGCTCCCCGCGTTCTGGCACCATCCGGCCGCTTCCTTCAGACCCAAGTACGATCGACGAGAAAAGAGGTTAACACATGCCCACAGAGTTCCGTGCCATGGTCGTCGAAAAAGCCGCCGACCGCACCTTCCCCAGACAAATCACCACCCGCAGCACCGACGACCTCCCTCCCGGCGATCTGCTGATCCGAGTCCAGTACTCCTCGCTTAATTACAAGGACGCCCTCTCGGCCACCGGCCACCCCGGCGTCACCCAGAGCTTCCCCCACACGCCCGGCATCGACGCGGTTGGCGTGGTCGAGGAGAGCACCAGCGACCACTTCGGCGAAGGCGACCTGGTGCTGGTCACCGGCTATGACTTCGGGATGAACACCCCGGGCGGCTATGGTCAGTACGTCCGGGTTCCAGCGCTATGGGCCATCCCCCTGCCTGCCTGCCTGAGCCCGTTCGAGTCGATGGTTTTGGGCACCGCCGGCCTCACGGCCGGTCTCTGCATCCGGGAGCTGCGCGCCGCCGGCATCGAGTCCGGCGAGATCCTGGTTACCGGCGCCACAGGCGGCGTGGGCAGCCTGGCGGTCGGTATCCTCGCCCATCTGGGCTACGCGGTTACAGCGGCGACCGGGAAGACGGAAGAACGCCCTTTCCTCGAGAGCTTGGGCGCCACCGAGGTGATCGACCGATCAGCAGTGGACGACGACTCGGGCAAACCACTACTGTCGGGGCGCTGGGCCGGCGTCGTCGACTCGGTGGGCGGGTCGATCCTGGCCACCGCGATCAAGTCGGTGGCCAACAACGCCGTGGTCACCTGCTGCGGCCTGGTCGCCGCCGCCGAGCTGGCGACGACGGTCTACCCGTTCATCCTGCGCGGGGTGCGCCTGGTGGGGATCAACTCGGTCGACTTACCCACCGATGTCAGGACCGCCCTCTGGCAGCTGCTGGCCGGGGAGTGGAAGTTTTCCAGGCCTGAGCAGCTGAGCCGTACCGTCAGCCTCGAATCCCTCGACACCGAGATCGCCCGGATCCTCGAGGGAGCCCAGCGCGGCAGAGTCGTGGTGGAGCTGCAAGAGGGCCCGTAGCCCAGCGAACCGAGAAGCGGCCTTCCCCAACGGCCGGGGCGACGAGCTGGGCGCGCGACCCTGGAGGGCATCGCCGACCGCGCTTTGGGCAGGCGGAAGGGGGTCGCTGCAACCCGAAAATACGGTTGTCAGATTTAGTGAGGGGTGATATGTTTGGGAAACCCCCGGCCTTTGCAGCACCCGTCCTCGAAAACGCACTACCCACCGGAGACAAGGAGAATCCATGGCATTCACCCACACCAATTCGCAGGGCAAGAGCTATATCCTCCACTCGAGGGAGACAACCCTGAAGAACGGCAACACCCAGACCATCTACTTTTTCGCCAAGGAAGAGAAAGAAGGGGCGCTGGATGCGGTCCCGGCCGGCTACGTAGTCTCCGAGACCAAGAATGGCCTGCCGGTCCTCAAGCGCGCCTGACCTACTGCGTCACCCATCCGGGAGCCGCATCGCGGTTCCCGGATGTGGCTCCCGGTTCCACCGGTAGTACCCCTCCGCCAGATCACCTTTAGAAACGCCCTGACCCGATTCACGTTCGACCCCGGGCCCTCTCCACCCCTCATCACCTACTCCTGCTGCATCAGTTCCACCCGCCGGTTCCGACGACGCCCCACGGGCATATCGTTGGCCGCCCGCGGGCGCTCCTCGCCCAGGGCTCGCGGGCGCAGGCGCCCCGCAGCGATCCCCCGGCTCACCAGGTAGTCGAAGACAACGTGGGCCCGCCGCAAGGCTAGCTCGAGATTCTCCTCCACGCCACCCCCGTCGTCGGTATAGCCCCGCAACTCCAGCTTGATCTGGGATTGCTCGAGCAGCTGGTTAACCACCCGGTCGAGGAGCATCTTGTCGGCGGTGTCGAGGCGCGCGCCGTCCGACTCGAAGAAGATGGCGGGGAATGAAGCCAGCGCCTCGGGACCGCCGGCGCCTCTACGCTCCCGAGAATCGGTCCCGCCACCGAACTCGGTGCCATCGTCGACACCGCCGCCATCGGAGTCTGCGACGTTCGGGTTGGTGCCGTACTCGAGCACCTCGGCGCCGTCGCTCAGGCCGTCCGCGTCGCTGTCGAACATGAGGGGGTTGGTGAAATGAATGCGCCGCTCGTCGAAATCGCGCAAGCCGTCCCCGTCCTGGTCCGGCGCCTCAGGCACGGCGTCGACGTCGGGAACGAAGACCTCTGGGGGTGGGGGCACCTCAACCGGCTCTTCCGGGGATGGGGGCTCCTCGACCGGCTCTTCCAACGCCACCACGTCCTGAGGCCGCGCCTCGACCCAGCCGCGGGGACGTTCCTCGATCCGCAGCCCCAGCGACCAGCTCCAGAATCCGTCGTTGCCGGCGTCGGCCCTGACGCCGTTGAGGCGGTCGGTCAACGAGTGGGTGTAGCCCCCGTCCACCTCCAGCGTAAGCTTGTTGGTCAGGCTCACCTGGAAGCCGACGCCGGTCATCAGTGACCGCGTGAACCCCAATCTCTCGAACGGCGGCTCGGCGACGCCAGCGGCCGGCACGATATCGTAGTCGATCAGGCCGATGCCACCGTGGGCGTAGCCATACCAGTTCTCGAAGGCTACCAGGGTCCGCATCAGCCGCAGGAGGGCAAGGAGCAAGTCGGTGGAGTAGTTTGAGTTGGTGAGCTGGCCGTAACCCAGGCCCAGCTCACCCTGCCACCTGTCGCGCAACGACCGCTGCACGAAGCCGTGGATCAGGAACTCGTGCTGATCCTCCAGTTCGGTCGATCCCTTGGACAGACCGAAGCGCAGCCCGGCACCCATGTGGCTCGGCCGGTCTCCGGTGAACTGTGCCAGCGCCCGGTCGGCGGGTCCGATCAGCGCCAGCAGAAGCGTCCAGACAACGGCTTTCCGCCAGTGGTCGGGGCGGTGATCGGGGGGTGTCGGCGGCATCGGAAAGCGGTTGGTGCAGGGAGGTCTAGCGGTTGCGTAAGGCCATGATTATTACCAATATACAACGGTCCTCAGAACCAGGTTATCAAAAATCTCGCGGGCGGTAACAGGTCCCGCGCCAAGCCGCCTCCAGCGATGGCTACGCGCCTGCTCCTGGCCGGAAAAGAGACCGTCTCCGAACGGATCAGTCGGTTCGTCCCGCCCTCCTGCCGCCCTCCTGCCCACCACGAGCTTGTCTGGCAGCAGCGGGGCGATCTCTGCGAGTACTGCCTCGACCTCGGCGCGATCGAACCAGCCGCTTCCATCACGGACCCGGCCGGCCTCGAGGTCCTACCCAGCTTCAGCGCCCAGACCAGGGCACCCTACGGCTTTCAGATCGCGCTCGAGTGGACCGAGTCGGGTGCTGTCCAGAGCGTGCCGCTGAGTCCAATAGGGGCCCCCATAGCCGCCTTCAATGGTGATGATGCCCCCAACGCCCCGGTTCGCTCTCTGATCGACTATTTTGCGATCGACCGGCCGCTCTCCCGGGCCCAAATCCGGTTGCGGGCGGGACCCGCCTCGAGTCTGGCCGGCGCCCCCTGTCTGTTGACGGCCTCGGTCCGTGCGCCAGACTCGGCCGCTCCAGCCACCGGCTCCAGCACCGGCCGGGCAAACGTGGATGTCCCTGCCCTGACCCAGATGATCGACCCACAGCTGGGACCCCGCCTCTGCTCGCCGACGAGTGTGACGATGGTGATTAGTCATTTCGGCGGCGATGCTGACCTCCTCGAGGTGGCCCACGCCGCCTATCACCCCGCTCACGACCTCTACGGGGTCTGGCCGGCCGCCCTCTACGCCGCCTCCCGACATGGGCTACTGGGCTACCTGCTGCGCTTCCCCGACTGGGCCACGGCCCGTTGGCTGCTGGAGCACCAGGTTCCGATCGTCGCCTCCATCCGTTACGGTCGGGACCAGCTCCCCGGCGCGGCCGTCCCGAAGACGAAGGGACACCTGGTCGTGGTGCGCGGTTTCGAGGGGGACTCGGTGCTGGTCAACGACCCGGCCGCACCCGCGCCCTCACAGGTCCCGAGGGCCTACCCGCTCGAGTCGTTCCTCCGGGCCTGGCTGGGCGGTTCAGGTGTCGGCTACGTCCTCTTCCCCGGCGCCGACGATGGTTGACGCGAACGCGCTGTGCCGTCATCTTTCGACCTGTCGGCCGTCTCGGAGCGTGAATTGCGGATCACACCCCAACTCAGTATCACTGACCGGATGAACAAGGTTCGCATCGGCATCATCGGCGCGGGACAGGGGGGGTTCGCGCTACTCCAGAGCCTCCAGGACATACCTCAGGTCGATGTTGTGGGCATCTGCGATGTCGACGATACCTCGCCGGCTCTGGTCGAAGCAGCGAACCTGGGCATCTCGACCTTCCCGGAGGCCGACGCCCTGATCCGGGCCGTGTCGATAGACTGGCTCATCAACTTCGCCCACATCTCCATCACCCAGCGCCACATCATCAGCCGCGATCTCAAGGAGGTCGTGGTCATCGACGGCCAGATCGCCGACCTGATCTGGCGCCTCCTCATCGACTTCGACAACTTCTACAACCAGGTCCAAGAGAGCCGCACCCACAACCTGTCGCCCGAAGAGCAGGTGGAGTCGATCTACAACCTGTCCTGGACGGTGATCCAGCAGGTCGTCAACATCATCCAGCCGGTGCAGCACGAGCTTGAGCAGATCGCCTTCCGCGACCCGCTTACCGGGCTCTATAGCCGTCGCATTCTGATGGAGTTCCTCGACCGCGAGATCAACCGGGCCTACCGGCAAAAGAAGCCACTGTCGGTAGTCATCGCCGACATCGACCACTTCAAGGCGGTCAACGCCCAGTTCGGCCACGATGCCGGCGACCGCCTCCTCAAGGTGCTATCCGAATTGCTGATGCAGTCGGTGCGGTCCAGCGACCTGGCCGCGCGTTACGGGGGGGAGGAGTTCGTGCTGGTCCTGCCCGCGTCCGGGCTGGCGGCGGCCACCCTCTGGGCCGAGCGCATGTGCGAACGAGCGCGCACGGCGCTGACGGCCCCCGATGACTCCCCGATCACCATCAGCCTAGGAGTCGCTTCCCTGGAGGCGGAGAGCAGCGACGCGACGACGACTCCGGTCTCGGCCCGCGACCTGCTCAACAACGCCGACAAGGCCCTATACAAGGCCAAGAACAGCGGCCGCGACCAGGCGGCCACCTTCACCGAGACGCAGACAGCGTAGAGCCTCAGGTCAGTCGTCCCCGGCCCCACAGGGGCCAGATCACTTCCACGATCCCATCGCGAATGCCGTAGACCTCGTCGTGCAGCACGACGGTGGTATCCGAGTACCCGGTCCTGAACTCGAGCTGCTCGCCGACCTTGGGTCCAACGCTCGGCGCCTCGAGGCGGACGATGGCGTGTTCGGCCGAAAGCGCCAGGTCGGTGACGCCGTCGACGTCGACCAGCTCCGGCGGGGTGGCGTCGTTGCTCATCGTCTTCTTTCCGGCATCGCAGATGAAGCGCGTCGGGGTCGGGTGCGAGGTCACGGTCGAGCGCACGAACAGGGCGCACTCGATTCCGGGCACGTGGAAGGACTCGGTGTACTGGCGGTCGCCGTAGATGCCGCCGCCGGCCTCGATCTCGGTGATCCCCGGCGCGAACGAGGACATGGCGAAGGTGCCGGTGCCGCCGCAACTGACGATGTCGATCGGCAGGCCTGCCTGTCGGCACAGGTCGGCGGTGCCGGTGATCAGCTGCAAAGCTTCCAGGATCATCCGGCGCTTCTCTTCCTGGTCAACGATGCGGATGGCCTGCGACTCCCAGCACTGCAGACCGGCCAACTGCACCCCCTCGCATGCGGCGACGTGGCGAGCAAACTCGAGGGTGGGCTCGCCGGCGCCGATGCCCGCCCGCTCCATGCCGACCTCCACCTCGATAAGCACGCGGACCTGTACGCCCTTGGCGCGCGCGGCAGCACCGATCTGGTTGACAGTGTCCAAATCGTCAACCAGCACGGCCACATCACTGTGGCGCCGCAGGTTGACCAGACGCTCGATCTTGCGTTCACCGACAACCTGGTTGGCGACCAGAATGTCGCCGACGCCAGCGTAGGCCATGATCTCCGCCTCGCCCAGCTTGGCGCAGGTGATACCGTGGGCCCCGGCAGCGATGAGCTTGTGAGCCAGTGCCGGAGTCTTCATGCCCTTGGTGTGCGGGCGCCAGCCGACTCCCGCTTGCCGAACTATGATATCGGCCATGTAGCGGATGTTGGCTTCCAGCACATCTAGGTCCAGCAGCAGGACGGGTGTGTCGAGCTCTTCCTTATGGCAGCCAATGGCACCGGCCTGGCTCATGCTCATCCTCGCGAATGGTTCGGTCGCTGCCGTTGGCAGCGCCATCCGGCAGAACATAGGGCCGGAGACGGTGCCGACCAACCGCGGGCTGAGGGTTGGCGTTGCGGGGCGCCCGCATTGAAGACCAGGGACAGCGGGTCTATTATTGATCCGCCTCCACCCAGCCAGGACAACCGCAACCATGCCGACACCGGTTCTGGGTCTGGACGCCGGCGGGTCCAACACCCGCGTCCTGACCGCCGAGATCGACACCAACGCCAACCCCCGCAAAACCTGCGACCGGTTGCTCGGTCCGGGCAACTTCCGCCACCTCGGCCGCGACGGCGTCGCCGCGCTGGTGCGCGAGGCGGTGGACTCGTGCGCCATCGTCGCGACTGCCGACTGGATGGTGGTGGGCGGGTTCGCCGGCGCCGGCACCGCCGCCAGCCGCAACGCCATCCGCGCCGCTTTCATCGCCCACGGCTTCGCTGCCGAGCGCGTCCACGTCACCAACGACGGGGGCCTGTTGCTCGACGCCATCGGCGAGGGGATCGTGCTCATCGCCGGGACCGGCTCGCTGTGCATGGGTCGTCGCACCGGCGGCGACGGGGATATTCGCGCCGGCGGCTACGGCTACCGCATGCCCTCCGAGACCGGCGGCTACTTTCTCGGCATACACGCCATTGACGTCGCCTTACAGGTGGCCGACGGCCGCCGGCAGGACGACTCCGCACTGCGGGAGGTGGTCATGAACCACCTCGGCATCGCGAGCCCGGTGGAAATAACCCCTCTTCTCTATCCCGAGGGCGGGACCGCAGCCGTTCAGGAGAAGGTGGCCGCTCTGGCGCCGCGGGTACTCGACGTGGCCGGCGGCGGAGACCAAGCTGCAGCCGGCCTGGTCGACCAGGTGGTCGGCGGCATGGCCGAGCACCTGCTGGGCGTCTACCGACGGCTCGGTCTCGACCGCCCCCTCGTCGGCCTGCACGGCGGCCTGTTCGCCGACCCCCATGCCGACCTTCTCCTGCTCGAGCCGCTGCGGCGTCACCCGCTCCTGCGCGATCTGGGACTACGGCTCTCACGTCTCACTCCACCCGGCATCGACCCACTCCTGGCGGCCATGAGCCGCCAGGCTCTTGCCGCCAACGGGTAAGGGCAGGACCAGCCAACTGGAGTCGGTCGGGCAGGTGCGTTATCTTCTCTGTAAATTAGGAGTCGTACGCGAGGAGTCGGGCCATGCTCCAGCAGCACCAGATCGATCAGTTCACTGCGGCCGGCTACACCGTCGTGCCCGGCCTGCTCGATGGCGACCAGGTAGCGCAGCTGCTGGCCGCCATCGAGCGCATCGCCGGCGGCAATACCCGCGCCGAGCACGACGCCGAGCGGATGGAGATGGAGCCGGACCAGTCGCCGGACGGCACCGCCGTGCGCCGCATCTACGAGCCCTGCACCCACTATCCCGAGTTCCGTGCCCTGGCCGAGTCGCCGGCGGTGCTGGACCGGGTTGCGCAGCTGCTGGGACCGGACCTGACCTACCACTACAGTAAGATCAACATGAAGCCGGCCGCCGTCGGCTCGGTAGTGGAGTGGCATCAGGACCTCTCCTATTATCCGTTGACCAACCGTGACTCCCTGGCCGTGCTCTTCTACCTGGACGATACCGACGAAGAGAACGGCTGTCTGCAGATGCTGCCGGGGCGCCACGACGGTCCCCTGCTGCAGCACGACCGCGACGAGTTGTTCCGGGGTATGGTCACCGAGCAGGTGGAGGCGGCGGCGGCCGAACCGGCTTCCGGCGTCGCCGGCACCGCCATCTTCATGCACTGCATGACGCCGCACGCATCGGTCGCCAACCGCTCGACCCGCAACCGCCGCACGCTGATCCTCAGCTACCGCGCCGCGGACGCCTACCCCATCTATTACGGTTCGCAGACCGACAAGGTCGAGGCCCATGCCAGGCACATTCGCGGCATTCCGTCGGCGGTGGCGCGCTTCACCATGAGCGAGTTTCCGGTTCCCCGGTATCCGCGCCGCATCGCCTCGCTGTACGACCTGCAGGAATCGTCTAAACAAGAGCAGGCCACCTGAGAGGACCTCTGCGATCCATCTCGCGCCGCAGCCGCGGTATTAAAACGCTCACACTAGTCGCGGCGTTGACCTGCGCCACTGCAGCAGCAGCCCCGAGTCCGGATGAGGCCCTCGACCTGGCCATGCACCAGATATCGGGTCAGGCGCTGAGCCTGGAAGAGGCGGTGGCCACCGCGGCCGCGCGCGCTGCCAGCGTCTGGATGGCTACCGCGCAGCAACGCACCGCGGCGGCCGAGGTGGAGCGGGAGCGGGGTCGTTTCGATCCGGAGCTTTTCGTCGACCTGGACCGTTCCGCGGTCGACGAGCCATCCGCTTCGCCTTTCTCCGGTGCCGACGTGGTAGAACTCGACCAGACCCGCGGCGCGGCCGGCGTCAGCGTCAAGCTGCCCAGTGGCACCGAGTTGGAGGCCTCCCTGGTTGCGGTGCGGCAGGAGACCAACTCGATATTCGCCGCGCTCGACCCCCAGTACACGGCCACCGGCCAGCTGCGCTTCAGCCAGCCCCTCCTAGAGGGTTTCGCCAAAGGTAGCCGCCGCAATCTGACGTCTGCAGAGCAGCGCCTGGAAGCCGCCACCGCCCGGCGGGAGCAGGCCGAGCGGTGGGCGCGGGCGCGGGCAGAGATCCTCTACTGGGACCTGTATGCCGCCACCCGCGATCTGGCCGTGCAGATGCTGCTGCGCGATCGGGCGGATGCCCTGCTGAAGGAAGTGGCCTCCCGCACTGCCGCAGGACTCGTCGGCCCGGTGGAAGTGGCCAATGCCCGTCTCTTCCTAGCGACCCAGGAACTGGCGCTGATCGACCGGCGGGAAGAACTCGACGCCCGCTCGGACGGACTGGCCGCCTTCATCGATGCCCGTCCCGGTGTCCGCAGAGGCGCCCACCGCTATCAACCCGTGGATCATCCACCCGCAGCCGGAGGCGTCGACGAGATCGACGCGGTCGGCGGCGAGGTCAACGGCATCCTCGCCGCCGCCCGCCGGCACAACCCGTCGCTGGCCGCCGCCCGCGCCGAGATTGCGGCGTTGAAAACCCTGGCGGCCGCGGCCGGCCACTCGCGCGCGCCGTCCCTGCGCCTGACCGGAGCACTAGGCGGCAACGGCATTGCCGGTGCCGGACAGCCGGTGGTTTTCGGCGCCGACACCACCACCGTGGCCCACACCGGCGGTCTGGCGGACGCGCTGTCCAGCTCGTTGTCAGGCGATTTCCCCAACTGGGAAGTGGGCCTGCAGCTGCGCCTTCCTCTGGGTAACCGCACCGATCGGGGCGAACACCGGCGCCTGCTCAGCGAGCTCGACCGCATCGCCCACGCCTACGACAAGGCTCAGCGCAACCTGGACGCCGAGGTTCGCGCCCATTGTCGGACCCTGGCCAACGGCGCCGAGCGTCTGGCCGCCGCCCAGGCCGGGGTCGAAGCGGCCACCGAGCAGGTACGTATCGGCCTGATCGAGTACGACCACGGACGCAGCACCGCCTTTGAACTGGTCCGCCTCGGCGCCGACCTGGCGGCGGCGCAGCAGACTTATTCGAAGGCGCTGGTGCACACCGCCCGCGCCCGCGCCAACCTGCGTTACCTCACCGCCGGCCACCATCCGGCCGCAGTGGACGGCGCCGGGGGTTCCTGAGGCGAACCGGCCGAGCCTGGAGAAGGGGATGAAGCACTGGAAGATCTGGCCCGCAGCCGGGATCATCCTCGGCGCCGGCTGCGGCACCGAAGATGATCCCGGCAGTTTGGGAGGCAGTGGCGTGGCATTGCCGCCGACGCCGGTCGAGACCGTGGCGGCACGGACCCGCACTGTCGCCGACCAGTTTGCGGCCATCGGCACGCTGGAAGCCGACGAGCGTATCACAGTCGTCTCCCAGATCGACGGCATTGTGGTCGCCGTGCCCTTCCGCGAGGGCGATCCGATCGGCGCCGGCGACGTGATCGCCCGGCTTGATGCCACCCAGACCACGGCCGAAGTCCGCCGCGCAGAAGCTGTCCTGGCGCAGCGTCGCACCCGTTACGACCGGGTTCGGGCCGTCGTCGAGAAAGGTGCCGGGGCACCCCAGGATCTAGACGATGCCGCCGCCGCCCTACGGGTCGCCGAGGCCGACCTGGCGGTACAGCAGGCGCGGCTCGACAAGACGGTGGTCACGGCGCCATTCGCAGGTCTGGTCGGCACCCGCCGTATCAGCGCCGGCGCCTTTGTGCGCGCCGGCGAGCCACTGACCGAACTGGCCCGGGTGCGCGATCTGCGCCTCTTCTTCGCCGTTCCGGAACGCTACCTGGGCAAGCTCCGGCGGGGTGTGGTGGTGACGATCACCACCACCGCTTTCCCGGGATATGAGTTGATGGGCCATATCGATGCCGTCGAGCCAGTCGTCGATCCGGGCACCCGCAGTGCCCGCGTTATGGCCCGCCTCGACAACCCGGAGCGCCTCCTGCGACCCGGGATGTCGGCCGACGTCACCGCCGTCCTCGGCCAGCGCGCCAGCGCCGTCACAGTGCCGAGCGAAGCGGTCTTCGCCAGCGGCGCCGACCACTTCGCCTATGTCGTCGGCGAGGGCAACACAGCGACGCGCCGGCCCCTGCAGCTGGGCACCCGCACCGCCGAGTACGTCGAGGTTATCAGCGGCGTCGCCGGCGGCGAACTAGTCGTTCGTGCCGGCCACCAGAAGCTCTACGAAGGAGCCGCCGTGACACCGTTGCCGAATCAGCCCGCCCCGTGAAGCTGAGCGCCGTTTCGATCCGGCGGCCGGTGCTGGCTACGGTGATGAGCCTGGTCATCCTACTCTTCGGCCTGATCGCCTGGACCCACCTGCCGGTGCGCGAGTACCCGGACGTCGATCCGCCCATCGTCTCGGTGACTACCTTCTACCGCGGGGCCAGTCCCAGCGTCGTCGAGACCGAGATCACCGACGTGCTCGAGGAGCAGTTCGCCACGCTCGAAGGCGTCCGGTCGATCACCTCGTCCAGTCGCCAGCGCGGTTCGGTGATCACCGTCGAGTTCGAGTTGGACCAGGATGTGGACGAAGTCGCCAACGACATCCGCGACCGCGTCTCCCGAGTGCGGGGGGCGTTGCCCGAGGCCGTCAACGACCCGGTCATCGCCAAGGTAGACGCCAATGCCCAGGCCATCGTCTGGCTGGCCTTGTTCGCCGAGCAGTTCAGCCAGCTGGAGCTGAGCGAGACCGCCGACCTGATCCTCAAGGAGCCGATCCAGCGGCTGCCTGGAGTGGGCGCGGTCATCATCGGCGGCGAGCGGCGTCATGCCATGCGGATCTGGCTGGACCCTTTGCGCATGGCCGCCCACGGGCTGACAACCGGCGACATCGAGACCGCGATCCGCAGCGCCAACGCCGAAATCCCCAGCGGCCGCGTCGAGGGGGACACCCGCGAGTTCGCGGTCCACACCCAGGGCGACCTGGCCACGCCCGACGAGTTCGGCGCCATCATCCTCTCCCGCGACGGTTCCGGCCAGGTGAGGCTGCGGGACGTTGCCCGAATCGCCATCGGCGCCGAGAACGACCGCACCGTGGCGCGTTGGAACCGGCAGCCGGCCGTGGGCTTGGGAATCGTCAAGCAGTCCAGTGCCAGCACCCTGGAAGTGGCGCAGGCGGTGCGCGCCGCCCTGCCCGCGCTGGAGGAAGCGCTGCCGGCCGGCATGCGGCTACAGGTGGCCTACGACTCCTCGACCTTCATCATCGACTCGGTCAGCGAAGTGCAGAAGACGATCTTCCTGGCTGCCGCCCTGGTAGTGGTCGTGGTGCTGGTCTTCCTCAAGAGCTTCCGCGCCACCCTCATTCCCGCCGTCGCCATCCCGATCTCGATCATCGGCACCTTAGCGGTGGCCTACTTCGCCGGCTTCACCATCAACATCTTCACCCTGCTGGCCCTGGTGCTGGCCATCGGCCTGGTCGTCGACGACGCCATTGTCGTCCTCGAGAACATCCACCGTCACATGGACATGGGTAAAAGCCGCATCCGGGCCGCCCTCGATGGCACCCGCGAGATCGGTTTTGCCGTCATCGCCACGACCATGGCCCTGGTGGCCGTCTTCCTGCCGATCTCCTTCCTCACCGGCTCGGTCGGCCAGCTGTTCAACGAGTTCGGCATCTGCATCGCCGCGGCGGTGGTGATCTCCAGCTTCGTCGCCCTCTCCCTCACGCCCATGCTCTGCTCCCGCATGTTGCGACCCGTGCACGGCGCTGCTGCTGAGGAAAAGGGCTGGGCGTCACGCTCGTTCGACGCTTTCTTCACCGGGTTGAACCGGGGTTACGCCGCACTTCTGACTGCCGCGCTGCGGGTGCGTTGGCTGCTGATCGTCGGCGCCCTGGCACTGGTCGGCGGCAGCGTCCACCTCTTCGACTTGCTGCCCAGCGAGCTGGTGCCGATCGAGGACCGCGGCATCGGCTTCGGCATCGTCATCGCGCCCGAGGGCGCGACGCTGGACTACACCGACAGCTACATGCATCAGGTCGAAACCGTGCTCTCCGGCGTTGCGGAGCGGCGGGGTATGTTCACCGCCATCGGCCTCGACTTCGGGGGTCCGGGTCAGGTGACCAACGGCATCATCTTCATGCCGCTGCAGCACCGGGACCAGCGCCAGCGGTCGCAGCAGGAGATCGTCGCGGCGTTGTCACCGCAGCTGTTTTCCATCCCCGGCGTGCTCGCCTTCGTCATCAACCCCCAGGGCCTGGGCGGCCGGTTCGGCGCCAGCCCAGTCGAATACGTGCTAAAGGCGGACAGCTACAAGACGCTGGGACAGGCGGTGGGCACGGTGATGGCCAAGGCCGGCGAGCTCGGCTACCTGGTCAAGATGGATACCGACCTGCGCCTGAACAAGCCACGGCTCGACATCGAGATTGACCGCCGGCGCGCGGCGGATTTGGGCGTTTCGGTGACCGAGATAGGCACGACCCTGGAGACCTTCCTCGGCGGCCGCGTGGTGACCCAGTACAAGCGCGGGACCAAACAGTACGACGTCATCGTCCAGATGGCGTCCGAAGCGCGAGCCACCCCGAACGCCATTCCCGCGGTCTACGTGCGCGGCAACGGCGGGCTGGTCCAACTGGCCAACCTGGTATCGGTCGACGAGACGGTGGCGGCCAAGGAGCTCAACCACTACAACCGCCAGCGCGCCGCGACGATCACCGCCGCGCTGGCGCCGGGGATCGACCTGGGGACCGCCCTCGAGGCGCTGGACCGCATCGTCGACGAGGAGCTGCAAGGCGGCATCTCCCGGGACCTGAAGGGCCAGTCCCGGGAGTTCCGTTCCTCCACCGGCACCCTCTACTTTGTCTTCGTCCTGGCCATCCTCTTCATCTACCTCGTGCTGGCGGCCCAGTTCGAGAGTTTCGTGCACCCGCTGACCATCTTACTTTCAGTGCCGCTAGCCGTTTTCGGAGCCCTCTTCTCGCTGCATTTCCTAGGGCAGAGTCTCAACATCTACTCCGAGATCGGGCTGGTGATGCTGGTTGGTCTGGTGACCAAGAACGCCATCCTCATCGTCGAGTACGCCAATCAGCTGCGCGCTCGGGGGCGGGATATCCACGAGGCCGTGGTCGAAGCCGCGACCATCCGGCTGCGGCCGATCCTGATGACTTCGCTGACGATGATCTCCGGCGTCCTGCCCATCGCCGCCGGGTTGGGCGCCGGTGGCGAGGCCAGACGCCCCCTCGGCATCGCCGTGGTGGGAGGTCTGTTGTTCTCCACCTTCCTGACGTTGGTGTTGGTGCCCACGTACTACACGCTGCTGGCCCGCTTCGCGCGGCCGCGGCTGGCCGTGGAGGAGGAAACGAATTGAACCGTACCGATAGCAACCATGCTCTGCAGACCGACCTGTTCGAGGACCGTCTGGCGCTGTCGATGCCGCCGGCTGCGGCCATCGAAGCCACCGACGTCGAGACCCTGGCCAACGTCATCGAGATACTCGGCGACCTGGAGCGGCGTCTCAACCGCTGCCGCGAGACCACCCTGCTGCGGTCGGCGCTGGGCAACCTGAGGAAATTCGAGGCCGACCGCGCCGCCGCCTCCTGACACCCTTGCTAAGGTCGCGCCGCGACCCGCCATCGCCGCGGCGTAATTTCTTTGCCCCGGTCCGTGTGTTTGGCTATACTATCCGCATCCCCTGCCAGGCCCCTGCTGCATGCGCAAGACCCACAACGCCAGACTGTTGGGCACGGCTTTGTCGCACCCCATGGCGGTATTGTGCCGCACCCGTCCCCTCCTTCTTTCATCTGTGTGCACTATGTGCAGATCGCCAAGTAGGGATTTCAATTGACCGATTCGAGTCCGGAAGCGAGGGCTAGCGCTGTCGGCAGGGTGACCGCCCTCAACCCGCTAGTGCGACGGGCGATCTCCTACGAAACCGACGACCTCTTGCCGATATCCGGCGAGAGCGAGGTGCCCGACTGTCCGGACTGCGGTGGCCTCGGCCTGCGGCCTGCCGGCGCCGACCGGATGGTGGGCTGCCACGCCTGCCGCAGCGAGAAGCTGCAGCTGCTGGTTCTGAGGCCAGAGGGTTTCGCTACTTGGATCGCCTGCCGCGATCTGCCCGGGGCCTGGGGGCGCGGTTGTTCACCGGTCGAGGCCGTACTAGACATGGAAGGGCGGATCGAGGAATCGCTGTCGATGTTCGGTCACCGCTTCCTGCGCCGCCAAGCCCTCGTGCCGCTCAAGTGTTACCTGCGGAAGGAGGAGATGGAGCAGCTCCTGGCGTGCTCCCGGGAGGCTGGCATGACCCTCCCCGAGTTCGTTCGCCTCAGACTCCTGAGCGAGTCGCCCGTGGCCAATCGCGCTACCGGCGACGCGGGCTAGCGCTTGCTTGCGCGCGGTCCGCGTGAGGATCGAGGGCGCCTGCGCGAGCCGTCCCAGTGTGTACGGCGAGCCAAGTCAACGCCGGGAGGCAAGGCACTAGACCTACAGCGCCCCCTTCACGGTCTCTGCCAGTTTCTGACTGAAACCAGGCAGCTCGGCGATGTCCTCGACGCTGGCCGCCTTGATCCGCTCCACCGACCCGAACGACCGCAGCAGTTGCGCCTTCCGCTTGGCGCCAATGCCGGGCACCGTGTCGAGGCCGCTCTTGAGCATGCGTTTGCTGCGCTGCTTACGGTGGTGGTTGAGGGCGAAGCGGTGGGCTTCGTCGCGCAGCACCTGCAGCATCCGCAGGCTGGCCGACGTCTTCGGCAGTAGCACGGCCTCGCTCTGGCCGGGTAGAAAAAGCTCTTCCAGTCGCTTGGCCAAACCAACCACCGGCTGCGCCGAGAGCTCCAGCTCCTGCAGGGCTTCGCAGGCGCTGGTGAGCTGGCCTTTACCGCCGTCGATCAGCAGCAGGTCGGGCAGCTTCTCCTCCCTTTCCCGCAGGCCGCGGAAGCGCCGGGCGACGACCTCCTTGATGCTGGCGAAGTCGTCGGCTCCGTCTACCGAACCGATCTTGAAGATGCGGTACTCGCTGCGCTTCGGCTTGCCATCAACCATGCAGACCAGCGACCCCATCTTGTCCTGACCCTGAATGTTGCTGATGTCGATCCCCTCGATGCGGCGCGGCGGCCCGGGCAGGTTCAGATCGCGCTGCAGGGCCGCCACCGCCACCGGGATCTGGTCGCGGCTGCGCTCCCGTTTGAGCCGGCGCTCCACCAGGATGTTCTCGGCGTTCTCGTGCGCCACCTCCAGCGTCCGCACCTTGTCGCCGCGCTGCGGCACCGAAATGGCTACCCGGCTGCCCTTGCCCGACAGCCACTCTTCCAGCTGTTCCATCTCGGCGGCGGGGGCGGGCAGGTGGATTTGGGGCGGCACATAGGTCATCTGCAGGTAAAACTGCTGCAGGAAGGTGGCCAGCACCTCATCGTCGGGTACCCCGATGACGTTGGTAAGGATGTGGTGTTTCTTGTCGAGCACAACGCCGTCGCGGATCTCCAACACCAGGCAGCAGGCCAGGGCGTCATCGCGGGCCAGGGCGATGACGTCCCGGTCCACCTCCTGATCGAGGATAACGTGCTGCCGGGTCCGCATCAGTCGCAACGAGCGGATCAGGTCCCGGATGCGGCCGGCGCGCTCGAACCTGAGCTCCTCGGCGGCCTTGGCCATCTCGCTCTCGAGGTCGGCGATCGTGTTTCGGATCTTGCCCTTGAGAAACTGTACCGCCAGTTCCACGGTGTGGGAATAGGTCTTTTGGTCCACCAGGTTCTCGCAGGGCCCTTCGCAGCGGTGTATCTGGTACTCGAGACAGAGTTTGACGCTCGCCGACGGCAGGGCGAAGCTGCAGGGTCGCACCGGGAAAAGCTTGTGCATCAAGTTGAGGCTGCTGCGCAACGCGCGGGCGTTGCTGTAGGGCCCCAGGTAGCGCGAGCCGTCGTCGACGATGTCGCGCGTCAGGAAGATGCGGGGGAAAGGCTCGTTGGTGATGCGGACGAAGGGGTACTTCTTGTCGTCCTTCAATCGGATGTTGAAGCGCGGGCTGTGTTTCTTGACCATCGCCGCCTCCAGCACCAGCGCCTCCAGGTTCGATCTGGTGACGATATAGTCCAGGCTAGCGGTCTTGGCGACGATGGCGGCGAACTGCGGGCGGCCATCGTCGGAAGAGGCCTGGAAGTAGGAGCGCACCCGCGAGCGCAAGCTGGTGGCCTTGCCGATGTAGATGATCTTCTCCTGCGTGTCCTTGAACAGATAGACTCCCATGGTCGACGGCAGGGCGTCGAGGGAGGCCTGCAGCGAAGGCGGCAACGGCATGCGATGTAGCTTGTCGGTTGGGACGGTGGCGGGTGGGAGCCGTGACTTGGGTCCGCTGCTCCCTCCCCCTAATATATTGGTCCCGAGTTCGCCCCGGCAATCGACTGCCCTATGGATGAGGACCTGATCGGCGCCCTGGTGGCCACCTGCAAGCCGGCAAGCCCGCGGCGGCGACAGGCGATTGAGCTAGTACCCGCGCTCGGCACCTTGACCGAGCCGGAGGCCGCACAGCTCTATAAGGTCGCCTGTGAAGACCCCGACCCGCCTCCGGTCGGGCCGCTGGAATGCCTGCGGCTCCCCTTCCTGCTGTTCGGCCCGCGATTCGTCATCGACACAATCATCGAGCTGCGCGACGGCACGCTTCGGCCGCCCGTGCGCGAACTGGTAGTCGAGCCCTTCGACGATGCTTGAGCGGTCTTGTTTGGCCGCGTTATATTATGCGCCCCGCGTGGCCAACGAACCGGGTTGAGAATGGGCACGATCCTGGCGATTGCGAATCAGAAGGGTGGAGTGGGGAAGACCACTACGGCGGTCAATCTCTCCGCCTGCCTGGCTGTGGCCGAGCAGTCCACCTTGCTGGTCGACGTGGACCCACAGGCCAATGCCACCTCAGGCTGCGGCCTGGACGCCAAGCAGGTGGAGAAGGCCAACATCTACCACCTGCTGCTCGACGACCAGGTTTCCGAAGAGGTCATCCGCCAGACCGAGATCACCCACCTCTCGCTGATGCCGTCGCACATCAACCTCACCGGTGCCGAGGTGGAGATGGTGACGATGATGGCGCGTGAGCAGAAGCTATCGTCGGTGCTCGAGGACCTGCGCGACAGCTACGAGTACATCATCATCGACTGCCCGCCCTCGCTCGGGCTTCTCACCATCAACTCCCTGACCGCCGCCGACGCAGTCCTCATCCCCATCCAGTGCGAGTACTACGCCCTGGAAGGGCTGGGCAAGCTGCTCAACACCGTGCGCCTGATCCAGCGCCACCTCAACCCCCAGCTGCAGATCGCCGGCGTCCTGCTGACGATGTACGACTCCCGCCTCAACCTCTCCCGCCAGGTCGCCGCCGAGGTCCGCTCCTACTTCGGCAAGAAGGTCTTCAGGACCGCCATCGCCCGAAACGTGCGTTTGGCGGAAGCTCCGAGTCATGGGCAGCCGGTGATTTTGTACGACATTTTGTCGCAAGGGGCGCAGGATTATATCGGGCTTGCTGGAGAGCTGCTAGGTAACGAGGAATAGCTTCTGTTTCTGGAGTTCGCATTTCCGTCCCTCTATGAAAGATTGTGGGGGCAGGGCAATGGGGCAATTTCACAACAGCCACAGGCAATGTCCCCTGACCTTCCATTCTCCTAACGAGAATGGAAGGTCAGGCCGGCTCAGCCCAAGCCCGCTTTTCCCCACGATCCAACACCATCGCAACAACCGGTTCAGCTGCCACATCTTCTTCCACCGCGATTCGATCTCCCCATACGCCGACGGAAAACCGGCGGTCCCACCGAACACACCCAGCAGCGGATACACTTTCTCGGCCACCACGCCGCGCCAGTCGCGGTTGATCTGCAGTTGTCCCTCGACCATCAGCGTCGGCTCGCACATCAGGGCTACCGTCCCGGTAGCTGGACCTGGGGGAAGATGACGACCTGGATGTAGCCGGTCTCGTCTTCGAGGGTAATGAACATCACCCCCTTGGCAGTGGGTGGCCGCTGCTTGAGCATGGCGGTGTCGGCTACCAGGACTCGGGTTTTGGTGCGGAACCCCAGCGGTGCTCTTCCAGTCCCCGCTGCCGCGGCAGGAACAGGGCGCGGGCCCGGCTCACCGTTTCGCCTATCTCCAGCCCCCGGTCGAAGACGGCGGCCGTACAGGAAAAAACCCGGGCGCGGCAGTAGACCACGACTTCCCCTTGGTCCCCACCCCTCCCAGTCAGGGCGGCGGCGAAATGAGGCATGAACAGGCAGGCGAATTGGACCGGGTCGGACCGTTGGTCTATCTTTCCGGACCCCGCCCTAATCCAATCGCGTTGCCATGTACCATTGGTCTTTTTTCCTGAACAGATCGTAAACGCCCCATTCCGGGATAATGACCCGGTAATAGGACCTGTGCACTTCAGCTTGCCACCACATCGTCTGCAGGATCCAGACATCCACCACGCGCGCCACCTCGTGGATACTGCCCCGCCAAATGAACTACCAGGGACGTCCATCGCCGTGGGCCCGCACGCTGATCGGCTAATTGTAGAGGTGGGTCACGGTCCCGTCCGCGGTCAAGTTACCCTGGAATGCTATACATTTGTTCAGTTTCCCCGGCAACAACAAATGGCTTTTCTACGGGAATGGACCTGCCCCCACTGAACGAGCTCATCCGGAGCGGCCGCAACCGCCTGGGATGGACCCAGGGCTACCTCGCCGGACAGACCAGGACGACGCAGAAGCCGAAGGGACTCTGGGTCACCTACATCAGCCAGATCGAGCGAGGTGAGAAAATACCGTCAGACGAAGTCTGCCTGCTGTTGGCACAGGTCCTCGATCTGGATTCGATCGACCTGCTGCTGGCAGCTCAGGAAGCCCGCACGCCCGTCGATCATGCCCGCGAGCTGATCCGCAACGCCCGCCGCCTGTGCCGCGGGGACCAGGCCCACCCGCCGCCGACATCGGTGGCTGGAGAACTCGACTCGATCGTGCAGGCCTGTTACGCCTCCGCTCACCGCCAGCGGCTGCTGGAGCTGATCGCCCACCTCGCCGATCTGGATCAGGCCCAACAGCACCTCCTGATCAACTTCGTGACCGCCCTGACTGACGACAGGGAATCGGCGGCTGGAGACGGCTGATCCGCCTGGAACTGAGAAAAATCCACTTTCCTAAAAAAAAATGTGGATAGAGCGGGGGTTTTCCTCACCGGCTCGCGACCGTCAATGACGGCGGGCATTACTGTCAACGCCTCAGCCAACTCACCTGGCTCCTGAAATACCCACGTTCATAAGGCCTTTGATTTCACGCGGTTGAATCGGGCTCGTTAGGAAGTCCAAGGCGGAGAAGTCGGGGGGGGTTCCACAGCCTCGATCCGTTGTTACAGGGGGATGTGGACAGGATGTGGAAAACTCGCCTGTTCATGTGGATAACTTGTTTATAATTAGTGGGTTGCCCTCGCCGCTCCGGTTGACTTTACCCAGTCACCGTCTATCTTGGGGGCAAACGGGTGGGGATTTCAGCTTGACCGAAAACGCGCGCAAAGACCGCATCGAACTGGCTTTAAACGCCGCGGCGGAGATGCTCCGCAACTGCGGCGTCCAGCTGCGCCCAACTGACAACCTGCAGAACAGCGCGCCCGCCCGCGCCCGGCGCCGGTCGCGGGCGCTGGCGGACGCGCGGCGGGTCCAGTTGACCATCCCGCAGTCCGAATTCCACGCCCTCGAGCAGGCCGCCCGCCGGCTCGGCTGCTCGCGCGCCAACATCTGCCGGTCCGCAGTCTCGGCTTTTCTCACCGCTCTCGCCGATTCAGCAGACGCCGACCACGGCCGTCGCGATCCGCCCTCGCCGGTTGACGGACACACTCGGCCCCCGCTCGATCCAGCTGCTGACATCGACGAGTCCGTGCAACTCTCCCTGTTCTAACTCTCGGAAAATCAGACGGTCTTCAGCTCCAAGATCCGGGATACTGGCTTCGCCGGTAGACCCTGGCAGACAATCAGCGCCTGAAGATCTGCCAGCCGATGTACAGCACTGCGAGGACGAGGACAACCGTCCCTATCTTCCAAATCACCGACACGAGGAAACCGGCGATCTTGAGTGCCAGCAGTACGCCGACCAAGAGGGCTAGCATGCCCACGATCCTCGTCAACATGGTTCATCCTCCACTTGGTTCCGGTTCCGGTTCCGGCGCCACCGGCGCACAGCGAAACAACCGGCCGCCACCACCACGCCGACGACGACCAGGCCCCAGCGCAGAGCCGGGTAGGCATCCAGTCCGAACAACCCGGTGGCGCTGACCATGGCCAGGAGCAGCGGCAGCTCGAACAGCAGGAAGAACAGCAGCGCCACCGCCAGCCCCCTGCGGCCGTATTTCTGCCAGAGGCTGCGGCCCTCTTCCACATCCGTTGGGCCGGTGTTCACCTCAGCCAAGGCTGGCACTCCACTCGGCTAAAGTCCCGCCCGCCTGACCCAGCACGTCCTCGGTCGTCAACCCCGAACGCTTCAGCGTCTTGAAGCCGTGAGCGGCTGTCTCGAGCGAGTGCAGCCGGACTCGATCGCCGAGTCCGGCGCACAGCGGCTCGAGCAGCGCCGGCTGCGCCATGGCATCGCGGGTCCCGCTGAGAAACAGCATCGGCAACTCGATCGAGCCCAAGTGAGCGGCCCGTTCGGTGCTCGGCTTGCCCGGCTGGTGTAGAGGGAAGGAGAAGAAGACCAGTCCCCGAGCCGGCTCCAGCCCTCCGTCGGCCGCGGCCAGCGAGGTCATGCGGCCACCGAAGGAATGGCCGCCCGCAAGTAGGGGAAGGTCCGCGGCGGCGGCGTGCCCGGCCGCCACGGCGGCGCGCACCGTGGCCAGCGATGTCGCCTGGGAATCCCGTCCCCGGCCGCCGCGCTCCATGAAGGGAAAGTGATAGCGAAAGGTCGCCACCCCGGCCGCCGCGAGGACGGTGGTGATGGCTTCGAGAATGCGGTGGTGCATGCTGGTGCTGGCCCCGTGGCCAAGAACCAGGAGGCCCTGTGCTGCCACCGGCCGCAGGAGTAGCGAAGAGACCGCTCCCTTCTCCGGCGTGGCGATGAACTGGCCGGGTTCCGCAGCGGCGGTCGCGCTCACCAAGGGCCCCTTGCCCACGTAGCTTCCATTTCCATACTATACATTTGTACACCCCTCTCCGGGAGAAGGCGATGACCAACCCCAAGGGCCGTGCAGCCGGCCTGAATCCCAAGAATCGGTTCGAACCCTTCTTCGTCGACAAGGAGGCCGCCGGCTCCGTGGCCACCGAGTTCCTGACCGACAGTTCGCGCTCGGTGCTGACTGCAAACGACAGCCCCGACATCGACTTCCGCTTCAGCCTCAACCCCTATCGCGGCTGCGAGCATGGCTGCGTCTACTGTTACGCCCGGCCTTCCCACGAGTACCTGGGCTGGTCGGCCGGCATCGACTTCGAGTCCCGCATCCTGATCAAAACCGACGCGCCCGAACTGCTCGACCAGGCCCTCGCGCGACCCTCCTGGCAACCGCAGACCGTCGCTCTATCCGGCAACACCGATTGCTACCAGCCGGTGGAGAAGCAGCTCAAGCTCACCCGTCGTTGCCTGGCCGTCTTTCGCGACCACCGCAATCCGGTGGGGGTGATCACGAAGAGTCACCTGGTCTGCCGCGACATCGATCTGCTCTCCGACCTGGCCTCCGACAACCTCGCGGCGGTCACCATCTCAGTCACCACGCTGCACGCCGAGCTGGCCACCTGCATGGAGCCGCGGGCGAGCGGGCCCGGAGGCCGGCTCAAAGCAATAGAGCGATTGGCCGCCGCCGGCATCCCGGTAGGAGTTAATATCGCACCCCTGATCCCAGGGCTCAACGACGAGGAGATACCGGCGCTACTGCAAGCCTGCCGGGATCGCGGTGCCGAATGGGCAAGCTACATCCTGGTGCGGCTGCCGGGTTCAGTCCTACCCATCTTCGTCGACTGGGTCCGCCGTCATTATCCCGACCGCAGCGACAAGGTTCTCAACCGCCTGCGAGCAATGCGTGAGGGAGGCTTGAGCGATCCGCGGTTCGGCACGCGGATGTCCGGTAGCGGCAAGCAGGCCAAGCTGCTTCGCGACTTCTTTTCGATCCACCGCAACCGCCTCGGCTTCGAACGCGCCCCGGCGCTGGCCACGGACCTGTTCCGCCGCAACGCCAGCACCCGACAGCTTGAACTGCCGTTCGCTTAGCAGCGGAGGGAAAGATGCTCCCGCCGGCCAGGTGCCGAGGTCGGCCGACGCGTTCCGGGCCGGTTCCACATCAGCGTCATGGTGGCGCGGTCGGCAAGATGTTCCCGGCTGGTGACATGGGCGGGAAGAATTGGGCCCACAGCGGTCGGCCGGCGCTGCCGTTCCCCTCTGGGAAGCGTGGCAGGTACGCTCATTGCTTAACGAAGGTTACAGACGCCTTGAACCACAGGCGGAGCGGCCCACCCGAAAGGTTCTCCACCACAGGTGGAACTTTGACAAAAATTCGGCGCTCCAAAGGTTAGGCGTCTATTTTTTTATCAGCTCAGGGGAATTGTTCGCTACCTTGTTGACCTTGGTCGAGACCTCGTGGTAGCACAGTTCCGGACTTCTCTCCCCCTTCAGCAGCCCCACCAGTTCTTCCGGGTCCCGCGCCTTTTCGTCCAGCCAGATGTCAATCTGATCCTCGGCTGAGAGCATCACCGGCATGCGGTCGTGGAGGGCGGCAATGGCCGGCTCCGCCTGCCGCGTGAGAATCGTGCAGCTCCTGAGGCTTTCGCCCTCGGGCGTTCGCCAGTTCTCCCACAGCCCGGCCAAGGCGAGAGACCGGCCGTCCCGGGCGCTGATGAAGTGCGGTATCTTGCCCCCGTCGCGCGACAGCCACTCGTAGTACCCGCTCGCGGGCACCAGGCAGCGGCGCTGGTTGAGGGCGTGCTTGAACGTCGGCTTCTCCGCGACCGACTCCAGCCGGGCGTTGATCATCCTGGCGCCGCTCTTCAGGTCCTTCGCCCAGAAGGGCACCAGACCCCAGCGGTAACTGTCAAGTAGGCGTTGGCCCTGCCGCTGCACCACGACCGGGACCGGATCCGTGGGCGCTACATTGTAGCTGGCCGTTGGCGCCACCAGCACGGCGTCAAGGGCAAAGCGTTGCACCAGATCATCGGGTGTGTGAGAGATAACGAAACGGCCGCACATGGGAGGACCTGTCAAAGCGTTGACCCACCTAATCCCTGCAAATGCCGCGGTCGACACAAGCGGCGGCGGCGGGCGCTGCGTCCCATTTCGTTGACCACCCCGTAACGGGGAGCTAACTTTGCTGCCCTCGCAAGCGGCCAACTCCCATCCGAGTCCCCCTGCATGCCCAACCCTTTCCCCATCCTGTCCGGAGTCGTCCTCGGCGCGATCGCCGCGGCCGATTGCAACGGCCCGCTCGCCCGCGCCAGGAGTCAGGGCTGATGGCCACGCTTCGGCTCGGTGCGCACGAATCAATCAGCGGCGGTCTGGCCAACTGCGTCGATCGCGGCCTGGCTGCCGGCTGCGACGTGCTGCAGATCTTCACCAAGTCAAACCACCAGTGGGCGGGCAGGGAGTACGCCGCGGCGGAGATGAATGAGCTTTTCGCCCGCATCGAACAGACCTGCATCCCCATCGTCGCCTCACACGCCAGCTACCTGATCAACATCGGCTCTCCGGACGACAGCCTCTGGCACAAGTCGGTGGACGCACTGGAGGACGAAGTCCGCCGTTGCGAGCTGCTGCACATTCCCAACCTGGTCTTCCATCCCGGTTCCCACGTCGGCGCCGGCGAGCCAGCCGGCATCGAGCGGATTGCCGCCGGCATCAACGAAATTCTCCGCCGCCGACCCGCCAGTCCGACCACGCTCTGCCTCGAAACCACCGCCGGCCAGGGCTCTAATCTGGGTTATCGCTTCGAGCAACTGCGCGACATCGTCGAACGGATCGATGCGGACAACCGCATCGGCATCTGCCTCGATTCCTGCCACATCTTCGCCGCCGGCTATCCGCTTGCCCCGGCGACGGACTATGCCGCCACGATGGACCAGTTCGGGCAGATCGTCGGCTTCGACCGCATCCGCCTGATGCATCTCAACGACAGCGTCGGCGCCCTGGGCTCCCGCCGGGACCGGCACGCCCACATCGGCGAGGGCGAAATCGGTATCGACGGCTTCGTGCACATCCTCCGCGATCCGCGCCTGAGCGCCGTGCCGATGGTACTGGAAACGCCAAAGGAGGAAGATTTAGCCGAAGACGCCGCCAACCTGCTGTTGCTGCGATCGCTGGGGGCCGGCTGAATGGACACCGGGATGGTTGCCGAAGACACGTCCGCGCTGGAATTCCTCTACGCCAGCGCCCCCGAGCTCCTCACCACCCTCGAAGACCTGATGGCCCTCGGTGTCGAGGAGGGCGCGGTTGAGGCCTACCTGCGCCACTCCCTGATGGCGGAATCGCGCGACAGCAAGCTCTACGGCCTGGTCGCCCAGGCCCTGCAGACGCTGGCCGCGAAGCGACGCGACCTCGAAGAGGGCTCGGAAGCAATACCCCCTGCAGCCGTCGGCTCGACGGGTCGGCCGGAGCGATGAGGTGTCAGAGGAAGAATCCGAACTGAGCCAGCGCCTGCCCCGCGCCACGGCCGCCCTCAAGCGCCACCGCCGCGTCTTCGACGAAGCCCTCGCCCAGGCCCAGCAGTCCAACCTCGGCACGACCCGTCCCGAAGACCTCGCCCTCCTCATCTACGCCACCGGCGACGAAGAATCGCGCAAGGCCGTCACCAGCTACCTGCGCGACGGCGAGAGCCCGTTCGAGGGCATGGAAGAAGAGGACGTCAAAGACTACGACCGCAAACTGGCACAGCAGATTGTACTGGCTGCAATATAGTCCCGAAGTCACGCTCTCGGAGATTTCAGGAGACTCGGGCCGCGCACCTGATTCGGTCACTCTCTTCTAAAGGGGGAGAATAGGTAACCCACCGAAGGTGGCAGGCCGACAGGGGGCGTCGCCTGCCGGCCCTCCCGCCATTCTTAATGGGCCTCCAACCAGTTCTCCCCGATCCCCGTCTCAACAACAATCGGCACCTTGAACGGCAACGCCGTCCGCATCGCCTGCTCGATTATCCCCGGCGCCTCCCGCTCTTCATCCCGGTGCAGATCGAACACCAGCTCATCGTGCACCTGTAGCAGCATTTTGGTCATCATGCCACGCTGGTAGAGCTCTCGGTTGATACGGATCATCGCCAGCTTGATCAGGTCGGCGCCAGAGCCCTGGATGGGGCTGTTAATGGCGTTGCGCTCTTCCGAGCGCCGCGTCGTGCCGTTGGCGGAGTTGATGTTGCGCAGGTAGCGCCGGCGGCCTGTCATCGTCTCGACGAAGCCGTGCTCGTGCGCGAATGCGATCGTGCGGTCCATGTATTCGCGGATACCGGGGTAGGAGTTGAGGTAGCCGTCGATCAGGTCGGCCCCCTCGGCCCGGGGGATGTTGAGCCGGTCGGCCAGGCCGAAGGCCGAGATGCCGTAGATGATGCCGAAGTTGACCACCTTGGCCTTACGCCGCATCTCCGCAGTCACTCCGTCGGCATCGACGCCGTAGACCTTCATCGCCGTGGTCGCGTGCACATCCTCACCGCGGTGGAAGGTCTCCATCAGGCTCTCGTCGTTGGAGAGCTCGGCGGCGATCCGGAGCTCCACCTGGGAGTAGTCGGCGGCCAGGATCAGGTAGTTCTTGTCCCGCGGCACGAAGGCCTCGCGAATGCGGCGGCCCAGTTCGGTGCGGATCGGGATGGTCTGCAGGTTGGGGTTGTGGGACTGGAGCCGGCCGGTGGCGATGACCGCCTGTTCGTACTGGGTGTGGACGCGCCCGGTATTCTCGAATCGGGTATCCGGCAACTGATCCAGGTAGACTGACTGCAGTTTGGTGCAGGTACGGTAGTAAAGGATGCGCTCGACGATCTCGTGCCGCGCCGCCAGTCGCTGCAGCACCTGCTCGGTGGTTTGGTACTGGCCCGTCTTGGCGGTGCGGCGGGCGTTAGGGTCCAGCTGCAGTTTCTCGAAGAGCATGTGACCCACCTGCCGCGG
The DNA here is from genome assembly GCA_964456165.1 of uncultured Gemmatimonadaceae bacterium. Lineage (GTDB taxonomy): Bacteria > Latescibacterota > UBA2968 > UBA8231 > UBA8231 > CAYWBJ01. The sequence continues at coordinate 24,587 of CAYWBJ010000236.1, read as the reverse complement.
CGAGTCGATGTCGAACTCCTCGCCAGCCAGCTCGAAGGCGCGGCCGCGGGCGCCGCCGATCTCCTCCTGGATGTACGATGAAAGGGAGGACAGGCTGTCCACGTCCATGCGGATGCCCTCGAACTCCATGTCCACCAGCACCGGGATAAGCGGACACTCCTCCTCATAGAACAGCCTCGCCTGCCCGGTCTCGTCCAGCTTCGCTGCCAGCTTGTCGGCCATCTGCAGGGTGATGTCGGCGTCTTCGACCGCGTAGTCGGCCACTACCTCCACCGGTAGCTCGCTGAGGCTCTTCTGGTCCTTGCCGCGCTCGCCGATCAGGGTCTCGATCCCGATCGGCGCGTAGTCCAGAAGCGCGGCGGCCAGCGCGTCCATGGTCCGTCGCACACCGGGCAGCGACAGATGGGCGGCCAGCATGGTGTCGAACAGGCGGGCGGCGACCCGGATCCCGCGCCAGCGCAAAACGTTCAGGTCAAACTTTAGGTTGTGACCCACCAACTCGACTTCCGTCGAGGTCAACAGCGGCTCGAGCAGCTTGAGAACCTCCCGCTCCCCGGCAGCGTCCGGGGCGCCGGCAGCGTCCGCCACCGGGAGATACCAGCCCGCGCCGGCGGAGACGCTGATGGCCACGCCCAGGATCCGGCACCGCTTGGGATCGAGGCCGTCGGTCTCCAAGTCGAAGCAGAAGCGCTTGGCCTGCTGTAGCTGGGCGACGATTCCCAACCGACCCATACCGTCGGCGACCACCTGATAGTCGTGCTCGACGTTCTCGATGTTGCGCGTCGGGGTGCCGACCCCCTCGCCACCGACCGCCTCCAGCTCTTCTCCCCAGAGCCGCTTCGAGAGCACGGCGAGCTCAAGCTCGCCGAACAGCGACTTGAGCTTTTCGTCGTCCCGCTCCCGCACCATCAACTCGTCGATCTCTACCTCCACTGGCACCTCGGTGTCGATGGTGACCAGGCGCTTGGACATCAGTGCCTGCTCGCGATTCTCCTCGATGCGCTCCTTCTGTTTACCTTTCAGCTGGTCGGTCGAATCGATCAGGACCTCCATCGAGCCGAACTGGTTGATCAACTTCTGCGCCGTCTTCGGACCAACGCCGGGCACACCCGGTACGTTGTCGCTCGTATCACCCACCAGACCGAGCACGTCGATGACCTGGTCGATGCGTTCGACCCCCCACTTTCCCAGGACCTCGTCGACGCCGAGAACCTCCATCTGGTCGCTGGCGCCTCCCGGCTTGGCGATGAAGATGTGGCCGGAGACCAGCTGGCCGTAATCCTTGTCCGGCGTCACCATGTAGGTATCGATGCCCTGCGCCTCGGCCCGCTTGGCCAGGGTGCCGATCACATCGTCGGCCTCCCAACCCGGCATGCGCAGGATGGGGACATTGAAGCCCTCGAACAGGCGGAATACGTAGGGTAGCGCCGTACTCAGCTCTTCCGGCATCGATTCGCGCTGGGCCTTGTACTCGGAATATTCCTTGTGCCGGAAGGTTGGCTCGGGTGTATCGAAGGCCACCGCCAGATGGGACGGCTGCACTTTATCCAGAAGCGACAGCAACAGGTTGGCGACGGTAAAGGGCGCGGCCGTGTTCATGCCCTGAGTCGTCATCGGCGGGTTGCGCAGCAGCGCAAAGTGACCGCGGTACACCAGCGCCATGCCATCCAAAAGGTACAGCTTTTTATCGCTCATTTCCGGCTCCGATTGGTCACGCGGCCGGCCGGCGGCAGGGGAGGGAGGCCGCGGGCTGTCGACGCTTAAGATACTGGGGGTGGAGTGCCCTCTCAAACCCCGCCGCTGAACAAATCCAGCCTGCCCCAGAGAGCGCCGTCCACGTCCAGTGGGAAGACCTGGGCGATGGTGCGTATCAGCGGCTCGATTTGCTTCTGCACATAATGTTCGTAGTCGATGCGGGCGCTGATGTGACCAACCGGCTGCGGCCCATCCACCGTCATCAGGTAACGGATCACGCCACGCGGGTGGGGCAGGAGCTCGGCCGCCTTCACGTGCGGTGGCTTCGCTTTGGTGTAAGCCGAGACCGGCTTCCGCAGTGCCGTGCGGTAGACCAGTTCCTCGTCCTTCTCGCCCGCCCGCACCGCGCGGGTCCAGCTCGTAACACACGCTTCGACCACGTCGCGTCCGGCGTCGCTGAACAGCAGCGCCAGCACCTCCTTCTGCAGCGCCTGCGCCATCGGCGTCCAGTCCCGGCGCACCCCTTCCATGCCGACGATGTCGACGACGCCGTCGGGCCCGGCAAGCCGCCCCGCGTAGCCTTTCGCACGGCCGCGCTCGGGCTCATCCCGGGGCCCCTGCACCCGCATTGGCGGCAGCAGCATGCGGCGATAATGTTTTTCGAATTCCAGGTCGAGGTGCGACTCTACCCGCCATTGGTATTCGACGTACTCGGAGAGGGCCTGGTTGATCATGGCGCAGATCTCGTCGCCCCGCGCCCGCGCCTGACCGTCACCGGTATCGGCGGACAGGCCGGCGTCGACGAACAGCGAGTCAGTATCGCCGTACAACACCCGCTCGCCCTCCGCTTCGAGTCGCTCCTTTGCCCAGGTCAGCAGATGCTGACCGAAACCGGTGATCGCCCCGGCAAGCTCGCCCGCGGCGAAACGACAGGAATTCGACGCCAGCACGCCGTAGAAGGAATTCATCAGGATCTTGAAGGTCTGCGATGCCAGCGGGTCACCGCGTTCACGGGCCCGCGCCCGTCCGGCAAACAGGCTTTCCAGGATCGTCGGCAGGATACCGGTCCCGCGACGGAAGCGGGCCCCATTGGGCGCCTCGATGTCGTCATCCGCCTCCTCTCCCTTGCGCCGCACGAGGGAAAGCGGATCGATGTTGAAGGTGCGGATGATCGAGGGGTACAGGCTCTTGAAGTCCATCACGAACACGTGGGCGTAGAGCCCGGGCTCGGAGGCCAGCACCAGGCCCCCGGGGCTGCCGCCGGTGCCCTGGTCGACGCCGAGGGTGGGAGCGACGATCTGCTGGCGATGCAGGCCGCCGATGTACAGGAAATCGAAGGCGGCGATGGAGCCCCAGGCACGCTCCAGCGTCAGCCCGGTTTGCAGACTGCGCTCGATCGTCAGCTCGACCAGTCCCTCCGCAGCGAGGATGTCGCGCACCAGGCGGGCATCCTCGAGACAGTACTCGGCGAAGGCGGCGCGATCCTCGCGGTAGGTGCGCTCGATCAGCTCCGCCTTGGCGTCGTCGTCGAGTGTCTCCAAGGTCTTGCCGCGGCCAAGGACGACCTGGGCTACTGTCTCCAGGCGATAGTCGTCGAAGCGCCAGAGGGTATTGCGGACCAGGTGGAGGGCGTCAAGAACCTGACGCCCGTGCACGACCATGCGGCTGCCCCCCCAGACGCGGCCCTCGCGGAACCAGGATACTTCGCTGCTGCGGCCGATGCGGAAGGGCAGACCGTTGGCCTCGAAGCGCCGGCGCAGGACCGGCAGGTCGAAGTCGATCAGGTTCCAGCCGGTGATCACGTCCGGGTCCAGCTCGCGGATGCGCTCACCCACCGCCGCCAGCATGCCCGCCTCGTCCGGGTAGCAGCGGATTCGCGCGCCGTCCTGCGGATGGGGTGAGCCGACCAGGTGGATCTCTTCCGCGGTCCCACCGTCGGCCCCCTCCCCAACCAGCGCGGCGGCGAACACCTCGCTGGCCTCGGGATCGGTCTCGATGTCGAGGGACAGCTGGCTCAGTCGCGGGCGCCAGTCACCACCGCCGATCTCGGGCCTGCGGTAGACCCGGTCGACCTCGCGCCCCGGCTGCCACACCCCGCCGAGGGTGACGGTCAAGCTCACCCCGGCCTCCAGCAGGTACTGGGTCGCCTGACTCAGGTCGGCTTCGAAGGTGGGAACACCGCGCGCGGCCAGGGCATCGGCCAAGCGACGGCGGGATCGCAGATCGTGGCAGTCGACGCGCGCGACCGGGGCACCGGCCATCGTAGTCCATCCCGGTGCCGGCATCGCTTCGCCATCGCGGGCGATGAGGCCCTCGCTTTGCGGGACATCCTCTGCGCGCAGGTAAAAGTAGGGGCGGTAGCGATCGTCGAAGGCGGCGAAGGTCTCGCCGCTCTCCAGCTTGCCCATAGCACACAGACCGGCCTGGCCGTTGCCGCGATGCTCGAACAGGTGGAGGAGGTAGCCCCGCACCGGAGGTGCCGGGGTGCCGTTGGTCGCGTCTGTCGGTGGAGGATTGCTCATTGACCGGGCAGAGCCGTGCCGTACACTTCGAACTCGTCTAGCACGGCGGCGATGTCGCCAATCGACGCGGCATACGCCGACGGTGCGCGCGAACTGAGAAGAGCTCGGTTCGGGAAATGCCGTTCCTTCTACAATATGCAGCGCCCGCAATGCTGCCGCGACGACACCCGCTGGAGAGTGAGGAAACACCATGGTCGATAATCCCCCCGCCGGCATGCCCCGGATCACGCCCTACCTGCTCTACCACGACGTGGAGGTCGCGCTGCGATTTTTGGCCGAGGCCTTCGGCTGCGGCGAGCGGATGCGCCTACCCGGAGCGGATGGCCGCATCATGCACGCGGAGATGAGCTGCGCCGACGGGGTGGTGATGATGGGCAACCCAGGCGCCGGTTACCGGAATCCAAAAGAGGTTGGGGAAACCACACAGATGCTCTACGTCTACGTCGACGACGTCGACGCCCACTGCCAGCAGGCGCGGGCCGCCGGTGCCCCAATCCTGCAGGAGCCCGAAGACCAGTTCTACGGCGACCGCAACTACCGCACCGAGGATTCCGAAGGCCACCAGTGGACCTTTGCCCAGCACGTGCGGGACGTGTCGTTGGACTAGATGCCGTCGCTGGCCTGCTCGGGGGCGAGATAGATTTGCCCGAGCAGCAGGACGGCAAGCGGGCGACGGGAGGTGGGGTTGAGGCGCGCCAGGACCTCTTCCAACCGCGGCTCGTAGGAGCGTAGCAGGAATGGGCTGTGCAGTTCGAAGGCCTCGATCCACGCCTCGGCGACATTTTCGGTAAGCGCATTCAGATAGAGGAGCTAGACGTCTGGGAGCTCGGGCATGGCCGCCTTGGCCCTTTAGAGCCGGATGCCGCTTGATTCCGAGGTTGCCGCCAGCAACTGTCCGAAGGAGTCAGCGATGGTTTCGATTCCCGAGCTGTGGCAGCCCATCTCGTATCGACGGTGCTGGTCCGGATCGCCAGTGCCCTGATCTGAATGGTCCTTCCCCACCACAAGCTGGTCTATGCCCTATTGACTGCCGGGGCGTTCGGGTGGCGCAGGTGGCGGGGCCGCGCCTGACTGGGCAACAGGGATGGCATCAGGCCGTTGTTACTCCAGGACCGGGGTCCAGGGAACCGGCACTCTGCTACTGCCAGCCCACTCCTTTGCCCAGGTGGGGCCGCATCTTCAGCGACACCTCGCGGTGCACCAGCCTGCTCTGCAGCTCCCACTGCTGCGCCTGGTCGACCTGAGTCAGGAACTGGATCGTCTTGCCTTCTTTGGTCGCGATCGGCACGCCGTCACGGTAGAGGATGCGATTGCTGTAGATGCCGGGTACCCGCTTCCCGGGTGTGATGATGCCGGTGAGATTAAGCGGATCGGCGGCACTGATCGACACGAGGCCGCCCTGTTCCTCGTCCGGGCGCTCCCGCGCCGTCTTACGCAGTTCGGGGATGGCCTCGGATAGAGCAAACTGCTCGCCCCACACGCCCCCGACGAAACGGCCGCCGCGGATCTCGCCCCTCGCCTCCATGCGGCGGTAAATCCTGACCAGGTCGCGCCAGGGAACGACCCCCTCATGGGCGGCAAGCTTGCGGAATCCGACACCGTAACGGCGCAGCAGGGCACGGGCGTAGGTCACATGGCCCTCGCTCATAGCGCCGGGGGGTATGTCGGCGGCACTCGAGGCCTCCCCTGAAGGCATGGGAAACAGCGACCAGCGCCCGGCCATCGACATGCTGAACAGGGGCTGTCGGCTGCGGCTGCGGGCCGCCGCCCGTGTCCGATACTTGGCATCCACCAGGAAGGCACGCAGGCCGATGAAGCTGTCCGAAGTCACCCTGCCACGGCCGACCAGCTCGCCGATGCCCTGCTCGACCTGATCCGGCAACAGGCGAGTGCGCTGGGCGATCTCGGCGAAGAACAAAGCCCCGTGCTCCCGGAGCACTCGGAGCACGGCCGCTGCCTGATGACTGAGCTCTTCCTCGTCGGGGGCTTCTGCGGGCAGCCAGTCCTGCAGGTTGGGCCTCGGCACGAACGCCAGCGGCGTGGTCTTGATCGGGCCCGCGGGCACCCGGCCGTTATGGGGAGGCCGGAAGCGCCCCCACGCCAACTGCCCGGAGGTGCACAGCGCGTCGAGCCACTGGTAGTCGTAATCATCGACCCTGGAAGGGAACAGGTCGCCCTCCCAGGCTGCGGCAGGGGCTTCAAAACCCTCGAGTTGGTCGAGAATCGCACGCACCGCCTCCGGCCCCTCCAAGCTTTCTCCTTCAAGACGATGCCAGCGAAACAGGAAGCGCATGTAGTCGGCGGCGGAAACCGGCTGGATTTCACGGCGGAGCCGGTTGAGCGTGTAGCGGTGAATCCGGGCGAGGAGGCGTCGGTCGCACCACTCCAGCCCCGCGCCACCAGTGAAGTGGCCGCGGAAGACGATACCCTCTGATTCGAGGACTAGCAACGCCGCCTCGATGCGGGACTCGTACAGCTCCATGGTCGCGGCCAGCTCTGCGGCGCGGACCGGTCCCAGAGCCTCCAGGCGTGCCCGGACCAGCTCGACCAGGGGCTCACCCTCAGGTTCGGGCATCGCCCGCAGGCGCTCGGGGAGGTCGAGCGCCGGAGCATACCGATGCTCCGGATAAACGCGCGACAGCTGCCGGCTGCGCTCGGCCGCCACCCAGAACTTCCCGTCTGATAGTTCCAGGGTGGTCGCGCGCCCTTCGGCGACCAGTTCGGCGAACAGCCCATCCCAACCACCCTCGCCATGACCCCTGTTGCCCTCGGCCGAAGTGATGAAGCCACAGAGGACAAGGGCGTCGTGCAGTTCGTCGGCATCCCTGGGTTCGGGCCAGGCCTCGGCCCGAACAGCGGCGATCGCCGCCGCATCCAGGCGCCCGAATTCGGCCGCCTCCTGCGGGTCGCTCCAGCGGCGATTGCGTATGGCGTGGGTTCGCCGCTCCTCCAGGGGGGCGTCGTCCAGGAAGGCGTAGGGGCGTGCCGTCAACAGGGACTCGGCCAGCGGCGAGGGCTCGCGCAGGTCCCGCGTCACCAGCTCGATCGCACCGGATTTGATGTCGGTCAATAGCTGCTCCAGCCCCTCGATGTCCATCGCCTCGTAGAGGCAGTCATGTACGGTCTGGTTGACGAGCGGATGGTCGGGCACGTCGCGACCACCGCTGATGTTCTCGAGGCAGGCCAGCTGGTCGGGAAAGACCACGGCCACTAGGTCTTCGGCCTGCATCCGCTGCAGGATCGGGGGTATCCGCTGGCCGTTGCGACGCCGCGGCACCGCCAGAGCCGTGGAGGCGTTCCAGCGCCAGCGGATCTGGAACATGGGCGCGTCGAGCATGGCCTGGATCAACACGTCGCGGACCGTAGTTGGGCTCAGGTAGTCGTAGACCTCCTCGAGCGGAAAGCTGTGGGTCGAGCCCAGCGACAGGATGATACCCTCTTCCGTGGCAGCCGCCTGCAGCTCAAAGTTGAACTTGCGGCAGAAACGCTTGCGCAGCGCCAGACCCCAGGCCCGATTGAGGCGGCTGCCGAAGACCGAGTGGATGACCAGATGCATGTCGCCCGCCTCGTCGAAGAAGCGCTCCATGACGATCCGCTTCTGGCTCGGCAGCCTTCCGAGAGCGGCGCGGCCGGCGGCCAGAAAGGAGGCGATCTGAGTGGCGGCTATTTCGCCAACCCCTGGCACTGCCGCCAGCCGGGTTATGCCGTCTTCCGGCCGAGTATCCAGGTCTGGGAAAGTCGCCGTGGTCTCCGCGCGATCCAGGTCTGCCTCGACTGTCTCGATCAGCTCGGAGACCGCCTGCGACAGCTCGTTGGTGCGTCCGGGCGCCTCACCCAGCCAGAATGGGATGTTGGGCGACAGGCCGCGGGCATCTTCGACGAACACCTTGCCGGTCTGGGTGCGCAGGATGCGCCAGGAGTTGTTGCCGAGCTGGAAGATATCGCCGGCCATGCTCTCGATGGCGAAGTCCTCGTTCAGGGTACCAATGAAGGTGTTCGACGGCTCCAGGATGACATCGCAGTCGAAGGTGTCGGGAATGACCCCGCCGGCCACCAGGGCGGTGATACGCGCGTTCTTGCGACCCCGCACCTTCTCGTTAATAAGGTCGCGGTGGATGTAGGCGCTCCGTCGGCCGTTGCGGGTGGAATAACCCTCGGCGAGCATGGTCAGCACCTGGTCAAACTCCGCACGGTTCAGGTCGCGATAGGGGCCCGCCCGCCGCACCAGGTCGAACAGTTCGGCTTCACCGTAGTCGCGGCAGGCAACCTCGGCGACGATCTGCTGGGCCAGGACGTCAGAGGGCTTTTCTGGAAGGGCGATCTGGTCCAGAGCGCCCCGCTCGACCGCCTGCAGCAGAGCCGTGCACTCGACCAGGTCATCGCGCCCGAGGGGGAACACCCGCCCCTTCGGCGTGCCAGTCACCGTGTGGCCGGAGCGGCCCACCCGCTGCAGCAGCCCGGCTATCGACCGGGGCGACCCGATCTGGCAGACCAGATCGATCGAGCCGATGTCGATGCCCAGTTCCAGCGCTGCGGTCGCTACCAGGGCCCGTAGCGAACCGGACTTGAGACGCTGCTCGGCGGCGAGCCGGTGCTCCTTGGACATGCTGCCGTGGTGGGCGGTGACCATCTCCGGGCCCAGGCGCTGGGTCAGGTGATGGGCCAGGCGCTCGGCCAATCTGCGGGTGTTGACAAAGATCAGCGTGGTCTGGTGTTCGTGGATGAGCTGCTCGATCCGGTCGTAGATCTCGTCCCAGACCTCGTGCGGCATGACCGCGGTCAGCGGCGAGCCCGGCATCTCCAGAGCCAGCTCCATGTGGCGCCAGTGGCCGACGTCGACGATGGTGCAGTCTGGGCCCTCGCCCGCCGGGCCACCCACGAGGAAGTCGGCCACTCGCTCGATCGGCCGTTGTGTCGCCGAAAGCCCGACCCGGATCAACTCGCCGGTGGTCAGCTGCTCCAGCCGCTCCAGTGACAGCGCCAGGTGCGCGCCCCGCTTGTTTCCCACCAAGGCGTGGATCTCGTCGACGATGACCGTGCCCACGGCTGCCAGCATATTGCGGCCGCCCTCGCTGGTGAGCAGCAGGTAGAGAGACTCAGGCGTAGTGACGAGTATGTGGGGCGGGCTCTTCACCATCCGGGCGCGCTCCGACGGCGACGTATCGCCGGTGCGGACCATCACGTCGATCAACTGGCCGGGCTCCTGCCCGGCAGCCTCGGTCGCCGCCGGCCCTTTGCCCTGCTGTTCGCGGATGCCGCGTAGCGGCTCCCGCAGGTTGCGCTCGATGTCGTTGCTCAGCGCCTTGAGCGGAGAGACGTACAGGATTTGGGTCTGCTGCGCTAGGGTGCCGGCGACCGCCCGCTCGACCAGGTTGTTGATCGCGGCGAGGAAGGCGGCGAGCGTTTTGCCCGAACCGGTGGGGGCAGCGATCAGGGTGTGGCGCCGGTGAACGAACTCGGCCCAGGCACGCTCCTGGATTTCGGTGGGATCGGCAAACGCGCCGCGGAACCACGCTGAGACGGCGGGATGGAACCGGGCCAGGGCTGGGGCTGGGGGGACTTCGCCGATCATGGCGGGCTTCCGGCTGTCGCTTGGCGCGTCACACTGGTCGATGAAAAGGTAAACAGCGTGCCCGGCCAAGGGAATTTTCCCCGTTCGAGGATGCCTGACGACGGGTGTGGCGCCGTTGGACCACACCCTACATCTCGACGGTGCTGCGGACAGCGACGGTGCTGACAACCTCGAAGATCGGGCCCGCTGACCCTCACACCGCGGCGATGGCTCAGCGCCGGTCCGCCGACGGGCTTTCGAGGTGCGCCTCTGCTGTGGTGGCTTCCAATCTCATTGTTGGCTCCGGTTTTCCGGGCATCAAACCGATAGCGTTTTCCCGGACCCGGTAGTATCCTTGGCCCGTGGCCATCAATACCTACAACGAAAGTCCGCTGCATGCCGCGCTCAAGCGCTGGTACGCCAGCGACCACGCCCGCTTCGAGGTGCCGGTGCACGGCTTCGTCGTTGACATCGTCGAAGAGGGGATGTTGGTGGAGATCCAGACGCAGAACTTCGGCAGCATGCGCGAGAAGCTGGCCACCCTGCTGGCCTCGCACCCGCTGCGGCTGGTCTATCCGGTCCCGCGCGAGACCTGGATCGTCAAGCGCGACGGCGATCGCGAGATCTCGCGCCGCAAGTCACCCAAGCGGGGTACGCTCGAGCAGGTCTTCGGCGAGCTGGTCTACATCCCGCAGCTGCTCAACCACGCCAACTTCACCCTCGACGTTCTCGACACCCAGATGGAGGAAGTACGCCTGGTGACCAGGCGACGACGCAAGGGCTGGGAACGAGTGGAGCGCCGGCTGCTGGGCGTCAACGGCCGGCATCTCTTTCGCGGCGCCGTGGACCTGGCCGCGCTGCTGCCGACTTCGCTCGAGCCGCAGTTCACCACCCGCGATCTGGCCACAGCCCGCGGCGTGCGCGTGGCGGTGGCGCAGAAGATGGCGTACTGCTACAAGGCGATGGAGGTGATCCGGCCGGTGGGCCACCGACAGCGCAGCGTGCTCTACGAGCGGGCCTGAACCCGGGTTCCCACGCTCCCGCTAGATCAGCTCGTCGGCCCAATCCCTGGGTCTGAGGAACTCTTCGTACAGCCGCGCCTCCGGAGTCCCCGGCTCCGGCTGCCAGTCGTAGCGCCAGTTCGCCTGCGGGGGCAGCGACACCAGAATCGATTCCATGCGACCGCCCGACTCCAGCCCGAAGCGGGTGCCGCGATCAAACACCAGGTTGAACTCCACGTAGCGCCCGCGCCGGTAGAGCTGGAATTGACGCTCGCGATCCCCGTACGGCATCTGCTTGCGACGTGTCAGGATCGGCCGGTAGGCCGGCAGGAAGTGATCACCCACACTGCGGACGAACGCAAAAGAGTGGTCGAAGCCGCCGGTCTCGAAGTCGTCGAAGAACAGGCCGCCGATTCCGCGCGGCTCGTCACGGTGTTTCAGGTAGAAGTACTCGTCGCACCATTGCTTCAGCCGCGGATACAGCTCCTCGCCGAACGGCCTACAGGCCGAACGCGCGGTCTGGTGCCAGTGGATGGCGTCCTCGTCGAAGCCGTAGTACGGAGTCAGGTCGAAGCCGCCGCCGAACCACCAGATCGCCGCCTCGCCTTCGCTGGTGGCGGCGAAGAACCGCAGGTTGGCGTGGGTGGTGGGGACATAGGGGTTGCGCGGGTGGACGATCAGCGAGATGCCCATGGTCTCGAAACCTCGGCCCGCCAGTTCCGGCCGTCGGGCCGAGGCGGTGGCCGGCAGTGCCTTGCCGAACACGTGCGAGAAGTTGACGCCCGCTTTTTCGATTACGGCCCCGCTCTCCAGTACCCGGGTGCGGCCACCACCGCCCTCCTCCCGGTCCCAGGCGTCCTCGCGAAAGCGTTCGCCACCCTCCTCCTCCTCGAGGGCGGCGCAGACCTGGTCCTGGAGCGACAGCAGGTATTTCCTGACCGCGCTGGGATCCGTACTCGACTCAACCATGCTTGACCGGGCGGTGCAGCAAAGGGTTAAATTAGAGGCGTCGCGCGCCTTGGCGCGCTGGAGTGTATGACCCCTGACCACGGAGGGCAACCATGACCCTGCCGATGCGCGTCGGCCTCGGCCAGTTCAACGTGCTCACCGACGAGAAACTCGCCTTCATCAAGCAGGTGGGCGCCGACGACTTCCTCATGAACACGCCGCAGCTTCCCGGCGACGCCCAGTGGGAATACGAGGACCTGGCCGAACTCGTGTGCCGGGCGGAGGCAGCCGAGCTGCGGCTGATGTGTCTGGAGAATGTGCCCGTCCACTTCTACGACGAGATCATGTTGGGACAGGACGGCCGCGATAAGCAGCTGGGGCACATGGCCACCACCGTGCGCAACATGGGCAAAGCTGGCATCCCCATCCTCGGCTACCACTGGGTCCCCAATTTCGTCTGGCGGGATCAGGAGCGGCAGAGCCTGCGCGGCGGTGCCGCGGCGACGCGCTTCACCATGGCGGACCACGCCGACGCCCCCCTCTCCCACGGTCGCCCGTTTACTGACGAGGAGATGTGGGACAACTATTGCTGGTACCTCGAGCGCATTCTGCCGGTGGCCGAACAGGCCGGCGTCACGCTGGCCCTGCACCCCGACGCCCCGCCGGTGCCCAGCCTCGGCGGCGTCGCCCGCATCTGCCGCAGCTTCGACCACTTCGCCCGAGCGATGGACACCTTCGACAGCCCCAAACACGGCCTCGACTTCTGCATGGGCTGCTGGTCCGAGATGGGCGGCCACGACAACGTCATTCGCGCCATCCGCCACTTCGGCAGTCAGGGCAAGATCGTCTACATCCACTTCCGCGACGTGGTGGGACCGGTAGAGGACTTCTACGAAACCTTCATCGACTGCGGCCAGGTGGATACCTTCGAGGTGGTGAAAACCTTGAAGGAAGTCGGTTTCACCGGCTTCATGATAACCGACCACGTCCCCGCCATAATTGACGACACCGGCTGGGGCCACCGCGGCCGGGCCCACTGCATCGGCTTCATGCAGGCCTTGATACAAGTGGTCGACAAGCTCTACTCAGGAAACAAGTAGTCTTTCTCCTCGGCGAATGCCGAAGTGAGAGATACGGCACCTTACGAAGGTGGGCATTACACCCTTTCCCGGCACCGAACTCAAAGATCCGGATCGAAAGGACGGTAAGCATTTGAAAATCGGAACCAGAATCAACCCCACCTGGCTCGACAAACCCAACGACCTGGCCTTCCTCAAACAGATCGGTGTCGACGTCGTCGACATCACCCTTGACATCTGTCCCGGCTACCGGGAAGCGGGCGGCCGTGCCAACCGCGAAGGCCTGCAACACGTCGTCGAACGCATCGGCGGCGCCGGTCTCGAAGTCGAGCGCGCCAACACCTTCAACCAGGACTGCGCCCGCGTCTTTCTCGACCAGCCCGGCGGGGAGCAGGAGATCGAGAACCTGCAGGTCAACGCCGAGCTCTGCGGCGAGTTCGGCTTCCCGGTGATGGGGATCCAGGCTTTCCAGGCGGGACAGGTGGCCGACATCCGCGGCTTCCACCACTACATCGAGGGTCGCGGCGGCTACCGCTACATGCGCATGGAACTGGATGAGGCGCTGAACGTACCGCCCCGCGACGAGGCTCCGTCGCCGGAGCAGGTGTGGGAGCGCACCCTGAAGATTTACCGGGCGGTGATGCCGGTGGCCGAGAGCGCCGGCGTCCGCATCGCCATGCACGGCAACGACCCGCCCGTGCCCCTGTTGAACGGGGTGCACCAGGTGCTCTACAACTTCGCCGCCTTCGACCGCCTCTTCGCCGAGGTGGACTCGCCCAACAACGGCATGACCTTCTGCGTCGGCACCCGCTACGAGTCGGGCGAGGACGTCTTCGAGGGGATCAAGCGATTCGGCGAGCAGGGAAAGATCTTCCACGTCCACTTCCGCAACGTCGCCGGCACGATCCCGAAGGACCGGGCCTACGCCGAGACCATGCCCGACCTCGGCGACCTGGACATGTACCAGGTCATCCGGGCGCTGCACGAAGTGGGCTACGGCGGCGCCATCGACTACGATCACATCATGAAGCTGACTACCGACACCTCCGTAGGCCGCGAGTACATCGCCTTCTGCGTCGGCCACTCTCGCGGCATGATGCAGGCCCTGGCGAATCTTTAGGGAAGATCCGGTTCGTCCTCGCCAAACCGGACATGCTCCCATCCGGTGAGGAAGAATCCAGTTGGCACGGGGTGAGCGGGAAGCTTGATCACACTCGGATTTCGATCGGTCCCCCGCGGCAGGTCGAGTCCGGCAGGAGGACGTTGCCGGAGGGTCGCTGTAGGCGCGGGGCAATGGTGCAACGGATGGCGGGTGTGCAGGCGCGTGGCGGCGGACATGGGATCACCTCGCCCAGCAGGCGACGCCCCCGGCTGGATCCCCTCTTCCCTATATACAGACTCGAACCCGTCAAAGGTCGATCCGGTACAACGGCTCCTTCCCTGCGGCAATCAGATCCACATTCCGCGCCGCACAAGCCGCCCGCTTCCGCGCCGTCCCATCCGTACTCCCCGCCGTATGTGGCATCACCACCATGTTGTCCTGTTTGTACTCCGGCCGCGTCACATCCGGTGGCTCCTGCTCGAAGACGTCGATCCCGGCCCCGCCGATGCGCCCTTCCAGGATAAACTCCGCCAAGGTGTCTTCGTCGATCAGCGCCCCACGCGCCACGTTGATCAGGCAGGCGGTCGGTTTCATCAGCTCCATCAGCCGTCGATCGATGGTGTGCCGCGTCTCTTCGTTCAGGTGCAAGTGCAGCGAGATGAAGTCGCTTTCCGCCACCACCTTGTCCAGATCCTCCGGTGTGCCCATGAAATCCGGCGCGAGTTCTTCGAGCACCTCCGGGGCGATGTCGACCACGTCGATGGCGTGGATCTTCATACCGAAGCCGCGGGCCCGCCGCGCCAAGTCCTGGCCGCTGGCGCCGAAGCCGATGATGCCGAGCACCAGGCCGTCCAGATCGCGGCCGGTGAAGCGGTAGAGCTCGCCGCGGTCGAAGCCGGAGCGGGCCTCCTGGAAGCGGTGGGCCAACATCAAAATGAACATCATCGCCGACTGGGCCAGAGCGACTGAGGAGAACTGCCCGGGGCAGTTCGACACGGGCACCCCCAGCGACTTGATGTAGGCCAGGTCGAAATGGTCGAAGCCCGTTCCCAGGATCTGCCACAGCTTTACCCGGGCGCGGGCGCCTGCGTCCATCAGCGGTCGCGTGGCGGCCGAGCCACCGTGGTCAACGACGACGCTGACCCCCTCGAATTGTGGGTCCATCGACTGCGACTCGTCGTAGATCCGCAGGTCGTGGTGGGCCAGCGCCGCGAGCAGGCGACTCTGCCAGTCGCCGGCCAGCTCCGGCATCGGGTGCGGCAGGAAGAGGACGTTCTGTCTCATCTCCACTCCTCTGTCGAATATTGGTAAGTACGAGGTTGAAGATAGGGGACGGGCGCCGATTCTGCGACCGGTCTGCCGGCACCGCGGCGCCCAGGTCGTGTTGTGCCGGTTCGAGGCCGGGGTATATTTTGAGAGCCGCGCGCGGTTGCAGAAATCGGTCCCCATCCGGAGACACGGCATGCTCATCGATCCCATAGAAACAGACCTGTGGCATGAGGTCAGACTGGCCACGTGCCATCACGATCCGCCGACCTGATGTCGCAACCGAATGTTCTGCTGATCTGCGCGGATCATTTCCCCGGCCCGCTGCTGGGTCCGGACGCGCCGCCTCGCATCCTCCTGCCGACGCTGAACGCGCTGGCCGCCAGCGGCCGGTTGTTCACTCAAGCCTACACCGCCACACCCACCTGCATTCCGGCGCGGCGGGCCCTGATGACGGGCACCACGCCCCAGACCCATGGCGATCGCACCTTTCGCGAGGACGAGCCCATGGATCCGCGGCTCGCCACCCTCCCCCAGACCTTCCGGGACGCCGGCTACCAGGCCTACGCAGTCGGCAAGCTCCACGTCTACCCGCAGCGCGACCGCATCGGCTTCGACGACGTCGTCCTCAACGAAGAGGGCCGGCACCACCTCGAAGGCATGGGCCAAGACGACTTCGAGCTGTTTCTCGAGCGCGAGGGCTACAGCGGCCAGGAGCTCACCCACGCCATGGGCAACAACGAGTACGGTGTCAGACCCTGGCACCTGCCCGAACACTGCCACCCCACCAACTGGACCGTGCGCGAGATGTGCCACACGATCCAGCGCCGCGACCCGACCCGCCCGGCGTTCTGGTACTGCTCTTTCGTCACCCCCCATCCGCCGGTCACGCCACCGGCTGAGTACCTCGACATGTATCATCAGCTGGGGGTGGAAGAACCGTTCGTCGGCGAGTGGGCCGAGGACTTCGCCGACCTGCCCTACGCCCTGAAGCGGCATGCCGACCGCTGGGAGCACCCCAGCCACTGGGAGATTGAGCTGGCCCGCAAGGGCTTTTTGGCGCAGTGCACCTACATCGACCACCAGATCCGCCTGCTGATCGGCATGCTGCGCGAGGCCAAGTTGCTCGACGACACGATTCTCCTGTTCACCTCCGACCACGGCGACATGCTGGGCAACCACAATCTCTGGGCCAAGCCCCCGATGTACGAGTGGTCGGCGCGGATTCCGATGGTTCTGGTGCCCACTGCCGGCGACGAGTGCGTCGGACATCACCAAGTCGACGACCGCCTGGTCGAGCTGCGCGACATCATGCCGACGCTGCTCGGGCTCTGTGACATCGAGGTGCCGGCGACTGTGGAGGGCCTCTCCATGGTGGGAGAACAGCGCCGCGATCACCTCTACTGCGAACACTACGAAGGCGACCGGGCGATGCGGATGATCAGGGCAGAGCAATTCAAACTCATCTGGTACCCCGTCGGCAACCGCCTGCAGCTCTTCGATCTGGACAATGACCCGCGCGAGCTTCGCGATCTGTCCGCGGCGCCCGAGCATGCCCAGACCCGTAGCCGCCTCGCCGCCCTGCTGGCCGCCGAGCTCTACGGCAGCGACGCGCAGTGGTTGCGCGACGGCGAGCTCGTCGGCGAGCCGGACAAAGTCTTCGCACCGGCGCCCAACCGCGGTCTCTCCGGCCAGCGGGGCTGGCGTTAAGATGCCGGTGACCGCCAGCGCCGCGACAGGGACGCTGACCGAGGCGCTGGCCAGCCGCTCGACGCCGCTGCGGGTCGGACTCATCGGCGCCGGCAAGTTCGGCACCATGTTCCTGAGCCAGGCGCGCCGGCTCGAGGGCCTGCACCTGCTCGGCATCGCCGACCTGATGCCCGAGCGCGCCCGCGCCAATCTCGCCCAAGTCGATTGGCCAATCGAACAGTACGGCGCCGCCAGCCCGGCCGAGGCACGCGACCGGGGTACCACTTTCGTCACCGACGATGCGGCCGCGCTGATCGCTACCGACGGGCTCGACCTGATCGTCGAGGCCACCGGCAATCCTCTGGTCGGGGTGCGGCACGCCCTGCAGGCGTTCGACCACGGCCTGCACGTGGTCAACGTCAACGTCGAGGCCGACGTGCTCGCCGGTCCGGCACTGGCGGCGCGAGCGGCCGCGGTCGATCGGGTCTACACCCTCGCCTACGGCGATCAGCCGGCCCTGATCTGCGAGTTGGTGGAATGGGCCCGGGTTTCCGGCTTCGAGGTCGTCAGCGCCGGCAAAGGCACCAAGTACCTGCCCATCTACCACACCTCGACACCTGAGACGGTCTGGGACCACTACGGCATCGACGCCGAGACCGCCGCCCGGGACGGCATGAACCCGCAGATGTTCAACTCCTTTCTCGATGGCACCAAGTCGGCCATCGAGATGGCGGCGGTGGCCAACGCCACCGGCCTGACGCCGCAGAGCGCGGGCCTGGGTTTTCCTCCCTGCGGCACCGACGATCTGCAGCGCCAGCTGATCCCACGCGCCGACGGCGGCGTGCTCGAGCACGCCGGTACGGTCGAGGTGATCTCCTGCCTGGAGCGAGACGGTAGCCCGGTGCCGCGCGACCTGCGCTGGGGCGTCTACGTCGTCGTCGCCGCACCCAATGAGTACGTATCCCGCTGTTTTGCCTCGTACGGGATGCCTAGTGACCCCAGCGGCCGGTACGCGGCCATGTACCGACCCTACCATCTGGTCGGGCTGGAACTGGCCGTCAGCGTCCTCAAGGCCGGGTTGCGGTCGGAGGCAACCGGTGTGGCAACCGGCTTCCACGGCGACGTCGTGGCGGCCGCCAAGCGCGACCTGAAACCGGGCGAGGTGCTCGACGGCGAGGGCGGCTCGACCGTGCACGGGCTGTTGCGGCCGGCAGCCGCGGCCGGCACCGCCGGGGCGCTGCCGATGGGCCTGGCCCACGGACTGGCGCTGGCCAGGCCAGTGGCGGCCGACTGCGTGTTGTGTTACGATGACGTCCAACTGGACGAAAGCGATCCGGCCCTGGCGCTGCGGCGTCAGATGGAGCCGGCGTAGACTTCCGGAAATCGCCAAACTCAAGAGGAGATCTGATCATGTCGAGCAAGCTTGTCCACGTCGGCGTCCGCGCCTCCGACCTCGAAGCAACCATCCGGTTCTGGCGCGACGGACTGGGGATCCCGGTTTTCGCCCAGCGCGACAACTGCTTCGACCTCAGTGACGGCTATCACAACTTCCGCGTCTTCCAGCACCAGGGTCCCGAGCGACCGCCCCATGTCAGCGGCATGCTGGACTACCTTCACATCGGTATCCGCGTCGCCGACCTCAGAGAAACCGCCGGCCGCCTCCTCGGCATGGGATACGAGATCTTCTCCGACGGCCTGAGTGGCAAGACCCCTCTGGACGTCGATAATCTCGAAGAGGGCGCCTTCAAGGTCGAAGACCCCGACGGGATCACCGTTGACGTGACCGAGCGCGACGCCCAATGGCCAGGTGCCCATCTCAATCGCGCCGAGTGAGGTCGCTGGCCACCCGCAGGTGAGTTGGTAGGCGATCTGCAGTTAAGGAAGCAGCCTTGAGGTTTCGGCGTCGAGGCGCCCGGATCACAGCGGCGGCGAAACACGAGGAAAAAGGCAACGTATGAGCAAGAAGACCCGGGTGGCCGTCGGCGCCATCTTCACCGAATGCAACATGCTCGGTGGGCTGCCGATCGACATCGACTGGTTCGAGCGCTACCAGCTGGCCCGCGGCGAAGAGGTCCTCGCCATCGACACGGGCGTCGTCGGCGGAATGCTTAGCGTCCTGCGGGAACAGGGCGTCGCGGCCGTGCCCCTGCTCTTTGCCAGCACCTGCCCCGGCGGGCCGTTGACGGCCGACTGTTACGCCGAGCTCAAGGGCGACCTGCTCGACCGCCTGCGGGCAGCGTTACCGGTGGATGGAGTGCTGCTACCCCTGCACGGCGCCGCGGCGGTGGCCGACGACGGCGACCTGGAAGGCGACCTGATCGCGGCCGTGCGCGCGGTGGTGGGCGAGGAGGTAGTGATCGTCGCCACCGTCGACCTGCACACCCACCTTACCGAGGCGATGGTCTCCAATGCCAACGGGATCGTGGCCTGGGCCACCTATCCGCACCGGGATGCGGTAACCACCGGGGAGCGCGGCGCCCGACTGCTGGTGGATGCGCTGGCATTCCGTTGCCGGCCGGCGATGGTCGTGGCCAAGGTGCCGGTGGTGACCGGTGCCATCCACGGCTCCACCGAGGGAGAGGGGCCATTCGCCTGTTTCGGCCGCCTCGTCAAATCCCACGAGTCGGCTCCCCAGGTATTGTCGACCAGCGCAATCCTAGTCCACTGCGTGTTGGATCAGCCGGGCATGGGCAGCGGCGCCATCGTCATCGCCGACGACGACTTCGCTGCGGCCGGCCGCATCGCCACCGACCTCGGCAACGACTACTGGGCGCGGCGATTCGATCTGGAACCGCGCACCTGGACGCCTGAGGAAGCCATCCAGGCCGGCCTGGCCGCGGATGGGCCAGCACTGCTGGTGGAAACAGCCGACTGCTGTGGTGGCGGCGCAGCGGGCGACGCCGTCGCCAGCCTGAAGGCCCTGATCGCGGCGCGGGTAGAGGCACCGGCGCTAGTGCCGGTAGTCGATGCCGCCGCCGCCGCCCGCTGCCACGATGCCGGCGTCGGTGCCGAAGTCACTCTCGCGCTCGGCCACCAGCACGACCCGCGCTGGGGCCATCCGCTTCAGGCGGCTGGTATTGTAACCGGCCTGGGGGACGGCCGATTCACCTACAGCGGCGGCATCTGGGGTGGCGTGGAGGGTGAAATGGGTCCCGCAGCCGTTCTCGAGATCGGCACCGTCCAGGTCCTGGTGGCCAGCCACCCCACCTACGACTGGGCCGACGAGCAGTATCGGTCGCTGGGCATGGACCCGGACAACGCCAAGTTCATCGTCGCCAAGAACCCGATGAACTATAACCTCGCCTACGGTCATCTCACTCCCCAGGTTTACGTGCTCGACACACCCGGACCAACGCCCGCCACCATGAAGAGCGTCGCCTTCCAGCACCTGCAACGCCCCTACTTCCCGCTCGACGAGGAGATCCCCGACCTGGTGCCCACGCTGCTGCAGGGCCATCCGATGCCGCGACGACGATGAATCCCTACGACGAGCTGGGTCTGGTGCCGGTGATCAACGCCTGCGGCACCCCGACGATGTACGGCGGGTCGCTGATGGCAGAGGAAGTGCTGGGCGTGATGCGAGCTGCTGCGCGCCATTTCTGTCCCCTGGACGAGGTGCACGCCCACGTCGGCAAGCGCATCGCCCAGCTGCTGGAGGTGGAGGCAGCGTACGTCACCGCCGGCGCCGCGTGCGGCCTGGTGCTGACCACCGCCGCCTGCATGGCCGGCTCCGACCCGGAGCGGATCACGCAGCTGCCGGACACCACCGGCCTGCGGCGCGACGTGATCGTGCAGGAACCCCACCGCATTCCCTACGACCAGGCGGTGCGACTTACCGGCGCCCGTCTGGTCGAGATACCGGGCGCTGCGGCCGACCAGGCTGCTGCGGGCAGAGCGGCCATCGGCCCCGGCACCGCCGCCCTCTTCTACTGCGCCCATGCCATGGCGGCGCCCGGTTCCTTGCCGTTTGCCGAGATGGTTGCCATTGCCCGCGACGGCGGCGTCCCCCTGATCGTCGATGCCGCGTCCGAGTGCCCACCCCCGGCCACCCTGACCCGCTTTGCTCACGGGGGTGCCGACTTGGTCATCTTCAGCGGCGGCAAGAGCATCATGGGCCCGCAGTCCACCGGGCTAGTCATCGGGCGGCACGACCTGATCGCGGCCTGCGCTGCCAACGGCACGCCGCACGCGGCCGTGGGCCGGCCGATGAAGGTCAGCCGCGAGGAGGTTTTCGGCTTCCTCAGGGCGCTCGAACTCTACCTGGCGCGTGACCACGACGCCGACGCGGCGCGGTGGCGGTCACAGGTCGCCCACGTTCGCGACGGACTTACCCAGGTGCCCACCATCCAAGTCGAGACGGTGGTGATCAGGGAAACCTACAACGTGCCGATGCTGGCGGTGCGACCGCGACCGCCCGCATCACACTGGCGCCAGGAGGTCGTCGCCCACCTCCGCAATGGCCAGCCGCGAGTGGCCGTCGCCGAGCACTTCTTCGAGGATGGTATCGTCATCAACCCCCACATGCTGCTTCCGGGTGAGGAGGAAATGGTCCTCACCCGCCTCCTGGAGATACTGACGCCGGTTTAGCTGCAGGCATCGGCGACCACTAGGGGCAGCAGGAAACCTTCCTGCGTCACCTGCTGATCACGCCGGCACCGGCGCGGCCGTGTCAATCAGCCCTTCCTCCCGCAGCTGCTCCCAGAATCCAACCGGAATTTCCGTCTCGAAGTGGGTGATGTTCTCATTGAGCTCGGCCACCGAGCTGGCGCCGGGAATGGTGGCGGCCACCGTCGGATGGCCAAACGGGAACTGCAGAGCCGCCGCCGGCAAGGCCACCCCGTGGGCGGCACAAACCCTCTCGATCCGGCCCACCCGCTCCAGGATCTCAGGCGGCGCCTCCGCGTAGTTGTAGGTGGCGCCGGCCACCGCGCCCCGCACCAGAATCCCGGAGTTGAATGGACCGCCGATGATGATGCGGATGCCCTTCTCCTGGCACAGGGGGAAAAACTCGGCCAACGGCTCCTGCTCCAGCAAGGTGTAGCGCCCGGCCAGTAGAAAGCAATCGAAATCGCCGGCCCGAGCAAAGTCGGCGAGCATCCCCCACTGGTTCATGCCTAGCCCCAAGGCCCTGATCACGCCTTCGCTGCGGAGCTGGTCCAAAGCCGGATAGGCTTCCGCCATGACCTGGCCGAAGTGGCTCCTGGCGTAGGGGTCCAGCTCCGGCTCGAACAGGGTCACGCCTTCGTCCGGATCATGGATAAGGACAATATCGATCCGGTCGGTCTGCAGTCGCTGAAGACTTTCCTCCATGCCGCGCAGGATCGCGTCGCGCGAGAAGTCGAACGCCGTTTCGACTGGGGGCACGTCGACGAAAGGACCGAAGTCTCCGTGCTCCGCGGCAGCGATGGGTGTGAGGGTATAGCCGACTTTGGTGGAGATCACCAGCTCGTCGCGCCGTGCCTGCCGCAGCGCCTGGCCCAGGCGCTGCTCGCTCAAGCCGACACCGTACAGCGGCGCCGTATCGAAGTAACGCACGCCGCCGTGGAGGGCGGCAGCGGCGATCTCGTCGGCGGCGGCCTGGTCGATGCTGCGGTACATGTTGCCGAAGCCGGTGCCGCCCAGGCTGAAGCGGGTCACGGTCACCCCCTGACCGCCGACCGGCTCTTTATCACTTGCTCTCATCTCGTTCTCCGGATGGCCGGTCGCTAGATCGGCGGCGCAGCAGCAGTTTCCTCATCGTGCCTCGCTCGCGTCCAGATGGTACAGGACCCGGTTAGCCTTCTGCAGCTCGCGCAGCAGATCTGGAAACTCGATGCCGTACCGCGAGCCCAGCTCGGCCGCCCGCCGCGGCAGCGACTGCAGCAAGCCTCCCGACAGTGGGTGGCAGAACGCCAATGCGATGTAGTTGCGCTTGCGCGCCACCGGCAGGTAGAGAACCTGCTCCTCGAAGACCTCTTCCAGGCCTTGAGTCACCCGCCTGAAAAAGCCTTCGCGATCGCCACTAAACAGGTTGATCACCAGCGTGCCACGCCCGCGCAGCAGCCGGTGGCAGGCGGCAAAGAAACCGGGCTCGCCCACCGCCTGCGCCATCCCGTCCGCGTTGTGGATATCGACTAGGATCAGGTCGAGGGAGGCAGGCAACTCCTTTTCGAGATAACGGCCAGCGTCGGTGATGTGCACGTTGGTGCAGGGATGTTCTTCGAAATGAAAGTACCGGCGTGCCAACTCCACCACCATCGGCCGCAACTCCACGACGTCGAGCTGGCAGCCCGGAAAGTGCCGCCGCAGGAACTTCGGGAGCGAACCGCCGCCGAGCCCCAGGAGCAGAGCGGTCCGCGGCTCGGCACCGAACAAGAGGCAGGTCATCATGCAGCGGGTGTAGACCAAGGCGAGGGCATCGTGATCGTGGTGGAACATGGTGCTCTGGCGCGCCGAGCTGCCGAAGTGAAGCGAGCGGACCGTTGCCTCGTCGACGATCTCCATCGGCCCGTACTCGTCGGCACAAGAATGCACCAACTTCCCCTCGATCGGGGACGCGGACCGGCGTCTCATGCCGCGGCTGCGCGATCCTCGGTCCGGTTGCCCCAGCGCGTTGCGAGAAAGGCGTCGAAGAAGATCTGACCGAAGTGGAAGGTGATGCAGGGGATGGCCAAAAGCCCCCGGGTCTCCGGGCTGGCCACCGAGTCGGGGAGGAATGCGAGTACAGTCATCGCCACCGGCAGCGTCTTCTGGCTGGTCAGCAGCACCGTCGCCTTGCGCTCGGCCAGCGGCAGCCTGAGCAGCCGGCAGGCGCCGTCGTTGAGCAGCAGGTAGAGCAGGTGGATCGCCAGACCCGAGACGATCAGGACTAGCAGGCTGCCCCCGGCCGCCGCCGCCAGCGTCTGCGCCGACTCGCTGAACTTCATCCACGGTACCGTGATCAGGGCAAAGCTGGAGAACATCGTCAACCCAGGGCGGTGGCCGTCGGCCCAGTCGGCGAACCATCGGCGTAGCCATTTGCCCAGCCCCAGTGGTACCAGGATCGTCAGGCACAGGTTGCGCAGCAGCTCGATCGCGGAGAGCTCGACCTGGCCGAAATGACCGAGGAGCTGGGCCAGCACGAACGGCACGGTGAAGATGCCGGCGAAGTTGGTGGCCACCGTCAGCAGCAGCGCCAAGGCCGTGTTGCCCCGCGCCTGCACGGTCAGGGCGAGACCCGAGGAGAGCGTGGTCGGCATGCAGCAGAACAGAGCCAGCCCCAGCTGGTAGGGGCGCTCCAGCGGCAGCTGGAACGCGATCGTGGCACCAATGAGGGGCGTGAGCAGGAGTATGCTGAAGCTGCCCCACAGGCTCCCGCGCCAAGCCGACAGCGCAGCCCGAATCTCGTCGGTCCGTAACATCAGCCCGGAGGTCAGAAAGATGGCGAAGATGGCCACGTACTGGGTCGGCCAGCGCGCTGCCGCCTGGCCCGCGTCCGGATAGATCATGCCCAGCAGGGCGGCGACGACGAGGCCGACGGGAAGGAACTGCTTCTTGAAGAATGAAAGCATGGCGCTTACGGGTTGCTCAAAAAAAAACCGGACCAGCTTGCTGGCCCGGCACCATCCGACAGCCGGCGGCGGCCGTATCCGGTTTCACCTGGCCTTGGGCCGCTCGAGGATGTCGGCGAAGTTCCGCGCCCCATCCTTCCAGTCCACCGCCCGCTCCTTGAAGAAACGCAGGAAACTCTGAGCCTCCGCTTCGTCCGATAGGACC
>CAYWBJ010000235.1:0-2036 GCA_964456165.1 uncultured Gemmatimonadaceae bacterium | reverse complement strand
GGGGCCTGGCGCATTGGCGTCCTGCCTGGCCCCGGCGGCCGTGCTCGGCGGGGGCGCCCGCGCGCTCACGAGCCCCGTAGCCTAGCTAACGGCCGACGCGCCGCGGCTGGCCTCGATGGTGGCAGCTTACCTGCTGTACTTCGCGGTGTTCGTCGCCCTCTCGCTAGCCGTGTCGGCCAAGGCGTCCTCTTCTCGCCTCGCCCTGGTCGTCCTGCTGGGTTTCTGGATCGTCAACGGTCTGCTCGCCCCGCGCGCGGTGACCGATGTCGCTCGCACACTCCACCCGAGTCCCTCATCGGTCGAGTTCACGACAGGGATCCAGGCAGCGCTTGCCAATGGCCTCGACGGCCAGAGTCCGACCGAGGCTCGCACAGCCGCCTACCAACAAGAAGTGCTGGCCGAGTATGGCGTCGAGAGCCTCGACGAACTCCCGGTGAACTTCGCCGGCCTGCGCTTCCAGAAGAGCGAGGAGATGGGGAACGAGGTCTTCGACTACTACTACGGCGACCTAAACGACACATTCGAGTCCCAGAATCGCGTGCGCAGCCTGAGTGCGGTCGTGGCGCCGCTCCTTGCGGTTCAATCGCTGTCCATGGGCCTCGCTGGCACCGACGTGGCGCAGCATCGCCACTTCTCCGAGGCCGCTGAGGCCTACCGGCGGATGTATGTCCGGCGTATAAACGATGACATCACCCAGCACGTCGGCGCCGGACGCTACGTGGCGGGAACCGACCTGTGGGCGAGCGTCCCGGAGTTCGAGTATCAGGCGCCACCGGTCGGGTGGGTGCTCGCCAATCATCGCGTGAGCATCCTGCTGCTACTTGCCTGGCTGGCGGTGGCTCTAATCTTGGCGCTACGGGCCGGGGCACCCCTTCGCCCCGTGTGAGCTGGAGGAATGTGGTGATCAGTCGAATCATTCGGCACGAATGGACAAACCTGGCGGCCGACCGCACCGTCTGGGTCCTGGCCACCATCGTGGCCCTCACCAGCCTGTACGGGGTGTACAACGGGTCTGCCTGGTCAGCGTTCCAGCGCGAAAACATCGCGCTGGCGTTGGACGAAGAGCGTGACCGTCTGGCCGCACACCGTGCGTTTGTCGAGAGCGGTCTGGAGCCAGCCAGCCGGTTCCGGAACCCACTGAGTCCCGATTCTGTCGGCGGCTCCCTAGGTCAGCGCTATGCCTATCTGCCCCCGGCTCCGCTGGCGGCTTTATCAGTCGGACAGAGTGACCTATATCCCTACTACTTCCAGATCTCGACCAACAGCAAACAGTCGTTCCTCAGCGCCTACGAGTTGGAGAATCCCAGTAACCTGCTGACGGGCCGCTTCGACCTGGCGTTCGTCGTGGTGTACCTCCTGCCGTTGCTCATTCTGGCCTTGAGCTACAACCTCCTGAGCTCGGAGCGCGAGCAAGGCACCATGGCCATGGTGCTATCCCAGCCCCTTTCACTAGAGACCCTAGCCTTTGGCAAGATCGCGCTTCGCGCGATTGTCGTGTTGGGACTGGCGCTTGGCTTCTCGCTGGTGGGGTATCTGGCCGCCGGCGGTGCGCTGGCCGCGGGTGGTTCCCTGCGGCTCTGGATGGCGGTAGTGGCGACCTACTACAGTCTGTTGTGGTTCGGTGTCACGGTAGCCGCGAACGCCCTAGGCAAAAGTTCGGCCACGAACGCGATGCTGCTGGCGGACATCTGGCTCGTGGTCGTGGTGATTACCCCGGCGGCGCTCAATCTCGCAGTGACGACCAGCCACCCCATCCCATCCAGGGTCGAGCTGGTGCAGGCGCTCCGCGAGGCGACGGAGAGTGCCAACACACGGTCCGCCGAGGTGCTCTCGCAGTACTACACCGACCACCCGGAGTTCCTCCCGGAAGAGCAGCAGCCGGACCCGAACGATTTCACACTGCGCTCCTACGCCGTACGCGAAGACGTCGAACGCGCTATGGCCCCAGTACTCGAGCGATACGACGGCCAACTCTTGCGACAGCAGACCCTGGTGAACCGGCTGAAGTGGCTGTCGCCGGCGGTCGTTGCACAGGA
>CAYWBJ010000234.1:0-5472 GCA_964456165.1 uncultured Gemmatimonadaceae bacterium | reverse complement strand
CCAGGTCGCAGCGGTACTGACGCCACTCCTCGCTGGCGCTGGGATCGTCCATCTCCAACGGGTCGATGCCCGACTCGGCCGCGAAACCGTTGCGGCAGACATCGCATTAGCAGTAGTCGTACTCCGGATACTCCCGATCCTGGACGATGCCGTAACTGGGCTGCAGGCCGGAAGCCAGGATGACATCGAGCTGGCGGATGTAGTCCAGGCGGATGCCGGTGAGCTCGCGGAATTTTCCACCCGTTGGGCCTGGGCGGACAGTGAGAAGCTGGACCAGATCCGCGACCGCGTGCGCGGATCTGGTCACGCCGGCGAAACCGAAACCTCGATGATAATGGCGATCCGCCCTGACCTGGTGCGGACCGGCCCGCTCGACCCGGACGGCGAGCGGGATGGCATGCGGGTATAAGGCTGCGCCTCCTACTACCGGTTCGACCAGCGCACGCGGCACGGCGGCGGCGGGAATCCGACGACAACCACAGCAGATAAGGGCGAACAATTCTTCGAACTCTCTGCGGGCAAGGTGGCCGAAACCGTTCTGGCGATTCGCGCAGCCAGGCCTTACGGGTGAGTTTCGCCGCAGTCGCAGCGATTGCCGGGCAACGACCCCGCAGGGCGGCTCCAGTCGAGGCAGAAACGCTCCGACCGGTGCGGCTTGCCGGTCCCGGGGTCCCATTGGTTCTTTGTGGCCGGGGCCGGCAAACCTGCTAGTCCCGCTCGCCGCAACCCGAATTCCAGAGGAAACCATGATTCTCGCCGAAATGACCTCCCCCGAAATCGCCGCCCTGCCCCGGGACATCGTCGTCCTCATCCCCATCGCCTCCTGCGAGCAGCACAGCCTGCATCTTCCGGTTTTCACCGACAGCATGATCGGCGGCGAGGTCGCACGGCGCACCCACGAGCTGGCTCCTGACGACGTCCTGGTCCTGCCGGTGCAGTGGCTGGGGTATTCCCAGCACCACAGTCGCTATCCCGGAACCGTCAGTGCCATTTCCGAGACCCACATGCTGATGATGATGGACATCGTCGCGTCGATGGTCGGCCACGGCTTCCGCAAGATCCTCATCCAGAACAGCCACGGCGGCAACGGCGCCGGCATCTCGGTGCTGCTGCAGCGGCTCATGGAGCGCTACCAGGAGGAGGATGCGGATTTCTACTCCCGCTGGGCCTGGGCTTCCACCGAGAAGCTGGATGCGATCAGGGACCGCGGTCCCCGCGGCTCGGGACATGCCGGGGAGACCGAGACCTCGATGATCCTGGCCCTGCATCCCAACCTGGTGCGAACCGACAGGCTCGACCCGGACGGCGAGCGCGAAGGAATGACCGTGGAGGGCGCCAGCTCCTATCACCGCTTCGACCAGCGCACCGCCCACGGCGGTGTCGGCGATCCGACGACGGCCACCGCGGAGAAGGGCGAGCGTTTCTTCGCCGCCTCGGCCGCAGAGATGGCGGAGACCGTGAAGGCCATACGCGCCGCCAACGTCTTCGGCTGAGCTCGGGTCAAGATGATTTTCGCCGAAATGACATCGCCCGAGATCGCCGCGCTGCCCCGGGACATCGTCGTGCTCATCCCGGTGGCCGCTTGCGAGCAGCACAGTCTCCACCTGCCCGTCTATACCGACAGCATGGTCGCCGAACAGATCGGCCGCCGGGTGCACGAGCAGATCCCGGACGACGTGCTGGTCCTGCCGGTGCAGTGGCTCGGCTACTCCCAGCACCACGTGCGTTATCCCGGGACCGTGAGCGCCACCTCCGAAACCTACCTGCTGATGCTGATGGACATGGTGGTCTCCATGGTGAACCACGGCTTCACCAAAATCCTCTTCCTCAACAGCCACGGCGGCAACAACGCCGGCCTCAGCGTCCTGCTGCAGCGGCTGATGGAGCGCTATCAGGAGGAGGAAGCCGAATTCTACACCCGGGGTGCCTGGGCCGCTGTCGACAAGATGGAGGAGATCCGCGATCGCCACCGCGGCTCCGGCCACGCCGGCGAGACCGAGACCTCGATGATCCTGGCCCTGCGCCCCGAGCTCGTGCACACCGACCTGCTGGACCCCGACCGGGAAGACCCGCGTACCAAGGTCGAGGGCGCCGGCTCCTACCTCCGCTTCGACCAGCTCACCGCTCACGGCGGCAACGGCGATCCGACCACTGCAACCGCCGAAAAGGGCCAGTGCTTCTTCGAGGTCTGCAGCAAGGAAGTGGCGGAGACGGTCGTGGCAGTCCGCGCGGCACGGCCGTTCGGTTAGCCGCCGCCAGTGTCGATTAAGCGATGGATCCGCTCCCGGTAGCGCTCTCCCGTTACGGGGCCCTGTCCCGCGAGCCGTCGCCGGTCAACCGGATGATGGGATCATTCGCGGCCGACTTCCGCGACGATCGCGACATCAACCTGGGAGTCGGGTACGTCAACGAGGCGACGATCCCGCGCGACTTGCTCCGCGACAGTCTCGATGCAGTCCTGCGGCAGCCCGACCGCTACCGCGCCGCCCTCAACTACGGCGGCCCGCGCGGTTCCGAGAATCTCATCGCCTCGATCGCCCGGCTGCTCGAGCCGGCCGCCGCCGCCGCCAACCCGCCGCGGGAGATAATCATCGGTCCCAACGGCGCCACCGGCCTGCTCGAGAGCATCGCCCACGTCCTGCCGACCGGAATCGTCATTACCACCGACCCGATGTATTACATCTACTGCAACCTGCTGGAACGCCTCGGCTACGAGATCGTCGCGGTGCCGGAAGACGACCAGGGCCTGCGTCCCGAGCTGCTCGATCGCAAGCTGGAGGAACTAGGCACGCGGCGGCGGGAGATCAGCTTCTTCTATGTCGTCACGGTCAACAACCCCACCAGCACCATCCTCGCCAACAAGCGACGCCGCGAGCTGATCACCACGGTCGAGCGGGTCAGCCGGGAGCTGCAGCGGCCGGTTCCCCTGATTCTGGACAAGGCCTACGAGCAGCTGATCCACGATCCCGCCGTCCCACTACCCGAGCCCGCCGCAAAACTCGACCCGGCCGGCCTCACCTACGAGATAGGCACCCTGTCGAAAATCCTGGCACCCGGCCTGCGCATCGGCTACCTGGCGGGACCGGCCGGCGACTTTCTCGACGCCCTGGTGCAACGCACCAGCGACGCCGGCTTCTCCGCCCCACTCATCAACCAGGAGCTCGCCTCTTACTTTCTCGCCCACCCCCTGGAAGCCCAGATGGCACGCGTCAACAGCGGCTATCGGGAGAAGGCGGCCGAGATCCGCGCCTGCATCGACGCGATCCTAGGCACCGCCCTGGGCGAGTGCCGCGGTGGTCAGGCCGGCTTCTACTTCTATCTTACCTTCGGCGGCATCGAGACCGGCACCTGGTCGCCCTTCTTTCGCTACCTGGCACGAACGACGGGAAAGTCGCGGATCGATGGACCGCAGGGGGACGGACACCCGCGGGTGGTCTACATCCCGGGCGATTACTGCGTCCATTCCGGTGGCGACATGGTTGAAGTGGGCCGGCGGCAGCTGCGGCTCTCCTATGGCTTCGAGGAGACCGACCGCGTCTGCCAGGCGCTGGTGCTGATAGGCGAAGCCGTCGATTATGCCACCGGCCGTTGAGCAAGGAGTCTTCCGATGACGAAAGAGCTGACCGCAGACGCCGTTGCCCAGTACCGCCGCGAGGGGTACTACTTCCCGGTGCCGCTACTCGACACCGCGGAGACCACCCGCTGCCGCGGTTACCTGGAAGCGTTCGAGCGCGAACGGGGCGAGCCCCTCGGCGGCGCCCTGCGCAGCAAGTCCCACCTCCTCTTCACCTGGGTCGACGACTTGATGCGGCACGAGCGGATCCTCGACGCGGTAGAAGACCTGATCGGCGGCGACATCCTCTGCTGGAATACCTTCTTCTGGACCAAGGAGGCCCGCACGGACACCTTCGTCTCCTGGCACCAGGATCTGCGCTACTGGGGCCTGGACAGCGGCCAGCTGGTCACCGTCTGGCTCGCCCTGTCGCCCGCCACGCCCGAGACCGGCTGCATGAGGGTGCTGCCCGGCAGCCACCAGCGCGAGATGCTGCCCCACAGCGACGAATACCA
This sequence comes from uncultured Gemmatimonadaceae bacterium, assembly GCA_964456165.1. Lineage (GTDB taxonomy): Bacteria > Latescibacterota > UBA2968 > UBA8231 > UBA8231 > CAYWBJ01. The sequence continues at coordinate 1,404 of CAYWBJ010000234.1, read as the reverse complement.
GGAGCACAACATGCTCACCCGCGGTCAGGAAGTTTCGGTGCAGGTGGATGAGACACAGGCGGTGGCGATGCCGCTGCAGGCCGGCGAGTTCTCGATACACAACGTCCGCCTCGCCCACGCCTCCGGCCCAAACCACTCCGCCGACCGCCGCATCGGCCTTTCGCTGCACTACATGCCCACCAGCACCAGACAGATCGTGGGTGAGTGGGACAGCGCCGCGCTGGTCCGCGGAACCGATCGCTTTGGCCACTTCGATCTCGCGCCCCGCCCTTCCCGCGACTTCGATCCGGTGGCCGTAGCGTTCCACGAGCGGGCCACCACCGCGGTGCGCGACATCCTCTTCAATGACGCCGAGAAGGTGCGGCAGACCCTCTGAGCCCCGGCTGCCGCTCCGACCGGTAGGTCATTTCCATTCTCAGGTCGAGCGACATCGCGATCTCCTTCAGCCCAGCACGGGCGGAAACCGCAATCCGGTTCATCCCCGGCCGGACCGATCCGGACAAGAGACCGCAGCCCAGCCCGTGGTCGCCGGCGCCGGTCGTTCATGCGAGAATTCAAGCCAGCCCTTCGCTCGGGCTTGCCCGCCTGATTCGAAATAACGTGGCTCATTGGCCATGAGCGCTCCCTTTTTCGACAAGGTCGACGTCTTCCTTCCGGGCCACGGTCAGACCCCGGCCCGGGCGCCCGGCTACAAGTGGCGGCGATCCGACCGGGCCGTCGCCCACCTCTACTACAGCACCACGGAGCCCCGGTCTGTTCTCCTGCACGTGGCCGGCCTCTCCAGAGACGAGGTCCGTGCCCTCGCCGCTCTCCCCCTGCAGTTCGACGATAGCGGCTCCCGCCACCACGACTTCGACGGGTTCGGTCTGCACCTGCCGGGCCTGCTGGTTACCGCCGGCGGAACCGCCATCGCCACCTGCCAGAAGCGCCACAACTCGATGGCGGACAGCGGCAACCAGATCGACCTCATGGTATCCCGCAGTGAAGACGACGGCAACAACTGGGAGCCGCAGCGAGACATTTTCGCCGAAGAGGACTGCTCGGCCATTCTCGGTCTCATCTTTCAGGACTGCGCCAGCGGAACAGTCTCGATCTCGTTCTGGAAGTTGCCGGCCGACGTCACCGACGATCTCGGCTACTTCGCTCATCACGCTTCCGGCGGGGGCGAGTTCTGGTTGCTCCAGAGTGACGACGAGGGCCACACCTGGGCCGACCCGGTCCGCGCAACCGCCGCTCCCAGCGCCACGGGCTGGCTGGGCTGGCCCAACAACTGCGGCCACGGCATCCAGCTCAGTGAGGGACCGCATGCGGGTCGACTCGTCATCCCGGCCTTTCTATTCAAGGAGGGCGAGCCCGGCCAGGTGCCGGGCGTGCGGGGCGGCCTGCTCTACAGCGACGACGGGA
>CAYWBJ010000233.1:0-8403 GCA_964456165.1 uncultured Gemmatimonadaceae bacterium | reverse complement strand
ATGGCATTCGGACACTGCGTGGCCGGAGCCGATCCGCTATTACAAGATGGCCATCTACCTCGACCCGGTGACCCGCGACACCGGCGCGCTGCGCGTCATACCGGGCAGCCATCGCTTCGGAGAAGGGTACGCGGAAACGCTGCACGAGCTTCTGATGGACGCAGGAAAGGATCCCGTTCTGGGTCTGCAGGGGGATGAGATACCGGCCGTGGCCCTGGAAACCACCCCCGGGGACCTGGTCATCTTCAACCACTCGACCAAGCACAGCTCCTGGGGCGGCAGCTCGAAACGGCGGATGTTCACCCTCTGCTACACCGCTGAGCATTCGGGCGAATCCCTGGGACACTTCCGGGATTTTGTTACAGAGTGTGGCTTTACCAGGAAGGATGTGTTCGGTGTGCCCGACGGGCCGCTGCTGACGACGGCATCGCCTCAGCGACTCCGCCATCTGCAGCAGCTCGTGAACAACGTGCCCGAGGCAGAGGCTGAGTCCAACTAGGACTCACATCGCCATTCGGCCTCCCCTCGCGCGTCCAGGCTGGATGGGGTAACGCCGATCAGTGCTCGAGCCTGACCGGCACGCCTTCCAGGTTGCCGTTCTCGTGCATCGTCACCCACTCGTCCAGGAACGTCTTGTTCCACTGCGTTGTCAGCGAGTGCTCCATCATGTCTTTGTACACTGTCCACATGGTGACGAGCTCGTCGGCGCCGTCGCGGAAAGCGGCATGGGCGGTCTCCACCGACCGGACCAGGGCGGCCATGATGAAGGGCCGCTGCTCCCAGCCGGCGAACATCTGGGCGCACTCGCGGATATGTTTCGTCGGGTCGCCGCCCGCTTCCTTGACCGGCTCGCAGAACGGCAGGATGTGGTCGACCCCGGCCTGAGCCATAGCCGCCGCCTGCGGCAGCGAGAACACCGTGGTGCAGTAGGTCTCGACACCCTCTTCCTTCAGGATGCTGCACGCCTTGAGGCCGTCGATCCCGCACGGAATCTTCAGGATGATGTTGTCGGACATCTTGGTGAAGACGCGACCGACCTCGAGCAGCTCGTCGACGGAGTGACCGTCGATCTCGACGACGACCGGCTTGTCCGTCATCTCGAGGTATTTGTCGATCAGGCCGATGACGGTTCCGTACTTCGGCATCAGCTGGTTCAGCACTACGGTGTTGGTGACGATGCCGGCGATACCCAGCGGCATCCACTCTTTGAGATCATCCGGGTCGCCGGCCAGCCAGATCGCCGGGCCGCGGCCGCGACGGCGGGCCGCGGGGACTTTTCCGACTTCTTCTATAGGATTCGTCAAGGCTTTTCTCCTGTCGTGCGGAGTTACTGTTGGGTCGATTTCTGCTTGCGAAGAGTGAGTAGTCTAAGTCCCGTTCAGCCGGGGGTCAAACCAGGTGAGCAGCAGCGCGAGTGGGCTTCTCACCTGGCCGCCAGCTGCTCCTGCGCCCATGCCTTGAGCGGGATGTCCTCATCCTGTGGCCGCCAGTAGCGCGAAACCGGCAGCACCTCCGCATCGTCGCCGGCGTAGTTCTCCCTACCCGTGCCCAGCTCACCCAGCAGCTGCAGCTGAATCGGCGTGCGGCCCGCGAGCAGCTCCGCCGGCTGCTGATTGAAATCGGAGGGGCGTATCCAGCGGTGCTGATAGCCGTAGTAGAGGCACTTGCGGGGATGCGGCGCCAGATTCGGCGCCACACAGTGATAGAGCGCCGTGCGCCATACCAGGGCAGTTCCAGGCCTCACGTTGACCTCGACGACACGCTCCGGGTCGGCGACGCGCTCGCCGTTGCGGGTAATCCACGGTGACTGGCGATGGCTCCCGCGCACGACGCAGATCGCACCGCTGTTGCGCTCGGTGAGATCGGTCAGATAGTAGCCGATCTTCATCTCCATGTAGGGGACGATACCGTCTACCCGGGGCCAGCCGTAGTCGGGTTGGTCCGAATGCCACGGGAAGAAGCCATCGGCGGCACCGAGACGCTGGGATGCCATATCCGGCTCCTGCGGTGGACGCACGTCCAGGTGTGAGGTCCGCAGCTGGATGTTGTATCCCAGCACATCCACGACCACCGGTAGCATGGTCGGATGGTCCATCAGGCGCAGGAAACGCTCGTGACGGGCGACGATGTTGCGCATCTGGAAGGCCTCGTGCGGTCCCAGCTCGCGCTCCCCGCGGCAGCGCTCGTAGAACGCGTCGGCGACCTCCAGCAGTTCGTCGATCTCGCCGGGTGTCAGCGCCTCTTCGATCAGGAAAAAGCCGTCGTCCTCGAACTGCTGCAGCTGTGCCGGCGTGAGTTTGAGGGGGCCGTCAGGCAGCATCGCTTCAGTCATGGGTCCGGCCTCCTCTGTGGCGCCATGTCAGACGTCGATCGGAGCGCCCTGGCGAGCCGAGTCGTAGATCTTCTCGAGGAGAGCGACGGTGCGCCGGCCCTCTTTTCCGTCGACGCGGAGGGGTCGTCCGCCGTTCAGCGCACCGAGAAAGTCGTCGACAATGCTGGTCCGGTCGTTTTCGATGGCATTCAGCTTCTCCTCGAGCCCCTCGCCGAACACCTGCCATTCACCCGACAGCGCGTTCGGGATCAGCACGCCGCCTTCCGTGCCGTGCACCTCCGCCCCGAAATACGGACTGTCCGGGAATGTCGTCGTGCCCAGCACCGTTCCCTTGGCGCCACTTTCGAAGCTGACGATCGCCAGGCCGATGTCCTCAGTTTCGATGTCGTGATTCATCACGGCCATCTCGCCGTAGACCCTGACCGGATCACCCATGAACCAGCTGAGGATGTCGAGCAGGTGTGCGCCCTGGTTGGCGAGAGAGCCGCCACCGTCCATCTTCCACGTCCCGCGCCATCCGGTCCCGCTGTCGAAGTAGGACTGGGGACGATGCCACTTGAACCGGACCTCGCCCAGGATCGGCTTGCCGAACAGGCCCTGCTTCAGGGCTTCGGCGACCCGCACGTTGTTGTCCACGTAACGGCTCTGATAGTCCACGGCGCACAGGACACCCGCCTTCTCGCAGGCCTCGATCAGCCGATCGCACGCCTCCGTAGATACGTCCATCGGCTTCGTGGTGATGACGTGTTTGCCCGCTGCCGCGGCGCGACAGCCAATGTCGGCGTGTGTTCCGCTCGGCGTCATCACCACCACCACGTCGACGTCGTCGCGGCCCAGCGCTCCGTCCAGCTCGGTGGTCCACTCGGTCTCCAGCTCAATCGCCGCCGACTCGGCCCGTTCCGCATCGAGGTCCACCAGCAGCTTCAGATCCGCCCCTTCGGTCTCGCGGATCACCCTCGCCCTGTTCTTGCCCATTCCCAGCCCGACAACAGCGAATCCAGTCATCGTGTCTCCTCGATCGTCGACCGACCCTCGTCGGCTATGGTGTGTGAATCCCGCTGACTACATTTCATGTTTCGTGAGCAGTGATCTGAGGTACGTGTTCGCCAGCTTGATCGCGGTCGGCTCGTCGAGCTCGTCCTGCCCTTCGAACACCAGTGACAGCCAGCCGTTGTATCCCAACTTCTTGAGGATGGGCATGATCCGGTCGTAGTCGAGCCAGGCCTCCTTGCCACTCGCGATGCGGTAGATCTTGGCCCGGACGTGAACCGCTCGCGGCGCCGAGGCCTCGATCGAGCCGTAGAAGTTCCACTCGGGGTCTTCCTTCCCCCGCTCGCCCAAAGATGCCCCCGGCGAGCCGCGGTACTGACCCGTGTCGAGGATGTGCGAGTAGTAGGGGCTGTCCACGTCGTCAAGCAGGCGGACTACCTGGTCGCCGGTGGCCGGAATGCAGCCGTGGTTGTGATTGTGCAGGCCGACCACGATCCCTTTCGTGCTGCCGTGTTCGGCCACCTCTTTCGTCGACGCGACGAGGCGCGGCCACGCCGACTCTTCGGTCTCACCCTCCGGGATCCACGAGCCGAACGCCCGCACCATCGGGACACCCATCCTGGCTGCGACGTCGATCCAGGTCTTCATCAGGTCGATCTGCTCCCGCAGCTCGTCGCCGGTCTTTCCGAAATTGTTCGATACCCCGATGTAACACATGTGCAGGCCGCGGCGCAGGCAGGCCTGCTTCACTTCTTCCAGGTAGTCATCGTCGGTGGACGCGAAGTGGGTAAAATGGAGATCGACGCCGTCCATCTGGAGCTCGTACGCGCTCTCGATGATTCCCAGCAGGTCGATGTCACCTGAGTTGAAGGTGTCTTTATAGGAAAGGGACTGCAGGCTGAGCTTGATCATCGATTCTCTTTCGGGGTGTCTGGAGGTTGCTGTCGGGGCCCGGTGTGTCCGGGATGCTCCCTGAGTCGGCAGGGAATCTATGGCCGATGAGGCAGTCAGCAAGTCGGCCCGCGTCGAATCGGCCGAAGGCGCCCAGGTCGCCGGATCAGGGTTGGGTTTGTACCCTCCTGCACGCGGCAACTACCACCGAATGTCCTTCTCCGGTACGAAGCGGGTGACCCGCTTCCACCGGGTCACATCCTGGCGATAGTGCTCCCGCCGATAGAGCGGACCGCTCACTCCGGGAGGGTCGACGCCGATCACGTCGTTGCCCTTGAACGTGTAAGTCAGGGCCTCTTTCTCCACCCAGACCCGCTCGTCCCTCGTCTCGATCGGGAAAGACACCGAAATCGTCTCTCCAGGTCTAGCGCTGCCGGCTGAGCAGTACTTGCCGCGCCAGTCGAGCCTCTTCGGCCCCCCCTCCACCCGGCACACGGTCTCCTCGGGCGCGACCCACTCTGGAATGCGGATCCACACCTTCTCCAGGGCCTGCTTGACCTTGATGTCGACCTGTCCCGTGTACGGGATGTGGCTGTCGACGTCGGCCCAGGGCGATGCCCTGTTCAGGAGCAGGTTCACTCGCAGCTCGCCATTCTCGCAGTCGATCACGCCCTCCCACACGTAGTAGAGTGTCCGTATCGCATTCCCCGTGCAGCAGTGCATGATGTTCCTGCCCCATTCGTTGCCTGTCAGCCATCCGCCGAACGCGCCCAGGTTCCGCTCGGGCACCTGGTCGACGCTCTGGGCGACGGGATCGATGGGCTCGGTCGGCATCATGGCGGGCGAACGGTTCACCATCCGGTGGATCCAGGAGGTGTCGGTGAGCTGACCTTCGGCAAAGTGGTTCCTCACCCACCGGTCGGCGTCGTCCCAGCAGTCGGCGTGGCCGGACTGGCTCATCTTCACGGCCAGGGCGATCATCTCGGCCACCTCGCAAAGCTCGCAGGTGGATCGGTGCTTCTCCTTGATAAACTCCGGGAAATAGCCGATCAGGGACTGGCCGTATTCTTTGCCGCACTCGTACGCCTTCTCGACGAACTCCCAGCTCTGCCGGTCCCCCGTAATCTGCGCGTACTCGGCCAGGGCCAGGAGCACACGGGTGTGCGAGTGGAAGTGCTTCGACCCAGTGAAGTCCGCGGTCTCCGGGTCGAAGGCGACGCTGTTGAACGCCGAGCCCTTGATCAATCTGCCGCCGACATCGAGCGCCCTTTCGTTTCCCGTGCTGTTGAAGACCTGGAGCAGGGCTTGGCCGTACCAGCCCTCGTTGCAGGCCATTTCGCCGTTATAGGTGACCTTGGGCGCCTGCGGGTCGACCGGAGTGTCGGGAGCGTGAATGATATCCGGCAGGTACATGTGATCGTCGCAGGGCAGGCAGCGGTCCATGATCCCCGCGGCAGCGCGCTCTGCGCATTCCCTCCATACCGGGTCGTCGGTGAGCTTGTAGAGCAGGGCCGCCGCGCCGATCTGCGGCCCTTCCATCACCGGGATGGCATAGTGTTTCGACTCGGTCTCGATGTCGAAGAACGGCATGTGGCTCCACGGCCGCTTGTCCTTCGTCCAGTAGAAGCTGCCATCCCGCCCCTGCATGTGCAGCAGCGGTTCGTACCACCGGCGATCCACGTGATGATTGTGAGCGGATCCCGTCATCGTGCGCAGGAGGGGCGCCCCCTCGAAGAACTTGAACTGCACGTGGTCGTGGATCCGGTGGGTCATCGAAGGCGGATTCCGATAGAGAGAGACGATCCAGTAGATCTCGTAGTCCTTCTCCACGTCGGTTGGCCCGGTGATGCCGTTGATGGCCAGGGATGCCCGATCCTGGAGGTCAAGGGTGTCGGGGATCAGGTCTTCGTAGGACGCACCTCTGTATTCGGGCAGCGAGAACTCGGGGATCTCCTCGCGGATGTACTCGATGCCGTTTTCCTTCAGGCTCGGGCCTACAGGCGTGTCGTATAGCTTCATCTATTCCTCGGTTGAACCGGTGTCAGGGATGGTGGTCGGTGTCGACAGGCGCTTCCTCGTTGGCGACGAAGCGCTCCATCGTGTTGTGCGTCGCCGGGCTGGTGCGGAAGTCGGCGATCCACGGCTGGGGTATGAAGGCCTGCTTCTGCCGCGGCAGCCCTCCATCACCGCAGGTTGGATCCTGAGCCGGTGCAGGTGCGTGGCCAGGCGGCTGTAGGCGTACAGGACGACCACCCGCGGGATATCCCGCTCCCACGCCGGTCCGGCGGGCACAGGTTGCGTATAGGAAGAATAAACAGGGTTATCGCTACTTCGGTCCAGGGGGTCGGGCGGCCTTCCTTCAGAGTGGCGGAACTCGGGCCCCGGCGCGGCGGTCGTGTGGGCCAGTCAGAGCGGGCGGTTTGGCGGAAAAGGGGCGACTCGAACAGTTAACTGACGGCGGCGGCTACCGGGCCAGGCGCAGCGGTAGCCAGTTGGATCAGGGAATGTATTCGAAAACCGCCTGAGAAGTGGGGCGCGGCGGCCCCCGCCAACCCAGGCCCTCAAGGCAACGGCGGATAGACCCGGGCTCGGTCAGCGCGGCGATCACCCGCATCGGGCCGCCACATTCGAGACAGACGCTTACGTCGATACGGGATACCCGCGCGAAGAGTTTCGTATCGGAAATCCCGACGTTGGAAGAGTTGGTTGCGGTCTTTTCAATTTAGCCTTCGAGTACCAGCTATAAAGGGTTCTCGCAAAATATCCCGTTTCATTATATATTGGGCGAACGAAGGGGGCACGGTTACTACCCCCATAGAATTCTTGTTTAAGCGATCTTTGCATTTCGCTTCCGGGAGGGAATCACCTATGACCAGCCGATTTTTCTTTTTACTTGCTGTCGCATTTACTTCATGGATTATGATAGCTTCACCGGCGATGGCTGGCGATGCCAGTTTGTCTGGCCGTGTCACAGATTCAAACGGAGAGCCGCTTCCAGGAGCTAACGTCGTCATCACTGGGCCATCTTTGAGCGATCCCGTAGGGACCGTGGCCGGGGCAGATGGCAGCTACACGATCAGCGGATTGGCTGCGGGCCGTTTCGTCCTTGAGGTGAGTTATATCGGCTATCGCGAGGCTGTGGTCGCTGATCTTGAAGTGAGTTCCGGAAAATCGAGCCAGTTCGATGTCTCGCTAGAAGAATTGGTTATCTATCTCGAACTGAGCGTTGTATGTGCCTCCCGTACGCAGGAATAAGCGCTAGATGCGCCCGCCTCGGTCGCCGTTGTAGAGGGCGCTGAAATTCGCGACAAACCGGTGCTTAGCGTGGCTGAGCACGTTCGCGATCTCCCAGGGGTTGATTACGCAAAAAACGGGCTCGTTCAGAGCAATGTCGTGGTGCGTGGATTCAATAATATCTTTTCCGGCGCGATGCTGACTCTAACGGACAATCGTTTGGCTCGCGTTCCGTCGCTGCGCTTGAATGCCCACAATTTTATCCCGGTGGTCAACGAAGATATCGAACGCATTGAAGTAGTGTTGGGGCCTGGCTCCGCCCTTTACGGTCCGAACAGCGCCAACGGAGTAATGCATATTGTTACTCGTTCGCCATTCACGTCGGCTGGGACGAATGTGCAGTATGGAATGGGTGAACGTTCGGTGCGTAAGGGTGCTTTCCGGCATCCCGGCATTATCACCCCAACCTTGGGGTACAAGATCTCGGCCCAATACTTCACGGGCACCGATTGGAAATACGACGATCCTGCGGAAGCTGAGGCACGGACGGCTAATGCCGAGCTGAAAGAGCGAGACTTTGATGTGGAACGCCAGAGCGTCGAAGCGCGCGTTGATTATCGTCCCAACCAGGATCTGTCCGCTGTGGTTTCGGCTGGCTACAACCAAAGCGATCTGATCGAGTTGACCGGTTTGGGAGCAGGTCAGGGCATAAACTGGGCCTACAAATATGCTCAGGCCCGTGTTCAGTATCGCAATCTGTTTGCCCAGGTCTTTCGAAATTGGAGCGATGCCGGTGATACGTTTTTGTTGGCCAGCGGTAATCCCATAGTAGACCAATCAGCGGTCAATGTGTTTCAGATTCAACACGCTTATGACTTAAACAGCAAGCAACGCTTTACGTATGGCGTCGACGCATTGCTGACCCGGCCGAACACAGGTGGAACCATTACCGGGCG
>CAYWBJ010000232.1:0-3154 GCA_964456165.1 uncultured Gemmatimonadaceae bacterium | reverse complement strand
AGAAAACGGCCACCGAGCCGGCCTTGACCGGCACGCAGGCGGCATCGTCTGACCGCAGGCCGCTGATAGTCCAGCCACCGTTGCTCCCATCGAACTCGTGCAGCAGCGGCCCTCGGCGGAACAGTCCGGGTACGAACCACGGGCAGCCGTTCACCTCGGTCGCGTCGTCGAGCGCAACCCAGCAGGTCAAGATCTGCAGTGGTTCAATGAACGCAATGCCGTTGTCCTGATGGTACGGGAAGACCTGGTCAGCACGGGGTTTGACGTATTCCGCCTGCTCGTGGTAGAGCCGCACGTCGTCGCAGTTGAGCACGTCGTGGCAGACGCTCTGGAAAAAGGGTCCGCCGCAGAATGAACGGGCCAGCGGCGACTGCTGGGCTAGGCCGCTCAGAATGGTGACCTGATCGTCACGCCCGTTGGCAAGCGAGGGCAGCCGTCCAGCTTGGGGAGGCGGCATACCGTCGTGGGCGAGCCGGTCGATCTCATCCCGCAGCTGCGCGATCTCAGAGCAGCTGAAGGCGTCCTCGATCACGGTGAAGCCCAGAAGATCCATCTCCTCCGCCTGCTCCGTGGTGAGAGCCTGGAGAGGCCCATCCTTGCGGGTCGGCAAAAGCGACGGGTGCTTGCTCGAACTGGTTAACTCCATCGCCGGGTGTCGCGGGAGTAGCGCGTTGTGGCGCGTGGCAGGCGTTGGCTCGTGGCCGGTGGACCAGCGCCTGGTTCCGTCGAAACGGAGGCGCTCCCATAGCACGTGCGGCCACTCCGCAAAGCCGCTGGGGAGGTAATGGCAGGCGTAAACCTGGCGAAAGGCGCCCGGGTTCCGCCCCATCAATCCCCGGTGCCACAAATAGCCGTCGAAGATCACGGCTGTACCCCTCTTCGCCACGATGCGCACTTCCTCGGCCCCAGCCGCCTCGTTCTCTTCGAAGATCTCCTTTCTCAGCCTATCCTTGAGCTCCGGGTCTCCCGAGTGGGTGCGGTTGCCCGCCCACTTTCCGGGGCGGAGGTCGTCGTGGAACAGCTTGCGGCGCCGGTGGCCGCCGGTCTGCAGGGCGAGGGTGCCGATCTCCTCGTCCACGTCCACGAGCGGAATCCACACGCCGATGCAGCCCGGTAGCGGGGTTCCGTCGCAATGCCAGCCCTGTGACCACTGGCTGCCCTTCCACCAGTAATGGCTCTTGATGCCCTCGGGCTCGTCGCCGCCCAGCGCCTCCCTGAGTGGTCCATGGAGCTTGGGGTGCAGCATGAAATCGCGGCAGACGGGGTCGTGGAGGTGGCACTGGTCGAGGTCGATGCGATGGTCCGCGCCGGCCGGCGGCGGGTCGAATCCCGCGACGGTGACTTCTCCGGCGTGCACGGCGTCCATGTGCCGGATGAGTCCGTCGCACTCGTCGGCAGTGAACAGTGAGGGCAGGACAACCCACCCGTCGCGCGCGTACTTCCGGCGCTGCCTGTCGGTGAGACCCACCACCTCTTTGCCGTTACGGTCCTGTGGTGCGTCTTTGGATCCAGACATTCAGTCGATTGACTCCCGGCCGCCAGGCCTTCGATTCGGCCTTCGCCCTCCCGGACTCCAGGGGCGTCCACGTGTGGGGGCCTCCTTACCTGACCCGGGCCGAAAAAATGTAGTCCAGTTCCGGGAAGTTCGCCTCCAGGTAAGCGTTGCCCTCGCGGCTGATCCGCTTCTGGCTCGGCCCGTTCCCGTAGCCGCCGAACAGCGAATCCACCACGTCCATGCCGGTCGTGACTGAGCCGAAGCTGGCAAAGCCCTGGGCATCCAGGTTGCTGTTGTCCATCAAACTGATGAATACCTGGGTCGTCCGTGTGTCCGGGCCGTCAGCGGCGAATGATAGGGTGCCGCGCGTGCTGCTCTGCCGCACCGGGTCGTTGGCGATCGTCGCCTCCAGCCAGGCCGCCGTAACCGCGGGATCGCCGTGGTAGCCGAACTGGGCCATGAAGTCGGGAATGACGCGGAAAAAGCGGCACTGGTCGTAGAAGCCGGCCGACACCAGGCTGTAGAAGCGGTCGGCTCCGAGTGGCGCCAGGGCGCGGTCGACGGATACCGAGAAGTCGCCGGCGCTGGTCTGGAACTCCACGACGAAGTGGGCAGGCGCGGTGCGGCTCAGGCTGTGTGGATGCTTCAGGGCTTCCTCGCCGTGCCGGATTTCGGGGGCTTCCAGCTTCCCGCCCGAGAACGTGGCTTCGTAGCGCTTCCGCCCATCCGGGTAGAACTCGAGGACGGTGCCATCTCTCCTGCCGTCGCGATAAGTCGCCTGCTCCTCGACCTGCCCGTTTTCGTAGTAGGTCACCCAGTCGCCGGTTTCCTTACCGTTTAAGTACGTCCCTTCCTGACGGATCTGCCCGTTCTCGTAGTACCTGACCCGCCTCCCCTGTTTTACGCCGCCGGCGAAGACTCCCTCCTCTTCAACCTGGCCGGTGGCGAAATACCAGGTCCAGGCTCCCTCCTGCTGGCCCTGGTGGTAGGAGCCGGCTGTGAGCAGGCGCCCGCCGCGGCTGTAGGACGTGTAGCTGCCGTGCCGGATGCGGCGGTCGCTCTCCGGGTCGGTGTAATAATGGTACTCAGCCTTCGTTTGGCCGCCGTCGTAGCGCTCGGTCCAGAGACCGCCGTTGTCGGCACAGCCCAAGAGCAGGATGACGGCCAGCCAGGCACCGGAGTCGCGGCGGGCAGATCCCAAAGTCACGCCTCCGTGCAGGGTGGCCGGGAGGCGCGGGTGCCCCCGACCAGGGCGCTGATCATCGTCACTGGGTCGACCTCGAGCGCTTCGCTGCCGTTCTTGGCCGGCACGCCTAGCTTGCCGGCAATGAGGATGACATCTCGGCGTGGAAGGTGTCCATGCCGCAGGAGTGCAGGACCTCCAGCGTCGCGTTGAGTTGCTGCAGGCTCACGGTGGGTAGCGGCCAACTCCGCCCGCTACTGCTGCTGCGGCTGGATAATCTAACAATCGGCAGGCGGCGCGAGATGGGCGCCCGAACGCAGAGGCTGTCCCGCGCCGCCACCGGCAACATAACGCAATAGTGACGTAATCGACAGGGAATTCGTGGGCAGAAACGGACCGGGTCTGCTATCTTGGCAACATGTGGAGAGCGTTGCTGTCGAGACTGGCCGTGGCGGCGAGTGCGGTGGTAGCTGTCC
>CAYWBJ010000231.1:0-1529 GCA_964456165.1 uncultured Gemmatimonadaceae bacterium | reverse complement strand
TGCGTAGGCCAGATCGACGATGGGGCGCCGTTCCGGGCGCTGCCAGTTGTAGCTGTCGCGGCTCACCGCGAGCTGGATGTCGACAGTGGATTCGATACGATGGTACACGGACGGGAACATCAGGTAGAGCTGGCGCCCCGGATAAGGACAGTAGCAGGGGTTATAGAAGTCGTCGTCGATCGGGTCCTGTGGATCGGGTAGCAGGCAGGCATGGGGCTCCTGCAGCTGGCGAAAATCGGTGCCTTCCGCCCTGCGCACGAGGCGCCGGCGCTCGATGTGGCCGCGCAGGTAGGCGACGTACTTGCCGGTGTAGGGGTCGTAGGTGCACAGGTTGTGAGTATCGAGATTCGTCTGGCCGACGTCGAGGCTGGGTGCGGCGAGGTCGGGCCACTGAATGCCGTCGGGTGACACGGCCGCCTTCAGCGCCTGGCGGACCGACAGCTTCTGACGCCGCTCCTCGGGCGACACCCCTCCCACGTCCATCGCTATGAGCAGCTCCTTCGCCTTCTTCCGGTCCATGTCTGGATCGAGCACGCCGTCGCGGTAGTACTGCCCGCCCGGGTAGACGGCCTTGTAGCGCTCTTCCGGGGGCGCGACCGGATCGACAAACAGCGAGTGCAGGCAGTTACTGGTGCCGGTGGCAAGGATGTTGTTCTTCGTCGAGCCCTCGTACTCGACCAAGCCCAGATCGGGACGCTGCCAGTTGTAGCCATCCTCACTCTCGGCGTAACATGCCCATCCTTCCCCGATCGCGTCGAGCCGATGCAGGTTGTACCAGAGGCGCAGACGACCTTCTTCCTGCAGCAGCATTATGATCCGCAGGTTGGCCTTCTGCTCCCACGGCCGCTCCTTCGCCACGAACTGATCCGACTTACGTGCCTGCTCGATCGACAGCTTGATGCCGCGGGGCGGCGCCTGCGACCAAATGCGGCCGTCCGGCTCCTCCTTGCGGTGCGAGGGCCAGATGCCGTACCAATCGATGAACGGGGTGGGAACGGGGTGCGATTCAGTCATGGCTACAATCCTCTAGGTTAAAGAGTTAGACCCGGTCGACCAGGACAGTAACCTGGTCTGCGTACTTGTCCGGGACTGCGCCGCCGAACGCATCGTGCAACAAGCGAGCGCCCGCCGCCGATGTCGCACCTCCTCGCAGTCCACCTATCCCCCAACTCGTTGCATCGAAACCACCCCTTTTTTACCCCGGCGGACCCTCCCTTGTCGTCCACAGACTGTCCACGACCAAAAAAGGGGGCGTTTAAAGCCGCGCACCCGGCGGCAAACGGGACGAGCACACGACCCAATCGCTTGAGCCGAAGTCCTAAAAGGGCCTTTATATTTCCGTACATAGCGAGTATTGCGGTTAGGCGACTTATGCTCGTTCGAGGCCGGTCAGGTCAAACGGATTGGACCACGCCTTCTGTCCGCTGACATCTACCACTTCAAAGCGCACCCAGCGCGCATTAGCTCTGAGCGCGAAGGTTGCGGTCTCGAAAAGCTCTCCGTGCTCGTGGTACTCGGTACCGTGAGCG
>CAYWBJ010000230.1:0-25593 GCA_964456165.1 uncultured Gemmatimonadaceae bacterium | reverse complement strand
CGCCCAGCGACTCGGCCAGGTCGCAGGCGATCCGGGTCTGCATGTTGTTGATCTCGCCCCACCCAGTGAGGCCCATGTTAGTCTCGATTTTGACGTAACCCTTGGCGCCCACCGGAATGGCGCGCAGGGCGGTAACGCGGATCCGGGAACCGCGGTCGGTAACTTCCGGTGTCATGGTCGTTGCCTCGAATTGATGTGGCGGGACTCGCGTCTCGGAAAGCTTAATCTTCCCGTCCAGTCGTTGGCCAGGCTCCGCCAAGACGACCCGTCCGCTTCTGGATCGGGCGGCACCGGAGTGTGGTCGAGACGGAGGGACAGGCGGTCCAGACCATTCTGCGCGTAGGCCACCCAGCACCTTGTTGACTGCGGCGTCGGCGTCGTGGAGTCGATAGCCGAAACCTCCTCCAGGACGTCGGGAAAAAAGCGCAAGGCACTGTCCTCCGCCCACTTGAGGTGATGCCGACTCTTCTTCCCTCCCCGACTGCCTATTCGGGCCAGGTAGTCTCTATATCTCCCGGCTTTCCATGGCCCTCTTCGCCATAAGCTGCTTATGATAATTTCGGCTATTCTCCTGATTCAGGACACCCGCTCTCCCGGCCTTCCTTTCTGAGCGGCGACTGAATCCCGACATTTGCCACTCGCCCCCAACGAGCGAGACCCACATGGAACAAGTCGAAGACGGCCTGAATCACGTCCGCGTGCTCTCGGAAGAGATCGGCAAGCGCCCCACCGGCTTCGCGGGCGAGGCCCGCGCCGCCGCCTACCTCTGTGAGCAACTGAGCGGGTGGGGACTAAAGGATGTTGGCACCGAGCCGTTCTCCACGTGCAGCTGGGACTTCGACCGCTGTGAACTCCGCTGCGAAACACTGGGGAGTCTGCCGGCACTGCCTGTCGAATTCAGTGCCTCCACACCGGCCGGCGGCGTCCGCGGCGAACTCGTCGTCTTCGAGCATCCCGGCGACGTCGGCGGCGATATCAAAGGCCGGATTGTCCTCGTCGCCGGCGGCATCCCGACCGCCGCACGGCTCCTCGATGGCGGAGCCGCAGGACTGATACTGGCCAGCTCGGAGAAGAACTGGGCCTGGCATGAGATCTACGGCTCCGGCCAGCCGCTGGCCGGCGTGCTGCCCATGCTCACCCTCGGCTACGGCGATGCTGTCGAGCTGATCCGCCACGGCGTGCAGGAGGTGGAGCTGGAGATCTCGACGACGATCGCCGACGTCACCGGCCACAACGTCGTCGCCACGCTGCCGGGTAGCGGCGACTCGCCCCACCGCCTCAACGTCAGCGGCCACTACGCCTCGGTGCCGGCCAGCGGCGGCGCCTCCGACAACGCCGCCGGCACCGCCTGCGCCATGGAGGTCATTCACGCCCTCAGCCTCTCCCCACCGGAGCTGACGACCGACCTGGTCATCTTCAGCGCCGAGGAGATCGGTCTCTACGGCGCCTGTGACTACGCCGATACCCGCGCCGCACAGCTCGAGAATACCCGGCTCGGAATCTACTTCGACGGCCAGGGCGACTTCCTCGGCCGCAACAACATCCACGTTATGGGACAACAGGGACTGGCCGACTGGGTGAGCGCGGCGGCGGCCGAGATGGAATACCGGGCGGACGTCCAGTTCCACTTCACCGGGCTCGACCAGGTTTTCCTCAGTGCCCGGGGCGTGCCCACCCTCTGGTTCCAGCGCTCACCGCAGCTGACCTGGCACACCCGCCACGACATCGTCGACGACGTCAGTCCCACCGCCATGCGTGCTTCGATCGCCGCCGCCGTCGAACTCTTGCGACGCGCCGCCGCGAACCCGAACGCCTTTCCCGGCGGCATCGATGCCGCGCAGCAGCAACAGATCCACGACTACGTAGCCAACGGAGCCCCAGTATGGTAGATAGCATGGAGTGCGTCTCAGCGCGCGCGCGCGAGTTCCACCGCAATCACCCGATAACCGACATGTTGGGTCTCAACCTGACCCACCCCCGCTTCTATTTCGACGACGTCGATCTCGGCGTGCGCGACGATACCGGGCGCCGGGGCGACTTCCCGAAGTTCCGGGACTGGGGGCTGAGCCTGGTCGTCGCCAAGGGCGGCGCGGCCTATTACGACGAGAACTTCGCCCACTTCTGGAAAACCGACCCCACGCGACGGCCGGGGAAGGACAGCGAGCCGATCTACCTGAGCCTGGCAATCAAGAACCCGACCCAGCTGGCACTGGCCTGCCTCGACCGCTTCCTGATCAACGTGGAAGAGCACCCGCACCAGGTGCACCTGGTGCGCACGGCCGGCGACATCGATGCGGCCGCTGCCGACGGCAAGATCGCCATGCTCATGGCGGCCAACCGCAGCGACTGGTTCGGCGACAGCCCGGGCGTGCTGCGCATGTTCGCGCGGCTCGGCCTGCGCATGATCACCATCGGGCAGGCGACGCGGGAGCTCGGGTGGGACGCCTCGGGCGAGACCCGCTCGGGCGGACGGATGACCGAGCTAGGCGTGCGGATGATCGAGGAGATGAACCGCTGCGGCATTCTCATCGACCTGGCCCACACCAACGACCCCTGTGCCCTCGACGTCATCGAGGTTTCCGAGAAGCCGGTGGTCGACACCCATTCTAACCCTCGCAGCCTCGACCCCGGCGACCGCAGCGCCCCGGACGACGTCATGCGGGCGTTGGCGCAGCAGGGCGGCATGCTGGGGATCGTGCCGACGATCGGCCGCCCCGAAGGCGACGCCCCCTATCAGTCAGTCGACCGCGAGGGGCTCGAGCAGACCCTGAAGTACGTCGACTACGCCGTCGGCTTGATGGGTGTGGATCACGTAGGCATCGGCACCCATTTCAATTCGGCCGTGCTGCCGTTCATCACCGCGGCCCTGCTCGATTCAGGCTATGCGGACGAGGATACCGCCAAAATCATGGGCGGGAACCACCTGCGGGTCCTGCGCGAGGTGTTGCCCGACTGACCCGACCTCTGGCCCACGGTCCCGTCACTGGCGGACGAACGTGCCGGATCCGGGACGGCTTTGCCCCCGGTGGCACAGCGGCTGGCACCAGTGCCGCGATATGCAGGATGTTCCGCTCCCCAGGCAGCGACAGCACCGCGAACTCCGCGGCACCGGCCAATGGACAGCGTTTTGGCTTCCGGCTCGATTCCGTATTCTCTCAGGTACCGGCTGCAGGCAGGAATGGGATTTTGAGAGGAGCAAAATGACCAGACAGATCACCAGACACAGCCGCGCCATCTACGGCGTGCCCAACGGCATCCAGGTCACCGACGAGGGCATCTGGGTAGTCGATCAGCTCACCGACCGCCTGGCGCTGATCGAGAACACCGAGCCGAACGTGTGGGGCGTGGCCAAGATCATCCGCGAGTTCGCCACCGACTCATCCACCACGAGCGGCATCGCCTGGGGCGAAGACGTGATGTGGATGGCTGCCAACGGCCCCGGAGACCGCTGGCGGCCGCCGCGGGAGACCGACGCCACAACCGGCGAGATCCTTAAGGTCGACCCGCAGGACGGTAGGACCCTGGCTCGCTATCCACTGCCGGGAGGCGGCGGTACCCACGGCATCGAGTACGACCATTTCGATCCCGGCCACGTCTGGCTGACCACCCTGCAGCAGCAGACCCTTACCCTGGTCCGGAGCGACGACTGGTCGATCGTGCGCACGTTGCCGCTGCCCTACGGCGCCGGGCACGGAGTCGTGCGCGTGGAGGATGGCCTGTGGATGGTCTTCAAGGAGGACCGCCTGATCTGCAAGCTCGACCCGTCCGACGGCAGCGTGCTGGACCAGGTCGAGATCGGCCCGGAGCACCCCGAGCCGCACGGCCTTTCCATCTTCGGCGACAATCTGCTGTACTGCGATGCTACCAGCGGGTGGATCGTTGAGGTAACCCTGTGAGGACCAGCCGATGATCACGATACCACACGACAGGCTGCACCATTTCGTCCTCGAGCTCTTCGAGGCCACTGGTATACCGGAGAACGATGCCGCCATTGTGGCCGATCACCTGGTGACCAGCCACCTGCTCGGCCACGATTCGCACGGCGTCTGGTTCGCCCCCGGCTATGCCCGCGCCATGCGCGACGACTATCATCCCTGGGACGAGCACGTCGTCGACCGGGAGGCGCCCGCCTTCGCCGTCATCGACGGCAAGCGGGCCAACGGCATCGTCGCAGTCAACAGGTGTCTCGACATCGCCGTGGAAAAAGCGCGCCAGTCCACGTTCGGCTTCGTCGGCCTGCGCAATGTCACCCATATCGGACGCCTCGGAGACTACCCCCCGCGGATGGCAGAGAAAGGCATGATCGGGATGGTCTGGCTCAATGGCGGCGGCCTCTTCCTCACCCCGTTCGGCAGCGCCGACCGGCGCCTGCGCCCCGAGCCCATCGCCTTCGCCGTGCCGCGCCGGGACGGACCGCCGTTCATGCTCGATATCACCATGAGCGTCGTGGCCGGCGGCAAGATCGAGCAGAAAATCGCCCGCGGTGAGCCCCTGCCCGAAGGCTGGCTCATCGACCAGCAGGGCGACTATGTAACCGAGTCGCAGGGCTATCGCGACGCCGAGGAAACCGGCGTGCCGCCCATCGGCGGCCGCCAGTTCGGCCACAAGGGTGCCGGCCTGGCGATGATGATCGAGATGATCGTCGGCCCTCTGAGCGGCGCCGGCTGCACCAAGGGCGACAAGGGGGGTGGCGGTGGCATTATGGTGCTGGCCATCGACGTGGAGCAGTTCACCGATTTGGACGCCTACGTCGAGGAGATCGAGGGGTTCGCCGAATGGATCCA
The DNA here is from genome assembly GCA_964456165.1 of uncultured Gemmatimonadaceae bacterium. GTDB lineage: Bacteria > Latescibacterota > UBA2968 > UBA8231 > UBA8231 > CAYWBJ01. Next base: position 20,809 of record CAYWBJ010000230.1, on the reverse strand, counting down.
CGGCGCCCGCCCACTGCCCGGCTTCGACGCCGTGCGGCTACCCGGTGAGATCGAGGAAAAGTTCCGCGGCGACCGCTCGCGGGACGGCATCGAGTTGCCGGAAACGGTCTGGGAATCGCTGCGGGAAGTCGCCGGAGAGTTGGGCATCACGCCGCCCGGCTAGTGAAGGTCCCGCGCCCGACCTTGGCGCTTCACCGCCAGCCCGAGGTACCTATTTGACTCCCGCTCACCGCTTCCGAATATTGCGGCGGGTGACAACAGCCAGGACCGACGAATAGATGAATGTTTCTCAGGCGCAGCTCGATCACTACCACAACGCCGGCTACGTCGTCTTCGAGGGCGGCCTCACCGATGCCGACATCGATCCCCTCATCGAAGACCACGAACGGGTAGTCGACGACATCGCCCGCACCTGCTTCAACCAGGGCAAGATCGCCGATCTCTGCGAGAGCGAAGCCTTCCCCACCCGCCTTGCCCGGCTCGCCGACCAGTGTGACGAGATCGACGGCTGTCCCGATGTCGGCGCAACACGCCAGCGGGCTACCTTCGAGTTTCTCCGCAACGAGCGGCTGATCGACCTCATCGAGCCTTTCATAGGCCCGGAGATTACCTGCAACGCCGTTTCGCACGTGCGCCCGAAGCTGCCCGGCACCGATGTCCCTTTCCACCAGGACGCCATCTTCACCACCCAGGAGGCCAAGGACAACCTGCAGGTCACGGTATGGGTGCCCCTGGTCGACGCCACCCCGGAGAATGGCTGCCTCGAAGTGCAGGCTGGCGTCCACCGGGCACGCACCGTGTTCTGGAAGTTCGGCAGCAACCTTCCCGAGCAGGAGCCCGTGCAGCTGCCAATGCGCAAGGGAGACGTGCTCATCATGCACAAGCTGACGCCGCACGGCTCCGGACCCAACAGCACCGACGCAGTGCGCTGGAGCATGGACCTGCGCTACCAGCAGACCGGCAAGCCCTCGCCGCGGCCCGAGTGGCCGGTCCTGGTCTGCCGCAGCCGGCGCGATCCTTCGTCGGAGACGTTGTACGAGGAGTGGTGCGACCAGTGGGCGACGGGGCTCGAAGAGACGCCGAAGCAGCTCAGCTACAAGCGCCCGGACTCCCCGCTTCCCTACGAAGGCGTGATGTACCTGGATTGACGCGGCCCGAGACGGCAGCCGCGTCGACGGATTGCGTGTCAGCTTAACCCATGCCACCCCAACCCCTCGCCAGACCCATAACCAGCGGCCCCCATTACCACTGGTTCGGCTACTACGACAAGCTCCAGGTCGACCCCACCGGCCGCTTCGCCCTAGGCATGGAAGTCGCTTTCGAGCATCGCTCTCCCGTCGCCGAAGACCAGATCAGCCTCGGCATCGTCGACATGGAGGACGGCGATTCCTGGCGGCACATCGGCTCGACGCAGGCCTGGTGCTGGCAGCAGGGCTGCATGCTGCAGTGGATTCCCGGCTCGGATCGCGAGATCATCTACAACGATCGCGACGACGGCCGGTTCGTGAGCCGCATCGTCGACGTAACGACCGGAGGGACGCGGACCTTACCCAAGCCGGTCTACACCCTATCCCCTGACGGCAGAACCGCCGTCGGCACCGACTTCCGCCGCATCAATCACACCCGGCCGGGGTACGGTTACGCCGGCATACCCGACCCGAACCGCGAAGTGAACGCCCCGGACGACGTCGGCATTTACTCCCTCGACCTCGAGACCGGAACTACGCGGCTCATCCTCTCTCTCGCCGAGGCGGCGGCCATCCCCTATCCGCACGGTGACATCTCCGGGGCCCGCCACTGGTTTAACCACCTGCTGTTCAGCACCGACGGGTCGCGCTTCATCTTCCTCCATCGCTGGCGTCTCCCCGATATTCCCGGCTTCAAGACCAGGATGATGACCGCAGCCCCGGACGGCTCGGATCTGCACGTGGTCGACGACTTCGGCCGCATGTCTCACTTCATCTGGCGCGACGCCGAAACCATCCTCGGGTGGTCCTGGCATCCCGATCACGGCGATCATTTCTATCTGCACCACGACCGCTCCGACGCAGCGCCCGAGGTAGTGGGAAAGGAGGTAATGACCGCCGACGGACACTGCACCTACCTGCCCGGCGGCGCCTGGATTCTCTGCGATGCCTATCCGGCCGGCGACCCCCGGCACCAGCCCCTTTACCTGTACCAGGTAACCAGCGGCCGGCGCCTGGAGCTTGGCGCCTTCCCTGCCCCGGCGCAGTACACCGGCGAGTGGCGCTGCGACCTGCATCCGCGCTCGAGCCCCGACGGCCGCTTTGTGCTCATCGACTCCGCTCATGCCGGAGACGGCCGACAGATATACCGAATCGACGTAGATGACATCACCGACATTTTGGAGGATTCCGCATGACCGAGTCGGTGATTCTTCCCAACGGCGTGAGTGTCTCGGTCGAGCAGACGGTCCCGGTCAGCGTCAATCCCGATCGCGATCTGCACGGCCCGGCGGTCGTGCGCGCCGGCAACGGCGACATCCTGCTCTCTCATCAGGATTCGGATCAGCACCGGGGAGGAGACGGTTACGTCCATCAGTGGCGCAGCACCGATGAAGGTTTCTCCTGGAAGGACGAAGGCCCGGCCGCTGACTGGCGGGATCGCGGTCTGGACTCGCTCTTCGGCGACTGCGCCCTGGCGCCCGACGGCCGGCTGGTCATGTTCGTGCAACGCCGCGAGCCGCTCGGCGGCGACGCCGGCATCCTCGCCACCTGGTACTCCATCAGCTCTGATCATGGCCGCACCTGGGAGGAACAGGGCCCCGTCGACGACTCCGACGAGCATGCCGCCATGTATGTCCGCAGCGTGCAAACCCGTGATGGAGTCATGTACGGCGGCGTCTGGTCACGGCACGGTAGCACCCTCTACGTCAGCGCCAACGACGGCACCACCTGGCAGAAGCGCAGCGTCATGTTCCCGCCCACCTACCCCGACTTCGAGCAGATGCCGGAAGCCGGTCCGCCATTCTACCCCCACGCCGTGTTCTGTCCCGACGGCACCCTCCTCGGCATGATCTACCACACGCCCCCCCTGCACCGGTGTTACACGACCAGAAGCACCGACAACGGATTCAGCTGGGCACCCATCCAGCCGCGTCCGGAGCTGCCGCTGTGGGCTCCTCGCATGAACCGCATCGACGACGATCTGATGATCGTGACCGGACGGGACACCGGGGAGGGCGCGACGGTTGCCTGGTTTTCGGGCGACAACGGGGAGAATTGGGTCAACAAGCTGATCGTGGACCGCCCGGCCCATCGGGGCAGCTACGCCTACACCGACTCCATCGCCCTGGATGCGGACCGGTTCTGGATCTTCACCAGCAGCCCGCAGAGCGAGGGAAAGGGCGACATCGTCGGGGTCCTGCTGCGACTCGATCGCTGACCAGTGCGCTTAACATGCGCCGCGCAGGGAAGCCCCCTTGCTGACACTCGACGAGCAGCTCCCCCGATCTTCAGGTCACGGCGCGCCCATCTAGCTCCTCTGACGTCAACTCGCCGCCAGCGCCGCCAGCAGCGCCTTCAGGTACCCAATCGAATATGCCAGCCCATGGTGGGATCCCGGCCCGTCGCCTTCGATCTGCGGAATGTGATCGGGGTTGACGCATCCGTCGAAGCCGACCCTGTGCAGCTCCCGCAGCACCTTGAAGGGATTGAAGTCGCCGTCGTCGAGCAGGGTCTCTTCGAAGGCGCCGGCCGTGGCCAGGCTTCCCCGCACGTTGCGCAGATGGACCATGAAAATCCGACCCTTGCGACCGTAGTTGTGGATCTCGTCCATAATTAGCGGGGGCCCGCCGGCCTCGGCGCGGGTGCCGCAGCAGTAGAGATAACCCACCGACCGGCTCGGGAAGGCATCTATCACGCGGTGAAATCCCAGCCCGCCCAGGGGCGTGTCGATGTTCGGCGTGTCCGAAGGATGCAGTGCCAGCCGGATCCCCTTCTCCTCGGCGATCGGCACAAGCCGCCCGTAAGCGATGAGGAGGCGCTCCCACCAGGCGTCGAGCTCCTCCGGCGAGGGAGTCTCGACGGCGCCGACGCCGGCCAGGCTTTCCCCTCGCGAGCGGTAATCGCCCCGATGCCGGGACCGGTAGCGTCGCATCTGCTGCGGAAAGGTGTCCCCGGCAAAGCGCTGCCGGGCCAGCGGCATGCCAGCTTCGGCGAAGACCTCCAGGGCCTTGCACGAGTTCTCGAGCTCCTCGTCCCCGCCCTCCTGATCCTGCATGAACTTCTCCGTCAGGTTGGGCAGCGTCACGCGGTTGAATTCCATGCCGTGAGAATGCACCCGTTTCACGAGCTTGAGCAGCTCGTCCAGATCGGGGTAACCCTGCTCGGCTACACCCGGAAAGTAGCCACCATCGCCGCAATCGAGGCAGTCGGCCCCCAGCTGGGACACCTGTCGCAGGTAGGATTCGGAGAGATCGTTGTGCCACACGGATACGCGAATCATGGTCTGTTCCTCGTTTTCGACAGGTGGTGGATCAACTGAGGCAGTTGCGAACGCCGGGCGGTCGACGACCTGACCGTCGAAGCCCTGCGGGACCGGCTTCTACCGGTCGCGGTGGGGTAATATACAGGTACGGGCTCTGGGCGGCAGACACCCGCCCCTTCGCGACTGAGAACAGACTGCCGCGGCGCGAGCGGAGAGCGTCCGCGCCACGTAGGTCTTTCTGGTACCCAACCCTTACCTTCTGATCCTCGCAGCTTGCCTCGACACACGCTGAGCTCTCCCTCGCATCGATGCACAACTCGCCATTCAGCCTCAGGGGCCTGCTGATCGGTACGGCCCTGAGCCTAGCCATCGGCCTGCTCGCCCCGGCCGACATCACCCATCAGCACGCTGACTCCCATGTAATTATCCGGGTGTTGGCCGCTGCGACACCTGTTGCTAGCTTGTTCTTCTCTACCGCAGTTGTCCTCGCCTCGGTGAACAGCTTAAAGAGCACGTGAACAGATCGCCTTTCAGTCTTACCGGCTTGCTCATCGGCGCTGTCTTGTGCGTCGCCATCGGCCTGCTCGGCCCCTGGGGCATCGCCTTCAACTATTTCTGGCTCGGCTTCAACCCTTCGTCGCCGGGCGCCCTCTTCTTCTTCTTCTGCATGAGCTTCGTGGTCAACGGGATTTTCCGAGGGCTGCGACTCGGCGCCGGCCTTTCCCGAGCCGACCTGGTGCTCATCTACTGCATGCTGATGATGGCCGTTACGGTCCCTACCTGGGGACTCATCTCCATCCTCATCGGCACCCTGGTCTACCCTTTCTATTACGCCAGCCCCGAGAACAACTATTCCGAGCTGTTCTTCGACTCGATCCCGTCCTGGATCGTGCCCCAGGACTTCGACGCGATAAAGGGCTATTACGAAGGCCTGAGCAAAGGCGAGTCCATTCCCTGGGAAGCATGGATCGAGCCGCTGAGCCACTGGCTGGCATTCGCCCTGGCCCTGGGCTTCATGCTAATCTGTCTGAGTACCCTCCTGCACCGCCAGTGGTCGGTTCACGAGCGTCTTACCTACCCGATGGTGCAGCTGCCGCAGAGCATGATCGACATGGGCGGCGAAAGCGCATCCAGGCTGGCACCCTTCTTCCACAACCGCTGGATGTGGCTCGGCTTTTCCATCCCCTTCGCGATCCTCAGCTTCAACGCCTTCAGCCACTATTACCCCTTCATTTCACCGATCCAGTTCAGCGGTTCCATCCCCCTCTTCGGCCAATTGCAGCTTCCCTTCAAGCTGGTCCTGGCCTGGGTCGGGTTCTTCTACCTGGTCAACCTCGAAATCACCTTCAGCATCTGGTTCTTCTACGTCCTTTCCAAGATCGAGGAGGGCCTCTTCGGCCAGCTCGGCATCATCAGCAACCAGCAGCTGAGCGCCTACGAATACTCGCAACCGCCAGACATCACCCATCAGGGAACCGGCGCGGTAATCGTCCTCGTCCTCGTCGGCCTGTGGACCGCTCGTATCCACCTGCTCGAAATCGCACGCAAGCTCTGGCATCCCGGGCGGGGTGTCGACGACAGTGAGGAGCTGCTGCGCTACCGCACGGCGCTGGGTGGTTTCCTGGCCAGCCTTCTCTTCCTCGGCGGGTGGCTCTGGCGCTCCGGCGTCCCCGCTGTGATCGTCCCGGTTCTGCTCGTCGTCAGCATCATCTTCTTCATCCTCGTCGCCCGCGTGGTAGCCGCCGGCGGCGTCGCCAGCGCCCGCAGCCCGATCGTGCCGGCCTACTTCATCATTTCCGGGATGGGGACGTCCATCCTGGGTATCAAGGGTCTGGTAGCGCTGAACTTCAGCTTCATCTGGCAGGGCGAGTCGCGCACCTCGCCGATGGTCGCCTGCGCCAACGGGCTCAAGCTGGCCGAAATGATCCCCGGGTCCAAAACGCGGCTGTTCTGGGGGCTGATGCTGGCGCTGCTCTGCAGCATGCTTGCGGCCATTTACATCACCATGGAGCTGGCCTACACCTACGGGGCGATGAACCTCTCGCTCATCCACCGCGCCGGATACCACGGCTGGCCCTACATCGGCGCCACCATCATCAGCATGCCCGACGCCAGCCTGCGCGGCTGGCTGTTCACCGGGATCGGCGCCGCCGCCCAGGTCGTCCTGATATGGGCTCAGCACCGCTGGTTTTGGTGGCCCTTCCATCCCATCGGATTCGCCATCGCGGTAGGCTGGCTCACCAGTCAGATATGGCCGTCTGCTCTAATAGCCTGGTTGCTGAAGCTGGTGATCCTGAAGTTCGGTGGGGTACAGCTCTTCCAGAGGGCCAAGCCATTCTTTCTCGGCCTGATTCTGGGCGAGGTGTCAGTGCAGGGGTTCTGGGCGCTGATCTATCCGTTCACCGCCGAGAAGGGACTCTGGTTGACCTGGATGTAGGTGCGGGTGCTGCCGCGAGCGACCACAGCTTGAACCAGGCGATGATCGCGCCGCTCACGTTACCGGTCATCGCGATCATCGCGTGAGAAGAACGGCAAACGCGAGTCGATATCGGATCCGAAAAGCTCAGTCAGGATCCAGGTCCAGCTCGATCTTCTCGATGCTTATTTCACTGTCCTCCGCCAGCCTCACAGTCAACAGATTGGCTCCGGTCGCCAGCTGCGCAGCGACGACCGGATAGGTCAACCACCCCTCCTCAACTCCGGCGAAAGCCAACCGGACGTTGTTGATCCTCACCTCGAGTTCCACGGCTGTTTCCCGCCTGAGCGGACTGGTCCACAACCCGTCACCAAGCACATACGGGTTCCGCCGAATCAGACCACTCGCGATGCGGTCGTTCGCATCCTCATTGCCAGCCTCGTCGGATACGAGCAACCGCATTGTCGCCTTCATGCATGCGAGCCGCTTTTCCGGCTCACCCACTTCCAGGCGCAGATAGGTCGCACCCGTGCCGTGCTGCCCCAATCGCGCCGGCAACGACGCCATCGGGTTCGCATTCTGGAACGCGTGAGTTACCGTAATCCCGTCTTCTGGATAGCCGAACTCCCACGGCGCTCCCCCACCCCGCCGCTGCACCGCATAGGTCTTGCTCTTGCCCGCCAGCCGCTCAGGTTCTCCAGCCTCGGACAGGAAGGTCCGATTGCCATCCCAGTCCTGCCGGTGCACCGGACTGATCGGCTTCGGAAGCAAGCCGGCTTCCTCCACAGCCTTGCCATCGGTGCAAACGAAGTTGAAGACCGCGATGCCGTCGGCACCCTGATTCCACCAGTTCGACGCGATACCGCGCAGCACCCGCAACGGCGTGCACTTGTAGCCGTCGGACGAATGGTGGTTGTCGTGGCAGGGGTAGACCCGCACCGGCGTGCCCGCGGTCGCGCGCGCGAATGCCTGAATGTCGACATCGAACGAGCGGCAGCCGGGGATCAGCAAATCCACCAGGTCCTCGCACACCCAGGTCTCGATGTCGATGCCGTCAAAATGGCACCCTTCGATGCTCTCGGCTACGCGCGCCGCCAGCAGCACCGGCTGCCCGCGCTTGCGCGCGCGTTCGGTCATTGCCGCCCGGAGATCCCGCATGAACCGGGTCAGATGGTCGCGCAACAGCCACTGTTGCCCGACGCGCAGGTAGGGCGCCCCGCGAGCGAAGTCGAGCTGGATGCCGTCGACATCGTAGGTCGCCAGCTCCACCAGCGCCGAGACCTGGCGGGCGCGGACCTCAGAGAGGGAATAATCCCACTTCTGCATGCTGATCTCACCGTCCAGGCGCTCGAGATAGCGCCGCGGCGGCTCGTCCGGGTCCTCGTTGAAGTCGATCAGCCAGTCCTCCCGCCCGTACCTGTCCGTTGCCTGATCGAAATTCGGATCCTGGCCGGCGTTCATCCGGAAGGAGAGGAATACCTCCAGGCCGCGCTCGCGCGAGCCGGCGACAACGTGAGGCAGAAAATCGTTGCCGGCGTCGAGCCACTTCTTCAGGCCCGGGTAATGGGGGACAACGCGGCTGGGGTAGGACGCCATCCCCCCGTCCACATCCCACATCACCGTGTCGAAGGCGAACTCCTGCCAGCTGGTGAAGTCCAGCACCACTTCTGCGAACTCCCCCGGGGACAAAAGTGAAGGCCGGTAGTGGAAGAAGCTGGCGTCGTAGTGGTTCAGCAGCCGCCTCGGTCTGGTGGTTGCGGCAACGTGAGTCTTCCCACCCGGACTGACCTCGCCGTCCGTGATCCCCGTTGCCTCGTCGTGCTGTCGTGGCGCTTGCGCTGGCATCTGTCTCTCCCCGGCAAACGGATTGATCGCGCGACAGGATCGGCGCTGTCGATTCAACAGTCAAGCACCGCCGCGCTTGAGTCGCAGCGCAGCAGGATCAGTATATTGCCTCTTCCAACCGCATCCGCGAGATCGCCATGGCGAAGCGCATCAACCGCGCAATCGAGCAGCTCGAGCAGGACAAGCCGGTCTATTATACCGGCGACCATGCCGGCCATATCCTCACAGCCGAGCAGGGCCGAATGGACACCTCGACCTGGGCCGACTACATCAACGTCGGCATGGAGCACGGCGCTTTCGACCTGGCCGGATTGGACACCTACCTGCAGGGCATGGTCGAAGCGGGACCCACGGCTTCTGGACACCGGACGCCGGCAGTCATCGTCGAGGCGCCGGTGGAAGCGACGTCGGAAGAAATCATCCGCTACAATGCCTGGCAGTTCCGCCAGATTCTCGGTCGCGGCGTCCACGGCATTCTGCTCTGCCAAGCCGAAGACGCGCGCGCCGTGCGCGCCTTCGTCGAGAGTTGCCGGTATCCGGTCAAGCGGGTCGGTGTGGCCGACCGCAGTCTCGGAGAGGGCCGGCGGGGCGTCGGCTCGGAACAGGTGGCCGCCACCATTTGGGGCGTCGACCGCGACCAGTACATCGACACAGCCGACCCCTGGCCGCTCAATCCCGACGGCGAGCTGCTGCTCGGGTTGAAGATCGAGTCGAAGGCGGCCCTGCCCCATATCGAGGAGATTCTCGCAGTTCCTGGAATAGGGTTTGCGGAGATGGGACCCGGCGACCTGAGCATGTCGCTGGGATACCGCCAGCAGCCCGATCCATGGCCAAAGCTGATGCGCGAAACCAGCGCGCGCGTCAAGGCAGCCTGTCAGACCAACGGCGTCGCCTTCCTGCAGCCGGCGACACCAGCGACGGTGGCCGCGGTGATCGAGGGCGGGGCACGCGTGATCGCCGGCGGAAGCGAGGAAACGGCCCGAGCAGGACGAGCGTACACCGGCTGATCGCTGCGGCCTTATCTGGCGCCGCTACAGGCGAATACGCTATCACCGCCCCTCAGTCCACCACCAACTGACTGCCCCACCAGTCGTCGTTCGGCTGCCAGTCCGGATCGAGGTACTGCGCGTGGTCGCGCTCGAGCGCCGGCATCAGCTCCTGCTCCAGGTGCTTCAGGCGAGCTTTTTCCTTCTCGGCCTCGTACCGCGGATCGGCCGCCGGCCGCCGGGCATCGAGGTCGGTCAGCCACCGGTCCAGTCGACGGCGCAGCTCGGCAGCGCGGCCTCTTTCGGCGGCGGCCAGGTCATCCCTCTCACCCGGATCGCCTGCCAGGTCGTAGAGCTCGTCCCGCCCGTCTTCATAGTAGTGGATCAGTTTCCACGACCCGCTGCGAATCATCGACGACGGTTCCCCTCCCTGGTTGCCATAGTGCGGATAGTGCCAGAACAGGTCGCGGGTGACGACGTCGCTATCGGCGTTACCCTCCAGTAGACGCACCAGGCTCAGGCCGTCCACGACCTGCTCTGACGGCGCCGGGATTCCCACCAGTTCCAGCAGCGTCGGGTAAAAGTCGATGCCCGAGGCCGGCACGTCGCAAGTGGAACCGGCCGCGATCCGCCGCGGATACCTGAAGTGGAAGGGCTCGCGGATGCCCCCCTCCCACTGCCTTCCTTTGCCTCCCCGCAGCGGCAGCATCGAGGAAGAGTAGGCGTCGCCCGAGGAGACCCCACCGTTGTCCGAGGTGAACACCACGATCGTGTCGTCGGCCAGGCCCTGCTCATCTAACGCCGCGAGCACAATACCTACCGCCTCGTCCATCGCCTCGATCATGCCGGCGTAGACCGGGCAGTCCTGCACCTGCCGCACCGGCAGCCTGCGATCGAAGATAAAGCGCCTGTCGACGGCACCCTGGGCCGCGGCCTTGCGGCGGAATCTCTCCCACTTTTCCTGCGTTGTCTGAATGGGCGCGTGCACCGAGTAGAACGACAGGTAGGCCAGGAAGGGCTCATCGGTATGGGCCTCGATGAACGACCGCGTCTCCCGCGCCAGCCGCAGCGGCAGCGACTCGCCGGGCTCGCCCGGCTCCAGCTTCGGATTCTCCCACGGCGAGAAGTAGCCGCCCATGGGCGAGCCGGCCTTCCAGCCCCCCTTGTTGATCTCGAAGCCGAAGTTCTCCGGGCAGATTTCATCGTCGCCCAGGTGCCACTTGCCCGCAAAGAAGGTGCGATAGCCCTCCCGCCGCATCACCTCCGCAAACGTGATCTCCGCGGCGTCGAGGCCGCGACGGTAGTGCGGCGGCAGCAGCGGCGTTTCTCGACCGGCTTCACGCCATTGTTCTCCCGACCGCGAGCCGATCCAGTCGGTTATGCCGTGGCGTGTGGGGTACTTGCCCGTCAGTATGCTTGCCCTTGAAGGACTGCAGACCTGGCAGGCTGCGTATCCCTGGGTGAACCGCATGCCCTCGTTGGCGATGCGGTCGATGTGGGCACTTTCGTAATAGGCGCTCCCCTCCACGCCCAGGTCGCACCACCCCAGATCGTCGGCCAGGATGAAGAGGACGTTCGGTCGCTTCATCCAGGGCCTGCCCTGTTTCCCGCTGCTCTCTTCATACGATCCCTACCACGCAACGTGCCTCATCGAAGGCGGCCGCAGTTTCGAGTTGCTGCAGCCGGGGCGCATTGCTCTCCCAGTCGATGCAACCCCAGAACAGGCGATCTTCGTCGCCTACCCGCTCGAGGTAGGTGACCATCCAGTAGCGCCGAGCGCGGTTGAAGACGCGGAGGCATCGAGGTGTCGAGCCCCCCGACCAGGCCAACGGCTGTACCGCCTCGGCCGCCGCGGCGACATCCACCGGCTGTAGATAGTACGGAGCAAGCCCATCTTCACCGCGCCGCTGCAGGTCGAGGACGAAGGCACAGGAGGAGTCCGAGAAATAGGCTGCAAGGGTGATATCGCAAACGGTAAACTCCTCCTCGACCTGGACGGCCACCGACTGCGCACGCCATTCGCCAGCCTCCTCCCAACGCTCGCCCCAGCGACACACGATGGTGTGCGGATCGCCGGTCCCCACGGTGAACAGAGTCTGGCCAGCTGCCACCTTGGTGGGATACATGGAGTAGGCGAACCAGGGGGTGCCGGTGGCGCAGCCGCGCCGCCAGGAAAGCAGTTGCCAGCACTCGAAATCCCGGGTCGAATACAGCAACAGCCGACCGGACACCTCGGTGACCGCCAGGATAGCTTCGACACCGTACTGGTGGAGCTGCAGCGTTGCAATCTCCTGGAGGTCCAGCGCTGCCCTGCCGGCGTCACACCAGCGGATCAGGTCGTCGCTGACCCTGCGGCGGATCGCTCCCGGTTCAGCCTCTGGCGCATAGAGCAGGTGGGCCTGCCCACCGTAGTGGAGCACCGCGTAGCCGCGCACGGCGCCGACGCTCAACCCCTCCTGCAGCATTCCGGCGGCGGCGGGCAACCCCGGGATCAGCAAGTCGGCGGCGTGGCGCTCCTCCAGGTAGCGCGCCGAGTTCGCCTTCTCGATCGTCGTCATCGCATCCACCGGTTTTCGTCCAGGCACGATCCGTTTCCGCGGATGCCAGCGCGTCAGCAGGGCGTGCCTGGTCACCTTCGGGTCGCTGACGTTGCTCGAGCCGCAGTGCCCCATAAGGTGATGGAACAGCAGCAGGTCGCCCGGCGCGGCCAGGTATTCGAGGTAGTCACCCGAGTTTTCAGCACCGCCGGCTGCCTCCTTGATGACGTGGCAGCTCCGCGCCATCACCGCCCGGTAGCGCCACGGCGACCCGGGAAAACAGACGAAGGCGCCCCCGCGCGCCTTCACCCGGGTCAAAAAGATAAAGCTGCCCACGGCCCAGCCGTTGGGCATAATTGTCGGATAGGCATCGTCGACGTGCGCGACCGGGGCCGGCCAGTCGCCGTCCGGTACGTGCGGTCGCGCCATGTCGCGCCCGCCGCGCGCCCGGTCGAGTTTATAGCCGTCGCCCAGCAGCTCGTCGATCGCATCATGCACCTTGTCCGTGGTGCAGGCCGCAACCGCCTCCCGGGCCTCCGGCGAGTCGCGGTCCTCCTCGAGCGCCGCGACAGCCGTGGCTATCGCCTCCGATGGCACCGCCTGGCGCACGACCACGTACCCGTGCTCGAGGAAATGCTCGTGGTCCGCCTTGGTCAGGATGAGTCCAGCCTCGCTCACGACACATCCCCAGCATCGCCGAATCCCCGTCCTGGATCGTAGATGTGCAGATCGCGGTCGGGCATCCGGTATCCGAGAAGCCTGAGCCGTGCCTCGCTTGCCCCCTCCAGGCATTCGGAGGGCAGCGCAAAGCCGGATTCGTACCGCTTCAGCCACCAGTAGCCGTAGTACATGTAGATCCCGCGCCTGAGTCCCGCCGACTTGTTTCGACTTCCCGAATGCCATGCTGCGCCGTTCACGAAGACCGCGTCGCCCGGCTCGGCGTAGCCCGCAACCTCACCCGGCAGCGGCTGGTCGCGGCTCTCGCCCGGCGGCAGTTCCTCACCGCGCTGCGTTCCCGGCGCTACGTAGGTCGGCCCGCTAAGGTCGTCCATACGATCGAGGTAGACGATTGTGTTGATCGCCAATGGCCGCTCACCTGGAAAGCTGAAGTCCCGATGCCACGCCCGCAGCGGCGAGGTGGATCCTGGCTCCTGCCGCAGGAAGTCGTACTGCAGCAGCTGCGTCTGCCGCCCAAAGATAGCCGCCTGGCGATCGAGGATAGGTGGGTGTTCGATCAGGCCGATGAAGGTGGGATGCTTGAGCAGGACGAGCTGGTTCGCCCGCCCCTCGGCATCCCAGATCCGCTCGAACTCCTCGCGGGCCTGCGCCAGTAGGTCGCCGTCGAGTACACCACGAGCATGGAGATAACCGTTCTCCAGAAAGAATGCCCGTTCCAAAGGGTCGACCATGGATCCGGTCAGTTCCTCGAGGCCTTGTCGAGCGACGCGACGTACTCCTCACCGCGATGCTCCTCAAGCCAAGCTTTCAGCTGCACGTTCCATACGAGGATGTCCCAGACGAGCGGGAAGGTCTCCGGATTGTCCAGCAGCTCGTGGAAGGCCTCGTCCTCCACCACCATCCGGAACTTGGCCAGCATGTCCCCTGCGGAGAGCCCCTGCACCTCGCGCTCCCGGGACCAGACTCTGTCCACCGACTCGTTGAGCCTTCTCAACAGGTCCGGCTCGACCGCGTCCCGCACAATCAGATAACCATGTTCCGCAAAGAACTCCAACTGCTCACGGGTAGAGCAGTGCGCAAGCCACCCCCTGTCGTCCACAAATCACCTCAGTCGCAGTGCAGGTGGGTAACGAAGTGCCGGCACCTTCCATCCCAGCCTCGGTCTCGTGGCAAAAGCAATAATCGTAATCGAAAGGTCGGCCTATCTCAACGCTCTTCTCCCCAGCAGTGTGAGGAGAGTGGAACCCGATCCAAAGGTCGAGGCAGGGGTCGTCACCTCGCAGCCCGTCTTCTGATTAAGGTCTGCATGCAAACCGTCACCCTCACTCCCCCACGAAAAACCGCACATTATCGAACTCCCCTCCTCCCCAGGTCCACACCCCCGGATACCCCTTCCATCGCGGCACCGGCGCATCCCCCATCTCCAGCGCCTTCTGCCCATCGACGAACAGCTGCGCCGTGCCATCGGCCAGAATCTGCGCGATCACGTGATGCCACTGACCTGGCACGCCCCGCGTGAGCTCGTTGTTCGCCTTCACCTGGTTCTTGGCATCCAGCTCGATGCGCCCCCCGGAATACTGCCCGGCAAAGGCGATCAGGTAACCGCGACTCAGGTCTCCCGGTACCGGCTCGAAGAAGGCCGACAGGTCACGTGGATGGATGCTGCGGGCGTCGTACTCGATCCGCACCGGCGCCGGCGTTCTGCGATCAACGGCGAGGAAGGACTGCTCGCCTCCCACCAGCACGCCGTCTATCACCCGCCAGTCGCCGCTGGCGACCTTCCAGTGCGGACCGAGGCTGCCGGCGGAGAAGTCATCGGCGTAGAGCTCGTACCAGCGCAGGTCGGCGTCGTGGACCAGCCCATCGACCAGGTGCATCTCGCGTGCAGGCGGCGCCAGAGCCTCAACCTGCCGGAGCGCCACCGCCGGCACCGCCTGCACCACGAAATCGGCCGCCGACAGCCGCTCCTCGACATGCAGTTCCAGCGCCCAGTCGCCTTCCGCCGCCGAAAGCCGGCACAGCAGCGGGGTATCGCCCGCCTCCAGCCTCACGGCGAACTCCTCGATACCGTCGGCATCCGTCGACCCTGTGCAGACGCCAAGCTCATCCTCTCCGAGCCAGAGCCGCACCTCGCCGCGACACCGCAGCTGCAACTCCACCTCCAGTTCCTGAACCGCGCGCAGCGCGACGGCGGCGTAGGCGGTGAATTCGGCCGCCATGTCCGCCACGGCCGGCACCAGTCTCGGAGCCGTGAGCGGTTGCCACCCGATCTGGCCGCCGACACCCGCGTAGGTATCGTTCAGATCGATACCGAGTTCGGGCCCGTGTACCTCCCCATCGCTGCCGGCGCGCGCGAACGGACCGACCACCGCCCAATCGCGCAGGCGCCAGCGCGGCACTTCTAAGGCGGCAGTGTAGGAAAGCGAGCCGCTGCGAGGCGAGGCGTCGGCAAGTGACGCGACGACGTCGAAAGAGATTTGCTTGCGCCGGTTTGGCCGACGCACTGCCACTAGCGCGTCCACCATCTGTGCCACTCCAGGCTGCAGCTCGATCGTTTCGACCTCTTCGGGCCGCCAACCGTCAACTGGGGCCACCGCGACGCTGACGTCCAGCGCTGGAGCATCCATGGGCGTTCTCAGGCGGACGGCCAAACCACCCTCGCCTCCTTCACCCTCCACCAGGAGCTGCGCCAGCGTCGAGGCATCCAGGTCCACTTCGTGACGCAGTCCCACCAGGTTCTGCAGCATCGCGGCCGTCGTCTGCGGCTGTCGCCTGGCCACCTCGCGCCACAGGCCGCCCCTGAGGTCCTCGTAACGCTCGGCGGGCTCTTCTGACGGCGGCGCGACCCGCGGCCATTCCCCCGAGCCGGCCACGCCGTCCTCATCACCTCCGAGCGGCACCCCTTCCAGCATCTCCCGCGCGGCCCGCACCTGCTGCGCCAGCCGCTCCCCAGGATCCAACCACGTGTCGATCCCGTCGTCGCGCAGCGGAACGGCCACGCCCTCGATCGCGTTGTCGCGCACCAGCGTGTCCTTGTAGCGGGGATAGATATCGATGCCGATCTGCCCGTCCGTGATCTCGTTTCCCTCGATGATGTTGTCGAACCCGTGGTACCCCAGCCGGCTGTCCGGCCACTCCAGCGGCTTGGGGCCCAAGTAGAAGAGGCCGGCCGTGTGGTTGTCCTGGAGCCGGTTGTTGCGCACCACGTTGCCGAGCACGCTGATCACCGGCGGCTCGAGCAGAGACGGCCGGCCGCTGGGACCGAGGATCCCATGCAGGAAGCCGCCCTGCTGGTACACGAAGCCTTCCGAGAGCTCGTTGTCGAGGAACTGATTGAAGAAAGCGGTGGAGTAGACCCGCTCCTTGCCGCGCATGTAGTCCCAGCCGATCGCGTACATTCCGCCGGTGCGCTCGGCCCGGTTGCCGTCGACGATGAAGCCGTAGGACATGGCGTAGAGCTGCACCGCAACGCTGGCGTCGACCATGCGGTTGCGGGTGATGACCACGTCTGACTTGTCGACTCGCACAGCCAGCACGCTCGTCGAGTCCGGCTCGACCGCCCAGGGCCGCTCGAGGATGATCTCCTCTTCGGAGTTCGATTCGATCTGGATGTACTGGCCCACGCCCTTGCCGCCGGCGATCATCACCACCATCTCCTGCAGCGTATCCGCCATCCACTTGCGCCCCCTGGTCCGCAGCCGCCGGCCGTCGACCGCTTCGGCCTGCCCCATCCAGACCGGCAGGTAGGGAGTATCGAAAGTCAGCGCCTCGCGGTCGGCACCGTAGCCGTCGTGCCAGTAGTTGTTGGCGAAGTAGAGCCGGTAGGCCTTCTGCTGGGCGCCGCCGTAGTTCGCCTCCAGATCGCGGCCCTGGATCTCGTTGCCCTCGATCACCGTCTCCTCGGTGCGCCACATCGCATTCCAGCCGTTGCGGCCGATGTCCAGGCGGTTGCGCTCGATCCGGTTGTGGCGGCCGTAGGCCAGGTCGAACGGCATGCCCGAACTGACGATGGCGCAATCCTCGATGGTCATGTCCGGGCCGACCAGCACCACCGTCGGCGGGCCGGCGTCGACCAGCCGCCGCGGGTCGTCGTGGCCGACGCGGTGGGCGTAGAACAGATGCTGCAGCCGCAGCCGCGACAGCCGCACGTTGCGCCCGTGCGCCTCCTTGGCGATGCCCCAGGTGGAGATGTGGATGCCCGGCACGTCGGGGCTGACCACCAGCCGCCGCGCCGTCTGCGAGACGATCGACAACTCTTCCACCGCGAAGTCGCTGTGGCCGGCGATCACGCTGGTAATCGGCGCCGCCTCCTTCGGCACGTAGAGCCAGACCCACTCGCGCCGTTCGCCACGCAGGATTGTACTTGGGGGGATCGGCAGCTTGCCGGTGATCTTGTAGGTGCCCCGCGGCACCCACACGATGCCGCCGCCGTTGTCGCCAGCGGCGGTGAGGGCCTGCCGGAAGGCGTTGGTGTCGTCGGCCTCCCCATCGCCGACGGCGCCGTGAGAGTGCACGTCGAAAAGGTCGGTGGGCCACTCCGGGCGCGGCGCCACCCGCACCGCCAGCGGCGCCGCGAACCCCGACGCGCCGCCGTAACCGTTGTGCGTCCATAGCTCGTAGTCGCCGGCAACGAGATCCGCCGGCATCTTGAACCGCGCCGCGTATTTCTCCCCTTCGAACGCAGCCAGTTCCACGGTAAAGTTGCCTTGCGCCAGCCAAGCGCGCGTGCGGGCGCCCAGGTTCTTGCCGAAAACGCGGATCTCCTCCCCCGGGATCGCGACGTCGCCAGGCCCCCCGAGCCACCACCAGGCTTCGGTGCGATTGACGAACACCGGTTCCGAAGAACCGGTGTTGTTCTCAAGCAGGATGACGTAACAGCCGGGCTGCCAGTCGTCGGGCAGGAGCACTTTGGCGCTGAGTTCCGAGGCCTGCAGGACAAGCAGGTCGACCGCGTCGCCGGCCGGGAGCTGCGCCGCCGCAGCCGCCGGCCCCGCGATGGGCTCATCGACTAACCTCCAGCCACGAGCCTTCACCGCCTCGCCAACGCCATCGCCAAACAGCAGCACCGTCTCCCCCGGGCCGATCGGGTCCGATACCCGGAATATCACCGGCTCCGGCTCCCCCAAGCTGGGAAGGAGCAACGAACCGAGGAAAAGCCAGAGCCTCTTCATTCATCCCCTTGTGCTGAATAAACCTTGCGCCGCGTCGACGGAGATAAACAGTTCTGACCCAGTCGCGGACCATCCAGCCTACCTGAATTGCCGCTGCCGCCTGTTCAGAGCGCTAGATACCATGGCCGTGCTGACCATTACCGACGGCCAGCCACGTCCCCGATTCCGGGACCACGGTCATTCGCGAGTAGATGCTCGATTGCGTACAGATCGAGCCCGTATCCCCGAGAAGGTTGCCTCGCGATCCAACTGGGTCAAACTCTGCTCCGCGCCATGTCGGCGGTCCGCGTAGACCGGTTCGTCCAGCCGGAGTACCTTTCGCGCGAAGATCGCGAAGATAAAGAGGAGGACACCTTATGACCGCGCCGGCAGATCCCTACGAGCTCGATGTCCAGTTTCCCGCCCTGACGCCCGGGCAACGCCTGTTCTTCGAAGTCAACGGTTACGTCGTGATCGAGAACACCTTGACTGCCGGCGAAGTCGCCCGCATCCGCGACGCGCTCTACGAACTCAAGCGCCGGTTCGAAGCGAGGCCGAATCCGACCAAGGACCGCATCGACGGTTGTACTCTCAGCGAGCATGAGCCGCCGTACTTCATGTCACTCGCCCACCTGCCGGAGGCCCACCCAGCGCTGCTGGAATACCTGATCCATCCCCGTATCATCGGGCTCGCCGAGGAAGGGATGGGCGGCAAGGTCCGCCTCGAAGAGTCGGCTTCCATCATCAACCGTCGCGACCCGAATAAGGAGCCGGGCCAGCCGTTCCGCTATCGGTTCCATCGCGGTGGACAACCCGGTTTCGACAGCTACACCTATGACCACCTCTACCACTGTACCTTTCTCAAAACCCTCACCAATCTGACCGACCTTGGACCCGACGACGGCGGCACGACCGTAATCGCCGGCAGCCACAAGCTGAACTGCTCAGAGGACGAGATGGTGGCTGCCGCCTACGAGGAGCCCTCGCTCATCCACCAGGTCGAGGCGCCGGCCGGCTCGACCATGCTGATGTGCGAAACCCTGATCCACGCCACCGGTCGAATCCGCAGCGACAACGAACGGGTGGTAATCATCGGCGGCTACTCCCACCCCAAGCAGCAGGCTTTGTGGGAGGCGTCGCCGGCCTTGGCCAAGGCCGTGCCCGAGCGCCTGCGCTCACTGGTGGCTGGACGCCCGTACTGGACATGGCCAGAACGCCACCGCCGGCTCGGAACACCTGCGGGCAGCGCGAGCGACAAACCCCATAAGCCGCGCATGTGGTCGGTGAAAGACCCCAGCTGACGAAGAGATTCCGTAGCTGGCGTCCGCCGTCAAAATTTCGGTAAAACGGGGCCATGCCCTCCGCTGATCAACGTGAGCATTAGCCCTCATCGGCAGGTTAATTATCTTTATCTCAGTCGTTAAACAAAGAGCTTCCGTCATCAGACACCCAGATTGCAGACCAAACCCACAATCTCTGATCCACGTTATTGGGAGATAGCCAAAATGAATGCTCTACGAATAAGGATAAACCCGCTGTTACTCCTCCTCCTCGCCTTGCCCGTATTGGCATCAGTAGTCGGGGCCGACGATCCTCATCCCTTGCACGGCACCTGGATCTCCGAGCAAGAACCGGATGGCGACGACAGCGGTGTGGAGTTGGTGTTCCATCGCGACGGCACTTTTCGCATGACCGTCGAAGTCGAAGAAGACTTCGACGAAGGAGAAGGAGAGTTAGAAGTATGGAATGAGTTCGACGAGGATGAGTTCGAGGATGAGGACGAAAGCTGGGAAGACATCCTCGCCGACGTAGACAGCAACGGCGATGGCGTAATCGACGAGGAAGACTACCGGGCGCAAGTAGAAGGCTTAGACAGCTGGGAAGATGTCCTCGCCGTCGTAGACAGCAACGGCGACGGAGTGCTTGACGAGGAAGACAACCGGGCTGCACAGGAGCGCGGCGATGAGTTCGCTCTGATAGATGCGTTCGAGTACGAGGAGGGCGACAGCTGGGAAGACATCCTCTATGACATCGATAGCAACGACAACGGAGCGATTGACGAGGAAGAATACAATTCTTGGATTGAGCCCGAAAAATGGGACGACATCCTCGACGACTACGACAGAAACGGCGATGGCGTAATCGAACAGGAAGAGTTCGAAGAGTTCGAAGAGGACGACTTCGAAGAGGGTGAAAGCTGGGAAGACATCCTCTCTGACATCGACAGCAACGACAACGGAGTGATTGACGAGGAAGACTACCTGGCGGCACAGGAGAGCGGTGATGAGGATCTGCCAGAGTCCTGGGACGAGGCGCTGGAGGCTGACATAAACGGCGATGGCGTAATCGACGAGGAAGAGTGGGAAGAGTTCGAAGTGGATGGCGGAGATTGGGAGGAGTTCAACCCCTTCGCTGGCGAAGAAGAAATTGTTATGACTACAGTATTGACGGGCACCTGGGAGGCCCAGGGCGATCAGGTTATCCTCGAATCCGACGGGGCCGTCATCATGCTCAACGATATGACGATAGCCGAATACTACACCGCGATCTTCGATGCAATGTTGGACGCGATGTTCGAGGAGTCCGGATTGGGGGAGGACGAATTCATGGCAATGATTTCAGAAGAGGACGATACCATAACGGCGGAGACGCTGGACGAATTGAAAGCAGACACGGTCGATCAGATCGTCGTCTTCTTCGCCGGTATCATGGTGGATTTCACTGAGGAATTCGGTTTCGGAAACGAAA
>CAYWBJ010000229.1:0-33445 GCA_964456165.1 uncultured Gemmatimonadaceae bacterium | reverse complement strand
CGCCGTCCCGTTGCTCCGGGCACTCGCGAAGGGTTACGCCGCCACGGACAGATCCGATACCGCCCGGGAAACCTTGGGCCTGATTCAGGAAAAGTCGAAGGCGGGAAAGATAGGTAGGGACCGCCGGGAATCTCAGTAGGCGAGCGCTACGGTGCCGAAGATCTCGTTGTCACCGCCGGCATCGCTGTCCACCTCGAGCTGGTAGACGTAGACCCCGGGTACCGCGATCTCACCCGCAGCGTCCCGCCCGTCCCACGAAACGTCGAGCTGACCGGCCACTGCGCTTGCTTCCAGTCGCCGCACGTCCCGGCCGCCCAGATCGTAGATGGCCACGGTGACGTCGGCATCTTCGGTGAGCATGAACAGGTCCACCGTCCAGGTAATAACGTCGTTGACACCATCGCCGTTGGGTGTGAAAGGATTGGGGAACACTTTGCGGATCGTCAGCGACTGACTCGCAGCACCCACGGTGACGCGCACAGCGTCGGAGGGCAGCTGGTCGGAGGCATTGCCGGGTGACGTCGGCTGCAGCAGCTCACCCGGGTCCGCCTGATTCCAGATCCAACTGTCGAAGCTCGTGAGCAGTCTGAAGACGGAGGCGGTCAGCGCCACCTCGATCGCACGGTCCTGGCCGCGCGGGAAGTCGTCCGCCGTCAGCGTCCTGGTCTTGATGCCGAGCTTGTGGTTGCCGGACGCAGAGTCAAAATAGGTAGCAGCGGCAAAGCGGCCGGCCTGGGCGATCGCGGTCGTGTCGAGCCAGATGACGCTCGACAGCCGCTCCCGCACCCACGCGTCTCCATCGGCTTCCGACAGACCGCTCGGCGGCAAGGGAAGCACCCGCTCCCAGCGAAGATCATCGACCAGCAGCGAGTCGACGTCCGCCTGTGCCGACGGCACCGCGATGTCGATCCGGTCGAAACCGGCATCGCTGGCCGATAGGTCCGGCTTGAGCACGTACCGGAAGGTCTCGGGACGGCCCAGCTCGGCAGCCGTCGCCGGGAAGATCTCGGCGAACACCCCGCGGCTGACCGCCGGCTCGGCGAAGTCGAACTCGAGGAAGTCGAGGGTGACGCCACTATTCTCCCCGCTGATAAAATCGAACCGGAACTGGATGTAACGATGCAGAGGAGGCAACGGCAGCATGACGCCACCACTGCTGGCATCGGACTCCACCAGGCCGGCAGCAAAATCAATCGGCGGCGACCAGGGTGTCCATCCCCCGGCGATGCCGTCCCCGTCGGTCTCCAGATTCAGCGGCAGCTCCCGAACCGGCGGGCGCTGCAGCTGGGAGAGCTGCAGGTAAGCGGTAACGTCAAAGCGACTGCCGGGCTCGGGCCAATCTTCGACGATTGAGGTTGCGACGAACGGCGACAGAACACCCTGCCCCACCCGGCGCTGGTAGATGCGCGTCTCGAGCGTGGAACCTGAGCGCACCCGGACCTGAAGGGTGGCGTCGTCGCCCTCGACCTGGCCGTGCCAGCGGACCCTTCCCCAGGTAACTGGATCGCCCGGGGCGTCGGGATCAAACTGCTCCGCCAGCACCGTCCGCGCCTGCTCCCCAACCTCGATGCTTCCGTTCTTGTTTGCGTCGAAGGTCTGTATTGTCTCCGCGGCGATCGTTCTGCCGGCTTCTTCTGGGTCGAAATAGCGGCGGAATCGGGGTGTAACCGACCCCACGTCGATGACCTCAGATACATAGGCGGCATCAAGGGCGTACCCGTGGCCGAAGGTCTGGAACTCGGCCAGCTCCCACGACTCCTGCGATGTCATCCAGCTCTCGAACTGCAGGACCCGCGCCCGCACGGCCCCGAACTCCCCGCCCCCGCCGAACCGATATTCTTTCGTGGAGGGCCGCAGCTGATCGGTCTGGCGCGGCACGATCGGATCGCGCACGTCCATCTGGGTCATCACGGTGCCGCCGATGCTGCTGGTGCGGAAGTGGCTCGCCAGGTCGCCGGCGTACCAGATGTCGAAAGTGGTGGGCGTGCGCTCGGGAAAATCGGGACGCGGCCTCAGGCGGATCAGGTCGAGGTGGAAGAGGGCGTTGAAGTTGACGTGATAACCTCCACCCCAGAACGCCCTGCCGACGGCAGTTCGCGCCGTGAAGATGTCGCCATCGGCCACGACGCCATGGCCGCTTACGTCGGCGTGAGAGCTGCCGCCAAGGCCGGCGTTCCAGTTGGCCGAGTTGGTCGGGTCGTTGGCGAATTCGCCGCTGTAGTAGCGGTCGACCGCGAGCACGGTCGCGTTCCGCGTCGCGTCGAGGCGGATTGGGCGGAGCCAATCCGAGGGCGACAGCCGGCGGCTCTCGGCGCTGGCGATGATCTTCGCGCGATCGGGCCCCACCGCGACGTAGGCCGACCCGTCCCAGGAGAAAGCAATCGCCCGACGCTCGGCGGGAGAGTATCCTTCGGCTTCGTAGGCGAACACGATCTTCTCCCAGCTCCCCGGCACCGGGATCCCGGGCCCCGGCGGATCCTCGTCGACCAGGCCGTCGCCGTCGTTGTCCCTCCCGTCGAGATCGTCCTCGTTGAAGTTGACGTCCCGGTCGTCATCGCCCCAGCCATAGCCGCCACCGTCACCCCATGCCGTGCCGTGGCCCTCCGGGTCCCCGGCTGCCGCCTGGGCCGTGGGATACCGCTCGAACGGCGGCGCCTCCATTTCCCGGCGGAGCACCGGGTTGTAGACGACGCCGCCGGTGCGCAAACCGTCCTCGTTCAGCAGGCCGTCGCCGTCGTTGTCGAACTGCGGATCTACCCCATCCTCGTCGACACGGCCGTCGCGGTCGCTATCGATCCCGTCTACCGGATCTTCGTTAAACAGCCCGTCACCGTCGTCGTCGACAACCTCCACCGGGTCTTCGTCGATCCGGCCGTCGCCGTCGTCATCGACCACGATCTCCACCGCGCGCGGGCCGCCCCATATGTGTTCGCTGCGGAAGACCTCGCCGGCGTCAAGCCGAAAGCTCACCGGGAACAGGTTCCAGGGCTGGTCGCGATCCCCAAGACGCCAGGTGTCACCGACGGCGGGCTCCGGAATCGCGGTCGCCACCAGGATTGCCAGTCCGGCGAGCCGGGCTCCCACGCGCAGGCGACGAGCCAAGCGCCTCAAATCCCCTCTCCAGCGAAACTCTCGATGCGGGCGTCGTGCCAGATCGTCCCGGGCTCGTACTTGCGTCGCAGCTGCTCGATATAGACCTCGAAGGATGCGCGAATGCGGCGGAGCCTGATCTTGTGCCGCGCGATGTGCTCCACCTCCTCCAGAGTGCGCATCCGGGGGGTCTCGACTGCATCGATGCGCAACACCTCGAACTTCTCTTTGACCGCTACGGGACCGATCACGTCGCCGACGGCTGTGTGCCGGAACTTCTCGTACGCCTTCTCGGTGTCCGGAATATGGATGTGAGCCAGGGCCAGACCCCGCTCTCTGGCCACGCTCTGCGGATCGCCCCCGTCTCCGATCAGCTGCGCGACCTCAAGCGCCAGCTCTTCGGTGCCGGCGATGACCCGCGTGCCCTCGACCCGGCCGGGCACACGGTACTGCGTCCTGGTCTTCTCGTAGTCGGCGGCCACCTCGGCGTCGGTCACCGGGATGTCCTCCAGCACCTCCTTGCGACGCAGATAGGTGACGAG
Organism: uncultured Gemmatimonadaceae bacterium; assembly: GCA_964456165.1. Classification (GTDB taxonomy): domain Bacteria; phylum Latescibacterota; class UBA2968; order UBA8231; family UBA8231; genus CAYWBJ01. The sequence goes on along the minus strand of CAYWBJ010000229.1, from coordinate 29,813 downwards.
CATCCTCTCGTACAGCGACCGATCGAACCGCCGGAAATCAGCCCGCTCATGCAGTCCCCGCGCCCGCGCCTCGGCAACCAGCAACGAGTCGGGCGACGCATCGTCGGAAATCCGGCCGACGTGCTTCTGCCGGAGCTGCGCGACGAATTCGTTCCGCTGCTTGAAAAACTGCTCCCGGTGGGCCGCCCGCGCCAGCTTGTCACGCACCTGCTGCAGCGGCACCGCCTGCTCGTCGAGCACCTTCACCACCTCCCAACCGTCCTGGGTCTCGACCGGCTCCCGCGTGTAGGCGCCGACGGGGAGCCCGTAGACCCCGGCCACCAGGTTGGACATGGCATCTCCCGGCGAAAAGTAGTAGTCGAGGAAGCCGCCCTCAGCAGCGTCGGCGGCGATCGAGCGCTCGCGGGCGAGCTCGTGAAAGTCCCAGCCCGCATCGAGTAGCTCGATTACCTGCTGCGCCTCCTCCCGGGTCACGCTTACGATGTGGGCCGGCAGGATCTTGCGGTTCCAGTGTTGCTCTACAAAGATTCTGCGGACGTCGTCGTCGGTTACCCGCAGCCGCTCGCCGAACTCGTCCTGCTGCATTGCTTGCACCAGCCGTTCCGTCGTCAACCGCTGCCGGCGGGTCTTGAACTCGCTGCTCTCGTGATACCCGAGGCGCTCCGCCTCCGCCACCATGATCTGCCGGTCCACCAGGGCGCCCAGGAGCTCCCGCACCGCCGCCACGCCCTGTTCCGCCGGCAGGTACTCAGGCGGCAGCTGCTCGCGATAGCCGCGCAGGTCGGCGGCGTCGATCGGCCTGCCCGCCACCTCCACGAGCGGTCCGTCCTCCTGGCCGCCGCACCCCAGGACCAGGAATACGAGCAGGGTTGTCCGGACGTGAGGCCCGATCACCCCCCTCATCTTCCTCCACCCTGCGACAGCTCGACCGTGCCATCGGGGTAGAAACGGCCGACTTCACGCTCGTACGCAAATCGGGCGTCGATCGATTCTTCCGGTTCACCCCTGAAGTTGAACCGCACGACCAAATCTCTGACATGGACCGTCATCCGCTCCACGTCATAATGCAGCGGCTCGAACAGCACGTACCCCTCCTCCTCCTGGCCGCTGAAGATATCGGACCGCGGGAACATGGTCTGTGCCAGCACGGCGCGGCGCTCCTTGTAGACCCCGTATTCATTCCCCCGGTAGCCGATCGTGTAGGCCCGGAAGTAGCGGTCCAGCTGATCCGAGCTCAGGTCGTAGTACTGCCGCTGGTTGTCGGTCTCGATCACCACATCGCCGTCGAGGCGAACCTTTGGGTACTGGTAGTTCTTGACCTTGAGGAGGAACACCATGAACCGCTGCACCCGATCACCGGTATAGAAGTCTTGAACCCCTCCGTAGGTGAGGGGGTTGCGGCTGTCTGCCCCGAGATCGCCGCCGCCGAACTGCCGGTTCAGCTCGTCATCGCTGACCGGGCGCAGACTGACCTCCAGGCGTCCCTGCCCGAAGGTGACAGTGCCATCGTCGGCCACCGTCGTGTTCTCCGCCTGGTAAGCCTCAGAGCTCGCCCGCACGACGCCGGCGTAGGGTCTCCAGGAGCAGCCGGCCACCAGGGTCAGTGCGACCAGGACCGGCGCCCACCGGGCGATTCGCGCAGCTGTCATGATCAGCTCCCGATCCCGGCGTACATGACGAAGAAGATGAAAGTCTCGGTCTGCGCCTCTTCCAGGAAGTCGAGATCGATACGCGACACCCGCATACCGTACTCGGTGAAGATCTCGTACCCCTGGTAGGGCGTCCGGTTGAGCACCTGCACGGCGCCCACCAGCTCGGTGCGCGGTGATCCCTCCAGTGTCTCCTTGGCGCTGTCCCGGTACTGTTGCGTCCATAGGTACTCGCCGCCGAGCTGCAGCGAGGAATTCGACAGCAACGGCATGGTAACGATGAGCATGGCCGACTCACGCAGCTCCGAAGTCGCCTTTTCCAGCGCGCTCTCCTTGAGGGAGGGCACGTTGCGCTGAAACTCGCTCTTCCAGCGCGGCTGGATCAGCAGACTGCCGTAGCGCCTGGTGTAGTCCACCTTGTTGATCAGGCCGAAGAAGCTCGCCGTCTCGCGGATGTCTTCGCTCGGTAGCACCCGGTTTTCGGCACGGAAGTCGTCCAGGCCGACCTGGCGGATGAACTCGTACTTGAACTTGCTGATGACGTTGAGCGACTCCCACCGCTCCAAGTCGAACTGGGCGTAGAAAGTATTGGCCCAGGCGTCACGCATCGGCAGCGGGTCCACGCGCGGTACGATCTCGCCGGCGATGCCGTCGGCGATACGCCAGATGAGCAGGTCGTCCTTGATGTCGTCCTTGACGCGGCGCAGGTTCTCGAAGACCCGCACCTTGCCGGTGCCGGCGAAGTCGCGCTCATAGGTCAGCAGCGCGTAGGTCATCTCGTTGTGGCGATCATCGGCGATCTGGCGCTCGTTTAGCCGCCCAATGGTGAGCCGTGTCCACGGCCCCAGGTGGGTCCCCGCGTAGATGTTGAAGCCGCGTCGATCCCGCTTGTAGGGATAGTCCGGCTCGTCGTCGTTCTCGAAACGGTCCGACACGCCGTTGTTGTTCATGTCGACGCCGAAGAGGTACTCGGGACGGTCGACGTTGTAGCGCAGGAACGGCTCCTCCCAGTCCGGCTTCAAATTCGGCCGCACAATGTCGACGTTGTTCTGATTGAAGTCGGGCACGAAGTCGTTGTTCTCGTCCCAGCCGGGAAAGACGAAGCGGTCGGCCGCGAAGCCGGACCCGACCCGCTGCCAGTCAGGGAGACGGTCCTGGTCGTCGTTGTCGTCGACCAGCTCGTAGATCCCCTGCGACTGGCTGTCGTAGTCGATCGGTCCGGTGTCGCCCCGCTGGCTGGCCAGGTAGGCGCTGGTGCTGTAGTCGGGGTCGAGGCTGTAGGCTTCGCCGAAGAGGAAGTAGGGATACTGCTTCCGCGACACGTTGACCATCCAGGCGTCCGCTGTCTCCATGGCGTGGGAGTTCTTCGTCGCGTCGTTCTGCCCGAAGCGCGGATAGCGCTTGTGCTGCCGGTTGCGATCCCACTCAGAGCTCACGTCCCAGCCGAAGGCGTTTTTCACCCCGAGGGTAAAGCCGTAGATCTCGTTGGCTGTCGGCAGTCCATAGTCGACGCTGACGAACCGCTGGTTGGAGCCGTCCTTGACGTTGCCCGGGGCGCGGATCGTCCGCTCCGGCATGCCCTCGGACAGGAAAACCGGCTGGTTGAGCTGGTTGGTCTGGTTGTTCGAAGTCAGGTCGATCCGATAGTCGTTGGCGACCAGGAGCTGAAACTCCACCGCGTCGATCTCGGCCGGCTGCGGTCCGACACCGGCCGCCCGGTAGTCGGGACCGGAAAACTCGTAGCGCAACGTGATCGTCTCCCGGCCGTCAGCGGTGCGGAACCCGTCGCGCTGCACCCCGCCCTGGATGATCGGCGAGTACTCCAGGATCGGGCTCTCGGTGCCGTCCTTCTGCTTCAGCCGGCGGCGGTTCGAGATCTTTCGGCCCTCCGTGTCGGTGATGATCACCTCCTCGAGGAAGAAAGCCGCGCCACCCACCTGGTCCTCGGGCGAGTCGTCACTCAGCCGGATCTCCACGTGGGTGATGTCGCCATTCTGCGCCTCGGTAAGCGAGCCGTGGAACGGGTTGCCCCGGAAGGCTTGTCCGCGGGTGCGGGCGTTGAAGGCGTTGACGTAGGTGGCTCCGACTTCGACGAAGTCGCCGAGCTGGCCGGTGACACGCCCGCCCAGCAGGGTGGTGACGTTCGAGCGTTCGTTCGGCGTCTCAGCCTGGCTGCGCGTACCACTCGGGCGGGAGGCGATCACGGTAGCCCGGTACTTGTCGGTGGCCATGTCCATCTGGATCCCGTCGAACAGCGGCTTCGAGAACGTCAGCGGCGTCAAGGTAGTGCGGATCTCGTTGCCGACAGTGGCGGAGGCGTAGTGCTGGCCCTTGGCGTCCGAGGCGACCACCAGGTTACTGAACCACTGGCTGAACTGCCCGGTCTTCAGCAGCCGGCTGCCGGCCGCCTCCGGCTCAGAGACCGTCCAGTTAAACAGCAGCCACCCCTTGGTGAGGAAGCGGCCGTAGACGTCGTAGTAGTAATCGCCTTCGATGTCGGAGTCCACATAGCGCTGGTACGGAGTGCGCGCGTAGTTGGTGTACTCCCACTGGTTCCAACCAAAGTCGTTGAACAGCTCCTGCGGCACGTACCACCGCTTTACCGCGGGATCCAGCGCCCCGAAGAGCACCCCAGGACCGTACGGCTCGAAGCTCACCTCGCCTCCCCGGCGTACCCCCAGCCGGGTCCCCGTGTCCTCCCGGGCTGGCGCGTCAACCACGACCAGCGTGCAGATTGCCAGGACCATCCAGCGCTTGTTCACAGGTTGAACCCTCCCTCTGTGGTTCAGTAGACCAGGTTGATCAGGCGAACCACTGTGAAGTCCTCGTGGTCAGTCTGCAGTTCGACGCGGGCGACATAGATGCCGGGCGGTGCCATCCGGCCACCGGCCCTGCCGTCCCAGGTGAAGCGGACGGTCCCACTCTGCGTTACCCCGGCACCGCTGGCCGGTGCGGCCGCGGCGATGCGTCGGCCCGCCAGGTCGTAAATCGCGACGTCGACCGGTCGATCTTCCCGGATCGTCAGCACGGTGAACTGGATCTCGAGCAGGTCATTCACCCCGTCCCCGTTCGGCGTGAAGGCGCCGGGGACCTCGACCTCTTTCAGCAGGCTGCCGATCTGGACGATGCCAGGCCGCGCCGTCCCGCTGTCGACCAGCTCGGTAGCGTCCCGGCCCTCCGCATCGACCCGCTGGAAGGCATCTGCACCGCTACCGCGGACCATGACCGAGAACTCGCTGCCCATCCTCAGCGTCTGCGTCTCGAAGCGCAGCTCCACGAGGGCGTTCTCCGCCTCGGAGAAGCCGGCGTTGATCGAATCCGGAAAGCGCAGCAGGAGCGAATCGCCGGCGGCGGCCGCCGCCGGACGCACGACCGCCACCAGTTCGTTGCCGTCGTCGTCGACGAATGTCCCGCCTTCGCCGCCCTGCATGAACGCCCGCTCGAAGGTCGAGTTGCCGGCCTGCCACTCCGCCTTGCTGATCGCTCCCACCGGCTCACCGACCTCGACCCGTCCCAAACGCACTCCGGTCAGGCGCGCTGGTGACGGCGTCACCAGCAGCAGCTCGTCGAAGCCCGCGCTGCTCTCGGCGGCATTGGCGTCGGGACCCGCGGCACGGACGAAGAATGCGTAAGGGGTCTGCTGCAGAGGATCCACGCCCTCCGGGGGGGAGTAATCTTCAGGCGACGGCAGCAGGTCGCTCAGCGACCTGGCCTCGCCAGGAGGGGTTAACACCGCCAGCTCGCCGGCCAGGTCGGTGCTGATAGGCGCCGCCAGGTCGATCCGCAGCGAGCTGAGGCGGGCGGTGACATCGGGAGCCTCGGACTGAATCGTGACCCGCAGCTGCAGGAACTTGCGCGGGCTGGGCGAGGTGATCGGGGCCCGCGCCACGATGCTGGTCGATTTGTAGGGCTCGCTCCAGGCGCTCCAGCCAGCGAACACCGGGGTTATGACCAGCTCTGGTTCCTGCCGGGGCTTTGCCGCCTTCTTGCCGTCCTCGTCGATCAGGAAGTCGCCGTCGTTGTCGATACCGTCAATCGCGTCTTCGTCCTCGGCACCGTCGCCGTCGTCGTCCTGACGTCGCTGGTGTTGGGTCAGCACGATCTTGCCGGGGCCGCGAATCGACTGCGGTCCCCCGATAGCACCCGCTTTATCGTCTTCGTCGATCAGTTTGTCGCCGTCGTTGTCGAGCCCGTCGACCGGATCTTCGTTGCTGGCCCCGTCCCCGTCGTCGTCCGCATCACTGTGGTCCCGCAGGAGGACCTCGGCGCTTTCGGGCAGGGCATTCCAGGCGTTGTAGGTATCCCACAGCTCGACGAGAGCCTGATACTCGTCGAGTTCGACCTCCGTCCGCCTCTTGTTGCCGGTCGTAGCCACCTCGAAGTAAGAAAACAGGGAGTCGATGGTGTCGCTGGTGCGCGTCTGGAGCAGCAGCTCCACGTCGGCGTTCTGGCTCAGTGGCTCGGCCCGCTCAACTGCATTGCCGGCAGCATCGACGTCGCGGACGATAGCCTCCGCCTCCCAGCGAATCTCGGACAGCACGCGACGCTCACGGACGCTGACAGCCGCATCGGCGCTCACCCCCGGCAGCAGCACGATCTCAGGGGAGGTGAAGCTCACCTCGGCCGGATAGCCCCGGCCGAACATCTGCAGCTCATTGAAGTGGCCGGCGGCCCCGTAGACTCCGGAGAACTCGCCCGTAGGGTCGTGGTTGCGCTGCTGGAAGAACCGCAGCTTGCGGAGCTCGAACGACTCCGCCATCAGGCGCACGCGCGGGGTGTTGTTGTCCTTATAGACGTCGCTTACCAAGTCGGTCCACTCCAGGCTGGTCTCGAGCTGGGTGAAGTCTTCCGCGGTGCGCATGTCCAGCGCCGTCAGGACCGTGCCGTCCGAGCCATGCAGGTACCAGCCGAACAGCAGACCGCCACTCTCGGTCTCACTCACCGGCACCATGCCCAGCAGGACCCTGTCGATCCAGAAAGTGGCGCCAAGGTCCAGCCACATGGTGCCGAACACGAGGTCGCCGTGCCCCGCGAAGCCGCTAGAGAAGTTGAGGTCCCAGGCGTTGCCATTCCAGTTAGTCAGGTAGACGCCGTCGACCGCGTTCAGGGGCGCCCCCTTGCCGCCATCCTCGAAGGCGGCACCGGCGTGCCGCTGCGGCCGATAGGCCAAGTTCGGCCCCCGTCCGATGACCTCCACCTCCGAGACCCGCGGCAGCTCGCGCTTGTAGTACTGGATCGGCCCACGCTCAGCCTCCGGAAGGGCCAGGTAGATTTCCTCCGCGGTCAGCACATTGCCATCATCGTCGACAGCCTCCTCGAGGCGTTTGACGAAGTTGCCAGCCGTCTTGCGCTGGAACACGCGCCGTCCCTGCCTTTCGATGGCGAGAGAGTCGTATGCCGCCTTGCCCGGCTCGCCTTCACCCAGTAGCTCGGCAACGTCGAAGTCACTGTCGAATACGGTCAGCCGCACGAAGTGAACAAAGCTACCCTGGAAGTCCGGCGAGCCGTCTAGATCGGCGTCGGCCTTGTCCAGCGGCATCAACGGGAACACGTAGCGGCGCTGGCTGCTGGTGACCGATTGTCGCCCCACCACGTCGAACTGGTACTCGGTGGCGGTCGCCTGAGTCCCCATCGACACCTCGACGGTGAACAGCTTGGGCGCATCGCCCAGGTCCACACCGGTATCCGCCGCCGGGAAGTGCACGACGATGCTGTCGGCGAATACCGCACGGCCCAGGTTGACGAGGACCTGCCACTTGCGCAACCCTGCCGGGTTGAAGTCGATCGCCGCCGGCTCCCACCAGGTCGCCAGATCGCCATCGCCGATCCGCGCCGCCATCCAGTCGTTAGAGAGCGCCGAGATGTTGCCGGACACCTCCACCGTCTCGCCGCGGAATTGCACGATATCGACGTAGCTGAACTCCTCGCGGTCGAGCACGTAGTTCTCAATGCTGTCGAAGTAGCGCGGCTTGACCCCCTGGAGTGAGAAGTCGAACAGGCCGGTGGAATCCATTACGGACCGCACGTCGCGAACGAGGTTGTTCTGGTAGATCCAGCTGCGCCACTGCTCCGGGTTGTCCACGACGATCTGATCGCCCGCCTCGCTGAAAGCGAAAACCGGACCCGATTGGGCCTGCGGCCCCGTCGCCAGGAAATGCAGGGCGACGACGACGGCAACAGCGTTGAGCTTCAGCATGGTGGTGTCAACACAGGTTTCAGTAGGCGAGAGAAACCAGATGCGTGGAGCCGAACTCCCCGCTATCGGTCTCACCTCGCAAACGAACGAGGTACATCCCGGGCGGCACGAGGCGTCCGTCGCCCCCGGCCCCATCCCAGGTCTGCGTGAAACTGCCGACCCCCATCAAAGTCGCCCATCTCCGCACCAGCCGGCCCGAGAGGGCGTAGAGTTCGATGGTGACGGGAACCGGCTCGACCACCCGCAGCACGTCGAAAGTTATGTTGGCCTCATCGTTGACGCCGTCGCCGTTGGGCGTGAACGGGTTGGGCGCAATACCAACCCGGCTTATCACCTCCTCCACCGGCTGCGCGACGCTCGTTATTACGGCAAGGTCGTTCCGATCCGCCTGGGCATCCGGAAAGGAGAGCACGTCGCCGGCCAGCACCCGCTGCGGCAGTATCGTCGCCAGGGTGTCGGCGCCACTCGCCTCCGCGAGCGTGATGATCCCGGCGTAGTCCGTTTCCTCCGGAGCCCCCAACGTGTCGAGGAAGACGTGCCCGGTGAAGTCGGTCTTGACGTCGAGCACCCGCCCGCGAAAGTCGACCAGGACCACGAGTGAATCGCCGCGCGACAGCGACGGCTCCACCCGCGGGATGGCGACGACGAACAAGCGCTCCTCGGCTGCCAGGATGGTGAATTCGACTTCCTCGAAGCGCTCAACGACATCGATGCCGTAAGCGAACCGCACGCTCTCCACCCGTTCGATCTGCGTCGGCGTGGGTATGCGAATGCGGTTGAATCCCGGATCGCCAGGACCGAACCGGGGCCTGAGCGCGTAGGTGAACAGGGTATCTTCACCGGCAGTGACTTCGGCGGCGGGCAGAATCTCGGCCCGCACCTCCCGCACCAGCGGCGGCAGCTGCTGCTCGACTCTCAGGTTGCGCACGGTCGTCGCGGCATCGGGGGCGTTGCTGGTGAAGTCGACGCGGATCTGGAAGAACGGCCGCTCCCCCGGCAACGGCGGACGCTCGCCATTTGTCAGCGGCTGGAAGCCGCTCCAGAACAGCGGGTCCGGCAGGATCGGAAGCTCCTCGCCGTTCCGGTTCCTCTTGTTGGCGGCCGGCACGATCGTCTGGTCATTGTACTCGGGGAAAGTCGTCTGGACGGCCAGGCGCTCCGCGTTGGACAGGGCATTCCAGATATCGCGGGCGCTACCGCGCAGCAGCGGATCGTCCAGGTCGACCCTCTCGCCGGCGGTCTGGCTGTCGGGCCGGCGGTCGACCACGTTAGCTTGGGGACGCCACTCCACCGCGTCGCCGTTGCGGTTGAGGCGGATCGGAATCCACGGCTCGGGGGTGAACCCGGTCTGCATGCTGACCACCGCCGCCGAAGCGCCCGGAGCACCGATCTTCTCTTCATCCCAGCGGATGCGGCCGAGGGTGCCTCCCTGCAGGCCGTCCAGCTCTTCGCGCAGTTCTAGGTCACCTTCGAGGTAGGCCAACATGGCGTCGGCCCCGGCTGGGTCCAGGGGAAGCGGCTTGCTCAGATAGACGGCTCGGGGCGTGAATCCCTCGTTGAAGACCTCGAACTCGGCGATGTCGAAGTCGAGCCCGGTGAGGGACCGGAACTTGAGCTGCTGTAAGTATTCAGGACTGCCGAAGCGGACGGCTACCGTGTCGGCCGTATTGCTCTGGTCTAGCAGCAGCTGCTCGAACACCGGCAAGGTCCCGGCCGGCGCCTCGTCGCTCGCCGTCAGCCCGAGAAAATCACGCTGCGCAATCTGCTCCCCCTGGCCGCGCTTGAAGGTGAGCCCATCGTGCACTTCCAGCTTGTACCCGGCTATCGGCAGCGGATTGTCCTCTACCCGCGGATAGAAGCGCAGCATGCCGACCGGAAAGCGCCGCGTCAGATCCATTATGATGACGACGGCCCGCTTCTCGACCGTTCGATTCTGGCTGTCCACGCGGCGGAAGGAGTTCTCCGGGTCGGCGTCGATGAGCGCCTCGAGTAGAGCCTGCTCCTGGCCTGTGTTCAGCGAGGTCTCGTATATCGTCGGCGAGCGGAGCCAGTTGCGGAAGCGCAACTGGGCGTCGACCGGTCCGAGAACAGCGTTGGCCAGGTTCACCATCGCCCGCAGGCTGTCGACGCCGGCGGCGCGAAAGGTTCGCACCTCAGCTACTGTGTTGGGGAAGTCAGCTTTCGCCGCCAGCAGCAGATCGCCCGCGGCGATGCCCGCACCGTCGACGTTCGCCACCGCGACGACGCTGTCGCGGGAGACGTGCCAGGTGAAAGCGTCGAACAGCCCGCGCTCGGTGAAACCGAAGTCCGCCGCCGTGCCAATCGAATCGGGGACTTCGGGCAGACCGACCCAGCGGCTCGTGTCCAGCGGGGCGATCCCGTCGTCGACCTTGAAGTCGACACTTTCGAAGAAGCCGCCCGGGTTGAAGGGGAGCTGCTGCGCCTCCTTCCAGTCGATCTCGCCCGGAATCTCCAGCGTCGTGAGCTGGCCGAGACAGGGACGGGCTCCCAGAAGGAAAATCGCGCCGATAGCTATACTTGATAGAAGAAGCTGCACCGGTTTCAGCCCATAAACAAGAAGAAGGGGGGAAGATCCCCCCTTCTTCTACTACGTAAATCGGTATAGTCGTGGCGTCGCGACTGCCCTCGCGGCTGGCAACCTACGCTGCCACATGGGGTAATCTAGCGGAAAGTCGCCTTGATGCGGCCCCAGCTGTCGTCCTCGACGGCCGTCGGCAGCGGTTCGGCCGAGGCGCCGCAGTCACCGGTGTCGCACGGGATCAGCTCGGCGTCGACGAACCGGTCGGCGTGGATCCAGGTGTTGTCCTGACCGGAGAGCGTGTGGAAACCACGGCGAATAGGACCGCCGTCCTCGTCGACCGCGTCGTAATCAGCTATCGTGATCTGCAGGCCAATGATCTTGCCACCAACCAATTCGGACCGTGTCGACAGGTTGGCACCTTCCCAGTTGATCTCGTCCCAGGCCGTCACGTAGAATTCCGTAATCGACGTCACCGGGTCTTCGCCGAAAACGGTGCCGTGGGCGTCGGCGTACGGCGGGTCGATCGCCCAGCCCAGGCCATTGCCCTGGTAGCCGATAATCTGATCGTCAGGGGACTCGGCGATGATCACGTACTGCTGCGCCGTGAGATTCTGGAGATACTTGAACTCCTCCTCGGAGTAGTCTCCGACTTCGAGCCAGAAGTTGTACTGGCCGCCAGTGTGATCGCCATCGAGGTGGAACTCGACGTCGTCGTAGGCTGCCAGCATGTGGACGTTGCCACCCTCGTAAGTGTTGATGTAAACGTTGTCGATGCGCTCGACGCCCACGTAGACATGCTGACCGGCACTGTGCCAGGCCAGGTAGACGCGGTAGGCCGAGTCGGCCGGATCGATGCCGGCAGCCTCGCCGACGTTGAGCGGCGTGAAGTCGTTGTGGGTGAGCTCGGTACCCGGGAGGACATCCTCCCAGTCCTCCAGTGTCCCGTCAAAGATATCGGGCAAATCGCTGGTCGGAAGCTCGAAGATCGGGTATACCGTGTCGCCAACGTGGGCGCTGGAGGTACCAGCGAAACTGAGGAAGGCCGTAACGCTGAACAGGACGCAAAAACGCCTCATTTCTGGCTCCTTCGGTTTAGAACGTGGATGATTTTACCGTGTCTACCCGGCGAAAAAATTGAGTAGACCTTTTCATTATTTGGGAGTATGTTACGCATTCGCTGCATAGTTGGCAAGTTTTTTTTCCTGCGGGCCACGCGGGTTCGCAGCCCCATTTCGGACGGATTTAGGATAGGAGATCCATGTACCGGTCCGCCATCGTCGGCTGCGGCACCCATTCGCATCAGCACGCCGCCGTCTACCCCGAAATCGACGACATGTCTCTGGTCGCCTGCTGCGACCTGGACACGGCCCGCTGCCGGGAATACGCCGACAGGTACGGAATCCCTGCAACCTACGGTGATCTGCAGGCGATGCTCGATGCCGAACGCCCGGAAATCGTCCACATCGTCACCCAGCCAAACTTTCGCCTACCCGGAATCCGCGCCGCCGCCGAGGCCGGCGCGAAGGCAGTAATCGCCGAGAAACCCCTCGCGCTGTGGCCTCAGGAGCTACTGGAGATCGCCGAGATTGGCGCCGAGACCGGCTGCCGCATCTTAATGAATATCCAGTTGCGCTACTTCCCCCAGTACGGGGCTCTGCGCGAGGTGATCCGCTCCGGCCGTCTCGGAGAGGTGGATTTCATCCGCGCCAGCACCTGGGGCGGGGCCCTGGCGATGGGGCCGCACCTCATGAGCCAGCTGATGATGATTCTCGACGACGCCCGGCCCGAGGCCGTCTGGGCCACCGCCGAAGGCCTGGAGGGTTACGACTGGAGTCACGGGGCGCCGAGCCACCTCCAGGCCACCTACTGGTTTCCGGGCAACCGGCGCGTTTTCTGGGAGTGCACGCCGCGGGGTCTGGGCAACCGCGCCGGAGCCCCCGACTACTGGATGCACCTCGACCTGGACTTCTTCTGTTCCAACGGCGTGGCCTGGACTCAGCAGGTCGGCAGCTGGGGCTACCAGGCGCGCGGCGAGGTCGAGGTCTTCCAGGAACCCACCAACCTCTACGAGCAGATCCATGCCGGCCAGCGCGACTTCACCGCCGCCGTCGCCGCCTGGCTCGACGACGACGACCAGCCGCACGAGTGCCGGCTCGAGACCGCCCTGCCGGTCATGTGGGCCATATTCGGCGCATTGAAGTCGGCCCGCGTCGGCCACCAGATCAGCCTCGAGGATGAGCCAACCTTCCTCCTCCAACCGTCCACCGAGGGGCGCTCGATCGAGGTGCCGGCGGGCGTAACGGACAACGACCTAAAGGCACTCCGCAACCAGCTGCCGCGATGAGAGACCGGCGCCTCGCGATGGCTACCACTGCCGTCGCCCTCCAGCCCGGCCGCCCTCCCGGCCAGAGCGGGGACGCCTAATTGGTCGCAAGCGAAGATCCCGGCGTGACGTGGCGGGTCGTGATCGTCGGCGCCGCGCTGGTCGCGGCGATCAGCGTGATCAGTCCCTGGGCGATCCTCGTCGTCAAAGGCTCGCAACTGACGAGCAACGCCATACCGGCCATCGCCGTCTTCTTCCTGTTCATGTTCGTCGCCTTCATCCAGCCCCTGCTGCGCCTCCTCGCGCGCCGCTTCGCCTTAGCGCGCCGCCTTGCCTTCTCGCGCGCCGAGCTGATCGCCGTCTACGTCATGATGCTCGCCGGCTCTGTGGTGGTGACCACCGGCTTCGCTGGCAGTTTCCTGTCGGTGATCTCCGGCGTCCTCTACTACGCCACCCCGGAGAACGGCTGGGGCGCCCTCTTCCTGCCCCACCTCAGCGGCTGGTTGTCGCCCACCGACCCCGACGCAGTGCGGCTGTTCTACGAAGGTCTGCCGACCGACATGGAGATTCCTTGGGGCGCATGGGCCCGACCGTTGGCCGCATGGGTCAGTTTCCTCCTGGTCTTCTACATCGCCCTGTTCTGCCAGGCCGCTCTTCTCCGCGGCCAGTGGGTCGAGAACGAGCGACTCGTGTACCCACTCACCCGCCTGCCCTTGGCCATGGTCGCCGACGAGAACGGCGCGGGATTCGTGGGCCGGCTATTCACCAATCGCCTGATGTGGCTCGGCTTCGTGCTGCCGCTGCTGCTGCACTCGTGGAACTCCCTCGGCAACTACAGCGAAGCCTTCCAGGCCATCCCGGTGTTCGGCCGCATCGACCTGATCCCCGAGATGAGCATCCCGATCCGCCTCAATCTCTCCTTCCTGGGCCTGGCCTTCCTCATGCCGCTCAACGTCGCTTTCAGCCTCTGGTTCTTCTTCCTCGCCGGCCAGACCCAGCGCCTGGTCATGTCCCAGATCGGCATTCAGCTTGGTAGCGGCGACGTCTGGTCATCAGGCGGCAGCGGCCCCATGATCCTCGCCTGGCAGCAGGCGGGCGCAATGATGGTTTTCATCCTCTTTCTCCTCTGGAACGCCTTGCCCCATGTGCGGCGGCTGTTGACCGGGAGCCGGAGTTTGTCAGCGATGGGGGAGCCGGAACCTAGCGGTCCCAGGTGGGCACTCGGCACGCTGCTCGCAGGCATCGTCTTCATGGTTATCTGGTTGACCCTTACCGGACTTTCCCTCTTCGTCTCCATCATTCTCGTAATCGGTGCCTTCGCGGTGTTTATCGGTCTGTCCCGGATCGTCGCCGAAGCCGGCTTGCCCGGTGCGCAGACGCCTATGGTGCCGCAGGCTTTCATCGTCCGCGGTTTCGGACCCGGAGTTCTGGGGCTCAAGAACATGACCGGCCTGGGCCTGAGCACGGTCTGGATGGGCGAGACTGCGGCCAACATGATGAACGCGCTGGTCCACGCGCTGAGGTTGACGAGCGAAGCTGGCGGCAGCCGGCGTTACCACCGCCTGCCCATAGCCATCGCCGTCGCCGTCGTCGTCGGGCTGGCTGGATCCATCTGGTACACGATGCACACCGCCTACGTCTACGGCGGCATCAACCTGCATGGCTGGTATTACTACGGCGCGCCCCACTGGCCGTTCAACTACATGAGCGCCGTTTACAACGCGCCAGAGCCGTTTCTCTCTCGCCTCGGCTTCACATCAGTCGGCGCCGGCATCATGACACTGCTGCTCTTTCTGCGTTACCGTCTCACCTGGTGGCCCCTGCACCCGATCGGCTTTCCTATCGCCAATACCTACGAGATCGTCTACTACGGCTGGTTCGCCATCTTCCTGGCCTGGCTGATCAAGGCGCTGACGTTGCGTTACGGCGGCATCGGCCTCTACCGCGCCCTCCTACCGTTCTTCCTCGGGCTCGCCCTCGGCGAATTCGCCACAGCCTCGACCTGGGTTTTTCTCGACGGCTACTTCGGCCACCAGGGGAACATGATCTTCAACAGGTAGGGATGATGCTGCGAGAGGTAGGGATTATCCTGCGCGACATCGCGCCCGCGTTGCTGCCGGCACTCCTCGCCTGCGCCAGTTGTTCCCCACCTGCGGATGAAGACTTCGAAGATACCGTCAGGGACATTGCCTACCGCCAGGCCAACACGTTGCTCTCCGCGCGCCAGTACGGCGAGGCCGAAGCGGCCTTCCGACGCACCCTCGACCTGGATTCGCTGTACGCCCCCGCCTGGACCGACCTGGCCAACCTGCATGCGCAGCTAGGTCGCCTCGACGAGGCGGCCGCGGAATATGCCCGAGCGCTCGCCGCCGATTCCACCTATGTCCGCGCCCACCACAACCTCGCCGTGGTCTACGCCGACCAGTTCCGCTTCGTCGAGGCGATCGAGCTCCTGAAAATCGCGCGGGACCTGCAACCAGATTACGCACCAGCACTAGAGGCCATGGCGTTGATGTACGACCGCCTCGGCACCGCCGACCGCGTGGAGGAGAGCCTGGTCGCGGTGCTCGCCGCCGACAGCACCCGCGTCAAGGCGCGCACCCGCCTCGGCCGGCTCTATACGCGGCAGGGACGTTACGAGGAGG
Organism: uncultured Gemmatimonadaceae bacterium; assembly: GCA_964456165.1. GTDB lineage: Bacteria > Latescibacterota > UBA2968 > UBA8231 > UBA8231 > CAYWBJ01. The sequence continues at coordinate 14,458 of CAYWBJ010000229.1, read as the reverse complement.
CACTCGAACTCCTGCTGCCGGCAACCCGCCTGGCCCCGGATGACGGTGCAGCGTGGCTGCACCTCGGCCAGCTCTACCTCGACTGGAGACGGCCGCAGCAGGCCCTGGACGCGTTCACAGCTGCCGTCGCCGCCGACTCCAGCCACGTCGAGGCCAGCTACAACCTGGCGCGTGCCATGATGGCGGTCGGACGCCGGGAGGAGGGCCGGATGGCGATGGCCCGCTTCACCCGCCAGGCGGAACACGCCGGTGTCGTCGAACAACTGCGCACCCGGCTCGAAGCGGCCACAGTTCCAACCGACGAGGTGGAAACCCGGCTCGAGCTGGCCTACCGTTATAGGCAGATGGGCGCCGTCAACCGCACACTCACCCAGTTGCACGCCGTCCTGGCGGCCGCACCAGACAACCTGGTTGCTCTCGTCGGGCTCAGCTCTCACTACCTGCGCGCTGGGGATCGCAGTCGCGCCCGGGCGTTGTGCGAAACCGGCATTGCGGCACACCCCGGCGATCCGGAGACGGCGAAGCTGCATGGTATCGTCGGCTTCATCCATCTGGATGAAGGAGAATACGACAGTGCCCGGACTGCCTTGGAGCGTGCTGTCGAGCTCGACGCTGGCCTCGCCAAGGCCTGGAGCCATCTCGGTTACGTGCTCGTGCAGACCGGCGAAGTCGACCGGGCGGTGGATGCCTACAGGCGAGCGGTGGAGGCCGAGCCGGCTTCTGCCGAGGCTCACTTCAACCTGGGAAAGGTTCGGCAGATGAACGCCGATTTGGACTCGGCACGGCGCCACTATATCGAAGCGGTCGCCGCCGACTCGACTTACACCCGCGCCCGCCTGGCTCTCGGCCTGTTGTACGAAGAGATCGACTCGCTGGCGGAGGCGGCAAACTCCTACCGCCACTTCATCCGCGACTGGAAGGGAAACGAGGAAGGTCTGCGACTCGCCCGGGCCCGCCTGGAAGGCTTGGGGGAACGTCGATGAGGCTGTGGCTGCAGTCCATCAGCGCACGCCTGTCACTGGCAACTGCGTACATCTTCTGCATCGCCATGCCGGCGATGGCAACAGGCCCGGCTCCAGCCTGGTTCAACGACGTCGCCGCCGAAGTCGGCCTCCACTTCGCGCACAACAACTTCGCCACACCGCAACGCCATTTCCCGGAGACCGCTGAGGGCGGCGGCGCCTTCCTCGACTTCGACGGCGACAGCCGCCTCGACATCTACCTGGTGCAGGGTGCACCCATCGTCAGCAAGGCCGATCCGGCAGCAACTATGGACGGTCAGAGCTCTGCCACCGAAGGGCGCATCACAGCCGCGCGCAACGCCCTGTTTCGCCAGGCGCCGGACGGCCACTTCGAGGAGGTAGCAGGCTCTATGGGCGTCGACCACGCCGGCGTCGGCATGGGCTGCTGCGCCGCCGATCTCGACAACGACGGCGACCTAGACCTCTACGTCACCAACTACGGCCCGAACGTCCTGTATCGAAACGACGGCAATCACTTCACCGCCATGGCCCCTGAAGTGTCCGGCGCCCAGTGGAGTGCCGGCTGCGCCTTTGGCGACTACGACCGGGACGGCTTCGTCGACCTCTACGTCGCCAACTACGTCGAATACGACCCCGATCACCCAGTCGAGGAGGCGACACCCTACGTCGCCGACGTCAGCGAGTACAAGGGCATGGCCACCGGCTACCCCCACCCCGCCTACTACCCAGGGCAACCCGACTACCTCTACCGCAACCAGGGTGACGGCAGCTTCGCCGACGTCACCGCCACGGCCGGGCTCTACCAGTCCGGCGGCAAGGGGCTGGGTGTCGCCTTCGCCGACTACGACGCGGATGGCTGGCCCGACATCTACGTGGCCAACGACAACGTCCGCAACTACTTGTTCCACAACGAGGGTGAGGGCCAGTTCGACGAGGTGGGGATCGCCTCCGGCGCTTCCTACGGACAGACCGGACGCGCCGAAGCGGGAATGGGCGTGGACTGGGGCGACTACGACAACGACGGCCGCCAGGACCTGGTCGTCACCAACTTCCAGCGCGAACCCAACACCCTGCTGCACAACGAGGGCGACGGCTTCTTCCGCGACGAGAGCTACGCCACCGGCAGCGGCAAGGTCTCCCTCCCTCTGCTCGGCTTCGGCACCAACTTCCTCGACTTCGACCTCGACGGCCGCCTGGACCTCTTCGTCGCCAACGGCCACGTCCTCGACAACGCCGAGCAGATCGACCAGTCGACTACCTACCGCCAGCCCGACCTGCTCCTCCACAACCAGGGCCCCGGCGAATACGGCGCCACAACCTTCGTCGACGTCGCCTCTGATGCTGGCCCCGGCTTCTCCCGCCCCGAAGTCGGCCGCGGCAGCGCCATCGGCGACTACGACGCCGACGGCGATCCCGACATCCTGGTAATCCACCTCGGCGCCGAGCCCGCCCTGCTCCGCAATGACAGCCCCACCGGCAACTGGCTGCGCGTTCGAACTATCGGCGCGACCAGCAATAGCGACGGCGTCGGCACGAGGATCGAGCTCTTCTCAGAGGCGGGACAACAGGTTCGAGAGATCCGCGCCGGCTCAAGCTATCAGTCCCAGAGTGAACTGCCCGTCCACTTCGGTCTGGGAAGCACAACCAAGATACGCGAGCTTGTCGTCTATTGGCCCAGTGGCGCCGTAGACACGTTGCACGGCATACTCCCGAACCAGACACTCGCTCTGGAAGAGGGAAGTAACCAAGAGCCGGCTCAACCGCCTCCAGCCGGTCACAAGGGCAACGGAAGGTAGGCTAGGGGGTCAACAATCGAGCCGGGGGGCGCTCATCATGTCGGGAAATTAGTCGACGGTCTTCCATACGCCCTGCAGATCTAACCCAGTCGCACAGCCCTCCCGGTCTTAACCGATTCCTCAGCCGCACAACCGATCTGCAACACTTCAAGCGCCTGCATCAAATCAAATGTCTGCTCCCCCTTCTCAACCATTCCCACGAAATCCTGCAGCATGTTCGAGTAGAAGTAACCCGCATCATCATCCTGCAGATGCACGCTCCCCTTCGATCCCTGCACCATCACCTGATACGGCACCGGCACCCCATGTGGACACATCACCGTCAACTGCGCTCCCTTCATGTATCTCACGCACACGACGGTACGCCCGCGCTCCCCGACATCGATCACCTCGACTGGGCGATCGTCGATGATGTAGTGTCCAAGCACGACCGAATGCATGCCGTAGAACATGAAGGGGCGCTCCCACATCAGGTGCGCAGGTCCCATCGCGCAGACCATGGCGATCTCGCCCAGATGTTCCTCGCGGTAATCCCGACGGTAGTAGGGCTCGAAGTTTCGGGCGTAGAGCAGGGCCGACGGGGAGGTGAACAGGCACTTGTTTTTGTTGGCGAGGTCGACCAGCGCGCGCGCCGCCGGCACGGTATCCGCTAAAGGCTTGTCAAGGAAGGTCGGAATGCCCCGCTCGAGGAATGGGGGGGCGTACTTGTAGTGGGTAACGGTGAAATCGTCCCCGATGAAGACCGCATCGAGGCCGTCGAACATGTCTTCGAGTTTGTCGGCCACCTCCGGAACATTGGCAAACTTGGCCATGTTCTCGGCCGCCTGCCGATCCTCGTCGAAGACGCGGACGATCCGGGCGCCCTCGACGGTGGCCATCGGCGGGTCGGTGATCCACTGGTTGAGGTCCTTGTGCTTCTCGCTGAGGCCGTTGATCATCTCGGCGAACCAGACGCCGTGCGGGCAGCCGGTGCCGCCCACGAATCCCAGTTTGATCATTTGATCAGCCTTTCCTTCTCGTTTAGGGCGACCAGGTGCCGACCGCGGCAACAGCGCCGGCCGGACGGAGACGAATCAGGGTCTTGAGAAACTCCCACTGCCAGGAATGGGGAAAACCGTAGGAATCGGCCGCAGTCGGCCATCCTTCCCAGCGGCTGGTATTCATCGGGTAGCGAATGATCAATTGCGAGATGAAGATCGTCGGCATCTCCCGCGCCCAGATCTCCATCGCCTCGTCGACTAGGGGCATCAACTTTTCGTCGCCGAACTGCAGCGGCTCGATGCGCTCGACGATACGGTCGTACTCGGCGTTGCGCCAGCGCGAGGTCGCCCACCACATGGGCGCCGTCTCGCCGGTTGGCGCATAGTACTTCGAGGTGTACATCGACAACGTGAAGTATGGATCCATGCCCCGCACCCCGGCCGGGCCGCGGCAACCCAGCGCGATCGGCTGCTCCCCCGTCTGCGTCAGGGATCCCAGGCCCGGGGAGGTGTCGAAAGTCGCATCGAAGCCGGCATCCCGGAGCTGCTGCACCAGCGGCGGCCCGTAAGGTTTGAGCACGGTATGGACGTAGATGTTGAGCTTGACTCTCTCGCCCCCCGCATCCGTCCAGAAGTCATCGTCGTCCCTGCGATAACCCTCCCCTTCCATCAACTCCACCACCTTCTCGGGATGGGCCTTCGTATCGACACCGTAGCGCGCGAACTGCGCCTTGAGCGAAGCGTCGAGCGGCAGCAGCCATTTGTACGGCGGGAACGGATGGATGGTGGTCACCCCCGCGCCCGATTCGGCCAGCTCGACAATCCGCTCCCGGTCGAGGGCCATCGACAACGCCCGGCGAAACTGCGGGTTGTCGAAGGGAGGCTGGTCGCAGTTCAGGCCTAGGTCGATAGGGCACCAGTCCACGTAGCCGAACGGCGGCTCCTGTCCCGTGTAGGTGATCACCCGCTCGTTCCGATCCATGACGGCGCGCAGGGTGGAGACCTGCATGATCTGGCCCATGTCGACCTTGTCGGTCAGCAGCAGTTGCGCCGCCTGGCTCTCCTCCTGCTGCGGTACGTACATCACGCGCTCCACCTCCGGCAGCGGCTGGAACCCGACCTTGGCCGCCCACCAGTCGTCGCGGCGGTCGTAGATCTTCTGATGGGTCGAGGCATAGACCAGACGGTAGGGGCCGGTGCCCACCGGCCACCCCTTCTCGATGTCGAAGTTGGCGAATTCCAGTGGCTCCACCGCGCCCCAGATGTGCTCGGGCAGGATGTGGATGCCGTGATTGGTGGTAAGGGTGCTGGCCCAGAATCCGGGCGCCGGCTTGCTGAGCATCAGCCGCACCGTCAAGTCATCGACCACCTCCACCTCTTCCAGAAACTCGGTCAGGTCACCCCGGTGCACGACTGACGCGGACTGCTCCTGCAGCATCTTGCAGGTGAAGGCCACGTCGTAAGCGGTGAAGGGCTCACCGTCGCTCCAGCGCACGCCCTGCCGCAGCTGCAGCGTTATGGCGGTGAAGTCGTCGTTGTACTCCCAACTCTCGGCCAACCAGTTCTCGTAATCGCCGGTGAGTACGTTGAACATGATCAACGGCTCGAATACAGCGGGCAGCGTGCCGTAGTGGAACCCCTGGTCGGAGCCGGCTATGTACGGATTATGATTATTGTAGAGGGCGTACTGATGGGGGCCGCCGTTCATCACGATCAACGTCCGCTCGCGGGGGACCTCCCTGAGCTGGGTAGTCTCCGCTGCGGGGCCGCACGCGAGCAGGGCGATAGCGAGAGTCGCAGGCGGCAGGGACCAAAGTCGCCTCCGCAGCCACTCTGAACGCGATTTGCCTCGGTGTCGAGCCGGCATCATCACCTTCCGTTCGAGATCGCCGCCAGCCTGTTGCCGGCTAGAGGCTCCGCCTCCCCGTAGAGGTGGCACGCCGCAGCTCGGTCACCGTCGATAGCCTGCAGCGTCGGCCGGACCTCGCGGCACCCGGCGGTAGCGTGTGGACAGCGGCCGGCAAACAGGCAGCCCCGCTCTTCCCCTTCCGCCGCGGCTGCAGGCTCTTCGGCATCTGCTCCCGCACCCCCTCCGCCCTCCTCCCCACCCCATGCGTGCCTGGTGTCCGCCCGCGGTATGGAATCGACCAGCAGCTGAGTATACGGATGTCTGGGCTCCTTGATTACTTTCTCCACGTTCCCCACTTCGACGACGTCGCCGCGATACATCACCAGGATGGTGCTGCACAGCTGGAAGGCAGTGGTAAGGTCGTGGGTGATGTAGACCAGGCTGATGCCGCGGTCCCGGTGAATTTCTTTCAGGCTGCTTAGGATCGTAGCCCGCAGCGACGCGTCGACCATCGACACCGGCTCGTCGGCGATTATGACCCGGGGATCGAGCATCAGCGCCCGGGCAACCATAATGCGCTGTCGCTGCCCGCCGCTGAGCTCATGCGGGTAGCGCCCCAGCGTCTCTTCGGGCCGCAGCCCCACCGTGCGCAGGCCGTCCTCGATACGCGCCAGACGCTCCGCTTTCGAGAGCTTCGCGTAGAACCGCGACACCGGAACCGTCAATGCATGATCGACCTTGTAGAAAGGATTGTAGACCTCGAAAGGATCCTGGAAAACTGCCTGCACCTCGCGCCGGAAGCGCAGGCGCTGGTGCCGGCTCATCCGCGCTAGCTCGGTGCCCCGGAAGCACGCCGTCCCGCTGGTCGGCGTGAGCATGCCGAGCAGCAGGCGCGCCAGCGTCGTCTTGCCGCTGCCGCTCTCGCCGGCGATCGCGATCGCTACCGGACGGTCTTCCGGCAGGACCAGATGGGCAGCGCGCACCGCCGTCACCTCGCGCCCCTGCCCCAGCCAACCATGGCGGCCGAAGGTGCGGGAGGCCCCCCGCAGCTCGAGCAGCGGTACAGGCGAGTCGCTCATGACACGGTTGGTTCGTGAAGCAGGCAGGCTACCTGCCGCTCTGGTGACCCGTCCGCGGCGGCGGCGGCATCAGGCAGCGTCACCAGGCTAGGCGCATAGACGCCACAGCGCGTTACGGCGTCCGGACAGCGCGGGTGGAAGGGACAGCCCGGCGGTGGCTCCAGCAGCGACGGCGGCAGTCCCGGAATTCCCTGGAAAGCTCCCTTGCTCTCGACGGATGGAAGGCTGGCGACCAGCAACCGGGTGTACGGGTGCAGCGGCGCTTCGAGCAGGCGGTCCACCCTGCCCACCTCGACGAGACGGCCGGCGTACATCACGCCGATGCGATCCACGCTCTGAGCCATCAGGCCCATGTCGTGGCCCACCAGCACCAGGGCAGCCCCGAGGTCCTGCTGCACGCGGCGCAACGTCTCCATCACCCGTTTCTGGACCACGACATCGAGCGCACTGGTCGGCTCGTCAGCGATGATGACCTGGGGGCTCAGTGCCACAGCCATCGCCATGCAGACCCGCTGCTTCATGCCGCCACTCAATTCGTGGGGATAGGCGCGGGCCGTATCCGGGGCGAGATCGACAGACTGCAGCAGGTCCTCGACACGCCCGGCAAGGTCGTTGCGGTCCTCGACCTTTTCGTGGGCGGCGATCGTGTCGACGATCTGCTGACCCACCCGCATCACCGGATTCAAGGCGTTCATCGCCGCCTGCGGAATCAGGGAGATGCGCGAGAACCGCACCCGGCGCATCTCCTCCTCGGTCAGCTGCAGCAGGTCACGGTCATCCAGCCAGACGCGCCCCGCGTCGATCCGGCCAGGAGATTTAATCAGCCGCATCAGCGCCATCGCCGTCGTAGTCTTCCCGCAGCCCGATTCCCCCACCAGACCCAGTCGCGCCCCGCGCTCAAGCTCGAAATCGATCCCGTCTGCGGCGACGAGGGCACCAGCGGTGGTTTGATATGAGACCCGCAGGCCTTCGACCCGTAGCACGATATTTCCGGTGGACGCGGTCACGGCGCCTTCTGTAGCCGGGGGTTGGCGATCCGATCCAGGCCCATCGACACCAGAAAGAGACCGATGAAGATCAGCACGATTACGGCAACGGGCGGGCCCCACCACCACCAGAGACCGCGCAGCAGCGAGGCGTAATAGATGCACCAGTAGATCGTCATGCCGAGGGTCGGCTCGTTCTGGGGACCGAGCCCCAGCGCCTCCAGGCCGATCGAGGCCAGCACCGAGGAGGAGACCGCGGCGGCGAAGCTCGCAGCAAGGTACGGAAGCAGGTTGGGCAGCAGCTCGCGGACGATGATCTCCAGGTCGTTCATGCCGGACAGGCGGGCGACCTGCACAAAGCCACGCTCCCGCATCGACAGCACCTGGGCGCGGATCGTGCGGGTCGGCACCATCCAGGCGAGACTGGCGATCACCAGGGCCATCATGTCGACGCTAACCGCCAAGCGCAGCGACGTGGCGATAACGATCAGGAACAGCAGTCCCGGAACCGTGAGCAGCACGTCGGCGGTGCTGCGGATGACGGTATCCACCAGACCGCCGAAGTAGCCAGCGACGAAACCGAGCATCGTGCCGACGCCGAGCCCGAGCGCCCCCGCCAGCAGCCCCACGCGCAACGTCAGCGGCGTCCCAGCGACGATGATTGCGAGGATGTCCCGTCCCACCGAGTCGGTGCCCAGCGGGTGACTGGCCGCGGGAGGCTGATCGACGGCCGCGGTACCCACTCTCGCCCCTTCGGTGTCGACGAAGAGCGAACCCACCGGCCCGATGGCCAGCACAAAGGTCAGGAGCAGCGCACCCACGGTGAGATGGGGATGCCGGCGCGCCGCGGCCAGCGCGCTGTGGAGGCGATCCATCAGGGTCAGCTCCGGTCGTAGGTTATTCTTGGATCCAGCAGCGGGTAGACCAGATCCAGGATTAGGGTAGCCAACCCAATGGAGAGGATCACCAGGAAGACGACCCCGTAGATTACGAAGTAGTCGAAGGTCTGGATCGCCCGCAGCAGGATGGTCCCGACGCCCGGATAGGCGAAGACCGCCTCGACCAGAACGGCGCCGCTGACGACGTAGCCCAGGGCCAGAGCCAGAGCCGTCGACTGCGGCAGCAGCGCGTTGCGCAGGGCGTAGCGGGTAAACACGTGGCGTTCCCGCAGTCCCCTGGCCTCGGCGTAGTTGACGTAGTCTTCACCCAGCACAGTTACCATCATGCCCCGCATCGACAGCGCCCAGAACCCAATCGAAGCCAGCACGATCGACAGGGCCGGCACGAAGGAATGGCGCACCACGTCCAGGGCGAAGGAGAAAGAGATTTCTGGAATGCTGCCCAGAGTAAACCCGCCGCCGAGCGGAAAAAGGCGCAGATTGAAACCCAGCAAGAACACCAGCATGAGGCCGAGCAGGTAGTAGGGTACCGCCGAGAGCGCGAGAACCGGACCAGCCAGCCAGTTGAGGATGCGCGGCCGTCGGGGCCAGGCCAGCAGAGCCCCGAACAATGTGCCGATCGCGAAGGCAATCAGGGTCGCCAGGCCAAGCAGACCGATGGTCCACGGCAGCGCCTCGAAGATGATGTCGATAGCTTTCGTGGGGAAGAAGGCGATGGAGTAGCCGAAATCGAATTGGACCAGGTCGCCCAGGTAGCGGAAATACTGCTTCCACAGCGGCTGGTCGAGGCCAAAGCGGGCTTCGTAGGAGGCCACCACCTTCTGCAGGTCGGCCTGGCCGGCCCCACCCAGTGAGACCGCCTGCATGAGACGCTCGCGAATCGGGTTGACGGGAGCCAGCCGGGGTATGATGAAATTGAGCGTCGCGCCAGCCCAGACGATGAGCAGGAAGACCCCGGACCGCCTCAGCACATAATGCAGATTCATGCCCCCATACTAGGCAATCTCGCCGAGGCGATCAATCGCCGGATCCCTGCCGAGGCTGGGGATCGCATCGTTTGTTGCTCTGCATCGATGCCGCTATACTCCACGCCACTTTGTAACCCCCAGCGCGGGAGGCAGAGGCCATCATGTACCATTCCATGTGGACCTACCTGTGGGATCTCTGCGAAGACGGCATCGACGACTCGGTGCGCTATCTGAAGAACGAGGTGGGGATCGACGGCGAGGGCGTCGCTCTCGCCTATCACACCTATCAGCAGCTGCGGCCGCAGCGCTCGGGACGCAAGCTGCTCACCTGCGATACCGCCGCCCTCTATTACCGGCCGGACCAGAAGCTCTACGCCGACACCGCGAGAGGATGCGGCGTCGAGCAGCTGGCCTTCTCCAACTACGGCATCATGCCGAAACCCAACCTGGATCGGGTGCGGCAGTGCATTCGCGGATGAACCCGGTTGTTCCAATGCGCTGCTCACCGCACGCGGTCGAGTACGCCAGCTGTTTCCTGGTACTGTTGACCACAGCGCTGCACTCATCGTGTGCGCACGCACCGAAAGAGCCACCGGTTCCGGCGACGACTGTAGTCGCCCCACGCGTCGCCGGTGAAGTCAGCGACTTGGGCGCAGTCCACCCCGGAAAGTACCGCGCCAGCAACCCCCTCCCTCTGCTGCAGCACTGGAAGCACCCAGGCGCCGAACCAACCGAGACCGGGCGAGCCTACGCTGGCGTCGCGGCAGAAGGACTGTCTCTCTACGCCTACTTACAGGACAGCGACATCTTCTCTGCCGCCGACGCCGATGAGCTACCGATGCCCGCTCTCGGCGACGTCGTGGAGTTTTTCGTCAAGCCGGGGGTGGAGAGGTCGGACTACTGGGAAGTCCACGTGACGCCCAATGACTTCTTCCTGGACATCTACGTCCTGGATCGGGCGGAAATCTCGAAGGGGGGCAGCATCACCTGGGAGCAGGTGGTGCCCTTCACGGCGGCTGCCAGTGCCGCCCGGCGGCGCGTCACCGTGGCGGAGGGGAGCTGGGCGGTCGAGTTGGTGTTACCGTGGAGGGCATTCGGCCTCGAGCAACCACCCGAGGCAGGCACCGTCTGGCAGTTCGCCATCTGCCGCTTCAACTACACGGGTGGCCTGAACAACCCGGAGCTCTCATCCACCGCCCCAATCACCGCACTGAACTTCCATCGCTTCGAGGAACACCACGACCTGGTCCTTCCATAGTTCGGTCAGGTGGCCCGTCATCCAGTTCGCGAGGTGCCCGGCTCGCAAGTCGCCTGAGCCAGCCGGACCGGTTTTTACGGCAAGCCAGACAACGCCGCAAGGCGAGATGGATCGGCGGCGAAATACAAGATCAGTTGTTGAACAGAGCACTATCCAAGGTAAATCTCGCACCACACGATAGAACCCTTGCCGGCGGTGCTGGCCACCGCAACCCGGTTCCTTCCGGCTCCCAGTGTCCCCGCTGGAATCAGGAACGACATGCGCGGCTCGGCGATGTAGGGCAGGTCGGCCGGCGGCTCACCCGGCGACACGACCGCCAGGTAGGAACAGTTCGCTCCGTTCACCGACACCGCCAGCTCGTGCGGGAGCGGGCTGTCCACCTCGCGATCGAACCCGAGCACGACGGCCGACCACGGCATGCCCTCTTCGTGCGCGCCCAGGGGCAACTCGAACACCGTCTTCTCCGCCGCACTCAGATCCACTGGCAGCGCGGTGAAATCCGTTTCGCCGGGCGCGCTGATCTCCGGGTAGGTGACCGCGTGTCGGCGTGGCTTGCCGGCGAGTGCTTCAGGCGATCCCATGCTCTCGAGAATGCGGCAGAAGCGTTCCCGCCGGCCATGCTCGCTCTCGAAGTAGCAGTGGTTGAACAGATAGACCGCGTCGGCGCCCTGTCCGAAAGCGGCAGCCGCGGCGCCCCGGAGGTACTCCGGCGTCGACTGGATCATCCCGTCCGCGCCGCGCTCCCGCCCGCCCGGGTAGGAGTACGAGCAGGTGCCGAACTGGGCGACCAGGCTCACCGGCAGGTCGCCCAGCGCCTGCCGCCATTCGGCGATCGGTATGTCGAACTCGATTACCGCCACAAGCGACGACAGCACCAGCTGGTCTACCACCCCCCCACGCGCCCAGGCAAGCCCATCCAGACCCAGGCGCCTGCCGGACTCCATCCGCGTCGGCAGCCGCGCGCCTACCTTGACCGGGTGGCCCAAGCGCGCGCTCGCGACCTGTGCCAACTCGCGGACCGCGCCCGTGAACTCGGTCAGCACCTGGCCGTTGATCTCCTCGGTTCCGGGCGGGAAATAGGGGGGCGTGCGGATCCAGTCCAGCTCGATGCCGTCGAGGTCGTAGCGCTCCAGCAGCTCGCGGATGAGGGCGAGGTGATGCTCGCGCACCTCCGGCTTTCCGTAGTTGTAGGCTCGTCCCGGACCGCTCTCGTCGTCGGGATCTACCCAGAGGTCGGAGCGCTCACGCCAGAACGAGCAGTGCCAGAAGGCGTCGGGAATGTTGTTGAAGTGCAGGTCATTCATGCGCACGCTCAGCCAGCCCTCGATGCCGCACTCCCGGCACCGCGCCAGCCACCGCTCGAGGTGGTCAACCCCGCGCCGTTCCAACAGCTGGAGGTTGTGAATCCAGTAGCGGCCCTGGCTGCCCAGCGTCAATTCCCGATCCAGGGGATCGTCCAGCCACTGAAGGACCGGCTGGTCCGGACCGGCTTCAGGATCGTAGCCGTCGTATACCCTCTCCCAGACCCTGCTGTGGAAGAGCGCGCTCTGGACGTTGACGCAGAACATCAGGGCTGACACATCCTCGAACTGCGCATAGAAATCGACCAGCGCGTCACACCCTTTCGCGGTCATGTCCTCGTGGGGATGATTGGCGTAGAAGTGGGCGATATCCTCGTTGACGCAGATTCCCGGCATGACGTTGTCCTCTGCGGGTCGGCGGTAAATATTACTCGATCAGATGAGATGCACGCACAATTATATGAGATGCGCGCACAAGAAGCAGGCTGGGTCGAACCGCTCACCCGACATGACGCTTTGTCCGCCCTAAACATTTTGACATCACAATGTTTCAATGTTACCGTGCGTATACGATCGACGTTATCAAGAGACGCCTACCAATTCCAGGTCTATCCCTGATTCTCATCCCAGCTGCGGAGCCCATGACCCGACCCAACATCCTCTTCATCATTTCCGACCAGATGACCGCGTCGCTCACCGGCGCTTACGGGCATCCGGTCGTGCAGACCCCCAGCCTGAACCGCCTGGCCGAGGAGGGCGTGCGCTTCGACGCCGCCTACACCCCGTTTCCCCTCTGCTCGCCCGGGCGGGCGTGCCTCATGACGGGCCGCCACGCCTCCGAGATCGGCGCCTGGGACAACGGCGCCCTGCTGCCGGCCGACCAGATTACCTGGGCCCACTACCTGACCCTCGCCGGCTACGACACCGTGCTCGCGGGCAAGATGCACTTCGTCGGGCCCGACCAGCTACACGGTTTCCAGCGCCGGCTTACTACCGACATCTACTCCTGTCACTTCGACTGGGTGAAGCCGGAGTGGATCGCCATCAAGGAGAGCCGGGGCCAGGACTGCGAGCAGGTGATGGGTAACCGCGCCCACTACAACGCCGCCGGCTACACCGGAGAGGCGGTCCGCATCGGCGAATGGCACAACCCCCTGAGTTACGACGAGGAAGTCCACTTCCGCTCGACCGAGTTCCTGCGCGCGAAGGCTCGAAGGCCCGAAGACGGCCCGTTCGCCTTGTGTGCTTCCTACCACCACCCGCACGAGCCCTTCCTGCCGCCGCGGGAATACTGGGACCTCTACGACGGCGCCGACATCGAGATCCCCGAGTTACCGGACGATCTCGACGACACCTATTCCCTCCTCGACCGCAACCTCAACGCCTACCACGGCACGCGGCGGTACGACCTGCGCGACCCGGACGGCCACCGCCAGCTCCGCCGGGCCTACTTCGCCCTGACCACCTACATGGACCGGAAGGTGGGCGAGCTGCTCGATGTGCTCGACGAAACGGGATTGGCCGACAACACCCTGGTGGTGTTCTGCAGCGACCACGGCGACATGTTGTGCGAGAAGGGGATGGTGCAGAAACGCAACTTCTACGATGCCTCCTGCCGGGTGCCGCTGCTGACGCGGTTTCCGGATCGCTGGCGAGCCGGCTCGACCTGCGATGTCCCCGTCTCCCTGCTCGACCTGCTGCCCACCTTCTCCGCCGTCGCCGAGACGGATGCCGGACTGCCGCACGACGGCGGTAACCTGGTCGACATCCTGGAAGCCGATCCCGGTGACCGCACCATCTTCGCCCAGGCGCACGAGGCCGTCGGCGTGCCCTGCATCATGGCGCGGCAAGGCCGCTATAAGTACCACTACATCCACGGGGATCGCGACCAGCTCTTCGACATGGAGGCCGATCCGGGAGAGTGGCACAACCTGGTCGACGATCCGAGTTACGAAACCGTCACCACGCAGTTGCGAAGTGGGATCCTCGAACGCTTCGACGCCGACACCATGGCCGCTGAAAACCTGGCCAGCCTGCATCGCCGTGCCGCCATCCGGGATGCGATGAAAACGAACGGCACCCGCTGGAACTACCATCCCCTCTTCGACGCCGGCCGCGGAGCCCTCGACCAGTACCTGAGATAACGCGACCGGAGTTTCGTCATCTACGCCGGTGCTCTCACGCCCGCGGACATTTTTCCACCTAAGCGAAAAATGTCTGCCACAATTCAGTCCAACAGCCCCCACAGGCGCCGGCGCGCCTCCGGCCACTCCTCCCAGGCCGCGCCCAACAGCTTCACCGCCTCCAGGTCCCGCTTCCGCCCGCCCGCGGGAAAATAGTTGAAGGATATCGCCCGCCT
>CAYWBJ010000228.1:0-1994 GCA_964456165.1 uncultured Gemmatimonadaceae bacterium | reverse complement strand
CCGACGAGAACGCCTGGGGCATCGCGCTCAGCTGCGGCTTCGAGGCCTACGAGGCCGGTGTGGCCAAAGGGGTGCAGTTCTCGTTCGACGCCGCCACCGCCTACATCACCGCCTTCGCCGAGAAGATGCCCGACGCGCGCCCCTCCATGCTCCAGGATTACCTGGCCGGCCGGCGCACCGAGCTCGACGCCATCAACAGCAAGGTGCCGGTGGTAGCCCGCGAAGTCGGCACCGCGGCGCCCACCAACGAGGTCATCACCGCACTGGTGAAGGCGAAGGAAGCATCCTTTTCGTAACTCCAGTGAATGTGGGGCGACAGGCCCCTACGTGGGTGAGGAAACTCGGAACCAGAGTGATTACAGGTCGACCTCCTTTCTCGCATTTGGGGACTCCCGGAATCGACGCTGGCAGGCAGCAAGGTTCTCTAAGGAAACAGAACAACAGGATTGCGCAGCAAGACGCGCACGGGCCGACACGCGCCACTGTGCGCGGTAAAGAAACCGACCTCGTATTTCGCCGCCGCTGCATCCCGGATCGCGGCGTTGTGCTTATTTGCACGGCGCCCTAGAACGACAGCTGCTCGTCCACCTCGCCGGCGTGAAGGTAGACTCCCTGATCCCTCAGCGTGCGCTGAAGGGACTCGATTGCCAGCTCGCCAGGCGCTATCTCTACGCGGGCGCAAAGGGCGGCGGCCGTGCCCGCCGCCTCTCCCTGGACCATGCAGGAGGGGATGACGCGGATGGCGCCGAAGGCCTGGGCGGTTGCCGAGGAGCAGCGGCCGGCGACCAGCAGCCCGCCGATGTCCCGCGGCAGCAGCATGCGGTAGGGCATCTCGTACGGCTCGAGCGGATAACGCATGCTGTCCAGCCTCTTGTCGCCGCCCTGGGGCGGGGGGACGTCCAGGTAGTAGCCGCCGAGGCCGATGCTGTCGGAGAAGGAGTGGCCCACGAGAACGTCATCCTCGGTGAGCACGTGCTCGCCCAGGATGCGTCGCGTCTCTCGGACGCCGACCTGCGGTGCCACGTCAATGAGGTGGGCGGCCGCGAAGCCGGGCACGTATTTCCGCATGAACGCAACCAGGGTCGGTACCATCGCCAGGGTCTGGCTCTCGGCCGCGGACAGGTCCTCGGTCCGCGACGCGTCAACGCCGAGCACCTTGGCCATCAGGACCATCGCTTCGTTCGGCACCAGCAGGTTGCTCCAGATGACGCGCTGCTGGGGGAAGTCGGCGGGCAGGTCGCCGGCGGCGATCGCCTCCTGCACCTCGCGGCGGAAGGCGTTGGCGTTGAAGAATTCTGCAGCCCAGGGGGCGTAGTCGCGCTTGTCGATGCCGATCGACTCGAGGAAGTCGTCGTGGACGATCTGGTGACCGCGCTCGAGGAGGGCGGCGCGCCCACTGCAAACGTCAACGTTGCCCATGCGGAAGATGAGCGTTGCCGGCTGCAGCTTGCCGGAGTTGTCGGCGCCGAGCTCGAACGGTGCGCCGGCCATCGCGGCGACCGCACCGTCGCCAGTCGTATCGATCACGACCTTGCTGCGCACGCCGTGTGTGCCGTTGACGACGACGCCGTTGACCGCCGTCGCGCCATCCGCGTCCACCGGGCTAGTCAGGACGTCGGTGATCCCGCTGTGGAGCAGGACGCGCACGCCGGCCTCCCGCAGCATCTCGCCCGCCAGGACCTTTACCCAGGCCGGCTCGACTGCGACGAACGAGCAGACCCTTGCGGCGAGGATCGCGTCCGTCGCGGCCCCCGCCTGCTTGAGGCGCCGCAGGAACTCGCCGGGAATGCCGGCGGTGGCCCGCTTGCCGGTGATGGTGTGCGTCCCCAGCACCTGCAGTCCCATCGCCGCGGTGCCGCCGACGAAGTTCTTGCGCTCCACCAGCAGTACCGAGGCACCCAGTCGTCCGGCCGCTACCGCCGCCGCGAGTCCGGTGACGCCGCCGCCGGCGACGACGACGTCGAAAGCCTCTGCGACGCGGACGATCGACCGCT
>CAYWBJ010000227.1:0-14255 GCA_964456165.1 uncultured Gemmatimonadaceae bacterium | reverse complement strand
CTCAAGTCGGTCTACCTGGCCGCCAAGTACGGCATCCCGATCATGCGCAAGACCGGGGGCGGCGCCATCGTCAATACCTCGTCGGTACACGCGCTGGTCAGCTTCGAGACCTGCACCGCATACGACGCGGGCAAGGCCGGCATGCTCGGCCTCACTCGCACCCTGGCACTCGACTACGGCCCCGACATTCGGGTCAACGCCGTCCTGCCGGGGGCAATCCTGACGCCGCTGTGGCGGATCGTGACGCCGAAGGAGAAGAAGCAGTTCCGCGACATGGTCCCGGCCAAGCGCCTGGGGGTGCCGGAAGACATCGCCAACGCCGTCCTCTACCTGGCGTCGGATGAGGCCTCCTTCGTGACCGGCACGACGCTGGTGGTCGACGGCGGCCTGCTGGCGCGGACGATGTGAGGATGTTGACCGCCGACAACACCGGCGTACTGCACAATTTCTCGCCCGGCCCAGCGCTCCTGCCCGCAGCCGTCCTCGAGCAGGCGGCGGTAGGGATCGCCGACTTCTGCGGCGCCGGGCTCTCGCTTCTCGAGCTGAGCCATCGCAGCGAGGCCTACCGCCGGCTGCAAGGCGAGGCGATGGAACGGTGGCTGCGCCTCTACGCGGTTCCGGAAGGCTACGACGTCCTCTTCCTGCAGGGCGGGGCCTCGACCCAGTTCGCCATGGTGCCGCTGAACTTGCTGGGGGCGGGGGATTCGGCCGACTATGTCAGCACCGGTCGCTGGTCCGAGAAGGCAATCGACGAGGCTGCCGCGGTCGGCGTGCGGCACCGGGTCGCTGCCAGCAGCGCCGACCGCAACCACAGCTACATCCCGCGTGCCGACCAG
Source organism: uncultured Gemmatimonadaceae bacterium (assembly GCA_964456165.1). GTDB lineage: Bacteria > Latescibacterota > UBA2968 > UBA8231 > UBA8231 > CAYWBJ01. The sequence continues at coordinate 13,419 of CAYWBJ010000227.1, read as the reverse complement.
CTCGATCTGGACGCTGCCGCCCGCTACCTGCACATCACCTCGAACAACACCATCTTCGGCACCCAGTACCCCGAATCACCGGCCGTGGGCACCGCGCCGCTGGTTATCGATGCCTCCTCCGACCTGCTCTCCCGACCCATCGCCTGGGAGCGGATCGGCCTTCTCTACGGCGGCGCCCAGAAGAACGCTGGCATCAGCGGCCTGACCGTCGTCTGCATCCGCCGCGACCTGATCTCCTGTCGCGGGAGTGGCGTTCCGACCATGATGCGCTACGACACCCACGCCGCCGCCGATTCCCTGTACAACACTCCTCCCACTTTCGCCGTCCTGGTGCTCGACCTGACGATGCGGTGGATCGAGGAGCAGGGAGGGTTGGCAATGGTCGACGCGGCCACCCGGCATAAGGCCAGCCTGCTCTACGAGGTTATCGATGGCGACGGTTTCTACGAGGGGCATGCCGAACCGGCTGCCCGCTCCCTGATGAACGTGGTCTTCCGTATCCCCGCCGACCGCGCACTGGAGCCGGAGTTCGTCTCGCGAGCCGGCGAGGAGGGGCTCATCGGACTAGAGGGCCACCGGGCGGCCGGAGGTCTGCGCGCCTCGATCTACAATGCCATGTCCGTGGAGGGCTGCCGGGGGCTGGCCGAGTTCATGGTCGCTTTCCGCGGCCGCTTCGGCTGAGCGGCCCCTCGATCTGATTCTCCATGCACAATTACCTCTGCCTGGAGGAAGGCATGGATATCTTCATTAGCGCCATTCTATGCCTGGTTTTCCTCGCCCTCGGGTTTGCCGTCGTGTTCCTAAGGTTCCGGATCTGGGGATATCCCTTCGACGAGGTGTGGAACGAGAGCTCTGTCCCAGGGCGTTGGCGCTCACCCATCGCCTAGCCGGGCAGCTCTTGGTCCTCCTCTACCTCTACATAAGGAGGGAGACCTACTGGAGCAGCAGCGCGGTGGGGGCAGCGTCTACACCGAGGAGAACCGGGAGCGAGCGCGGAAACTGCTGCCGGTGGCCGGCTTTCGTCGGAGGTGCCCCTCGAGCGGATGGCTGAGGAGGACCACCTGCGCGCCGGGCGGCAGGTGCGGCTGACCCAGTGCGTGGCCTGCTACGATCTGAAGACGATCTTCACCGTCGAGCGGAGGAGGCCGACCTCGAGCAGATCGTGGGCTATATCAATAAGAACTAAGTGGGGCACTGAACCGGGGGCGCTGTGCTTTTCCGCCGCCGGGAAAGATTCCGCCGCCAAACCTAGCGGCGACGCGCCTTCTTCTTGCCCTTGGGACCAGCCTGCAGGCGGTTGGCGGTGGATACAGAGCCGATGTGGAGGGCATCGTAGGCCTGCTGCGAGCTCTCGAACGGTCCGACGTGATCGGTGCCGTGCCACTGCAGGTTGGTGAACATCGGGTTGGTCCGACCTGTCTGGCGCTCCCGCCGGGCGATCCATCCGTCCATCCGATCCTTCAGCGTGTTCACGATCGCCGGCTCGCGCTCGGCCAGGTTGGTGAGCTCCAACGGGTCGGCGACCAGGTTGTAAAGCTCGAGCTGCGGCTTGAAGTGGAAGTCCGGCTCGAGTGCCACCATCAGCTTCCACTCTGGCGTGCGCCAGCCGTGCTTCCGCATCCAGGTGCACTCGGTGATGTAGAAGTCGGAGTAGTTGGTCGCGCGCCGCCCGTCGATCAACGGCAGCAGGGACTGGCCGTCGAACCGGATGCCCGGCCTGATCCCCATCAGCTGCATGAGAGTGGGCACCAGGTCCTGGTGCAGGTTAGTGCCAGCGACCCGCTTGTCGGCCGGCAGCTTGCCCGGCAGCCGCATCATCAGCGGTACGTGCAGTGTGTTCTCGTACATTCCGTGGTGGTCGAACCAGCACTCGTGCTCGTAGAGGGTCTCGCCGTGGTCGCCGTTGATCACCACCAGGGTGTCGTCGGTCAGGCCGAGCTCGTCGATCCGCGTGAGGATGCGCTGGATGGCGGCATCCATGTAGGCGATGGCGCCGTCGTACTGCGCCACCACGTACTCGGCGTCGCGGATGCCGGGGGGCATCCACTGGGCGAAGAAGTCGCAGAATGGCTTGAACGCCATCACCGGCTCCATCGACTCGTTGTCCGGGTCGAGTTCGTCGCCGCTGTAGAACATGCGCTCGAATGGGGCCGGGGGGAGGTAGGGGGCGTGGGGATCCATGTGGCGCAGGAACAGGAAGAACGGCTCCTCGGCAGCCGCCAGCCGGTCCAGCTCCGGCAGGGTGACCTCGTTGAGGTTCTCGGCCTTCGGGCTGCGCCCCTCCGCCCAGCTGCCCCAGCCCGGATAGTCCAGATACGTGCCGAAGCCACGGCTGCTCGCGTTTCCGCTGAAGCCGACGCAGGTGGTGTTGTAGCCGGCGCCGCCGAGGATCTCGGGCAGGGTCTGCAGGTTCTCGGGTAGGCCGCCTTTGTGCCGCAGGGCCACCACCGACGTGCCGAAGCAGTCCTTGCCGGTCAGCATCGAGGCGTAGGCGGAAGTTGTCGGTACGTGGGGCGAGAAGGTCTGCTCGAAGAGGACGCCGTCGGTGGCGAAGCGGTCCATGTGGGGCGTGGTCAAGCGGTGGTAGCCGTAGCTACTCAGGTGATCGGCGCGAAGACTGTCGATGGCAACCAGGATGAGGTTAAGCTTCTTACGCGGCATTCCGCCTCCCGTACTAATCTGTGGCTGGGCGCAGGGCTAAGTGGTAGGTTAGGGCGCTCGACGGCGCGGTCAAGGCCGCCCGAGTCCTGCAAGCGCCCGCATTGCGGAGAGTCGACTGCTGAGGGGAAATGGCCGGTAAGCTGAAAGTGGGCATCGTGGGGGTGGGGGGCATAGCCAGCGTCCACCTGCCCAACGGGCGGATGTCGAAGTACGCCGAGCCCTTCCCCGTGCCGGCCGCGCAGGGCTGCAGGTGATGGAGATACTTGACGGCAACTATCGCAGCTATAAGTCCGGACGCGAGTTGGGCATCGGGTAACATGGGCGGCAGGGGCGGGGCGCCGGCTACCGGCCTGGGTGCGGTCTGGGCCGTTCTCCGCGCGCAGCTGAGTTACCTGCGCATCGACCCGGCCGACTACCAGCTGGTGCGGGCTCTGTTCCTGCGGGGCGTGGCACTCGTTTACGGGATTGCTTTCCTCTCCCTCTGGGTCCAGGTGGAGGGGCTACTGGGTGCCGGCGGCATCCTGCCGGCCAATGCCTACCTCGAAGCGGTAACCCGCCACCTCGGTGCCGCCGGCTACCTGAGGCTGCCGACGCTGCTCTGGCTCGGCGCCGGCGATGCCGCGCTACACCTGCTCTGCGGCGCCGGCGCCCTTCTGGCGGGCCTGGTCTGCTGGGGCGTAGCTCCGGCGCCCTGCCTGGCGCTGCTCTGGATCTGTTATCTCTCACTGTTCAACGTCGGTCAGGATTTCCTTTCTTTCCAGTGGGACATCCTGCTGCTGGAGACCGGCTTCATCGCCCTCCTGTGGGCACCGGGGACATGGCGTCCGGGCCGGGTCTGGGCGGGCACTCCATCCGTCGCGGCCCTCTGGCTGGTGCGCTGGCTCCTCTTCCGTCTGGTGTTCTCGTCGGGTGCCGTTAAGTTGCTCAGCGATGACCCGACCTGGCGCGATCTGACGGCGATGACTTACCACTATCAAACCCAGCCGTTGCCCCATGCCGTCGCCTGGTTCGCGGACAAGCTGCCATTGCTGCTGCACCAGGCGACAGCGGTATCGATGTTCTTGGTCGAGTTGGTCGTGCCGTTCCTCATTTTCGCTCCGCGGCGGGCGCGTCTGTCTGCCTGCGGGGCGCTCGTAATCCTGCAGCTGGCGATTGGGGCCACAGGTAACTACGGCTTCTTCAACATTCTCACCGTCGTCCTCTGTTTTTCTCTCCTCGACGACCGGATTGTGCGGCGCTGGCTGCCAGTGCCAGCGCCTGGGAGGGCGGTAACCGCTCCAGGCAGGTGGCGAAGCCTGCCTCGAATCGCAGTATGCATCTTGTTGCTGCTCCTGAGCGCCCGGCAGCTGAGCCAGACCCTGCGTCTGGAGTGGGCCTGGCCGCAGCCGGTTCTCGCCTTGAACCGCCACCTAGGAGCTTTCCGGTTGGTCGGCGGCTACGGGCTCTTCGCAGTGATGACGACCGTGCGTCGCGAGATCCAGGTGGAGGGCAGCCACGACGGCCATAGCTGGCGCGCTTATCGTTTTCGCTGGAAGCCGGACCGCGAGGAGGGTCGCCCCGGCCTGGCGCAGCCGCACATGCCGAGATTGGACTGGCAGATGTGGTTTGCCGCCCTTCGCCCGCACCGGGAGAACAGCTGGTTCGCGGGTTTCCTCTCCGCCCTTCTGGAAGGACGGGAAGATGTCCTTAACTTATTGGAAGAGAATCCATTCTCTTCTCCACCTAAGTACGTTAGATCAAGGCTGTATCGGCATGAATTCGGTTCCTGGGACGAGTTGTGGTCAAGTGGGCGATGGTGGCGCCGGGAGCTGCTGGGGGACTATACGGACATCTACACACTGGAGCGTTGATTTTTCTGTTGACAGAGTGCACAAATGATCAGTTATTCTTTTGTGCACCTATCGAGGCCACCACACACGCAGGGCGCAGGACCCGCAACGAGGAGGATGTACCGTGTCAATCGAACGAGACCGCATTGAACGAGCCGCCCGCATCTACGCCAGTAACCAGGATGCCGGTGTGGCCCTCGGCATCGCCCCGAGCAGCTTTGGCCGACTCTGCCGGCGCTACGGCGTCGAGACCCCAAAGGCCCGCCGCCAGCGTCGGCACCAGGACCTGTTGCGCAAATCCTGGGTGGAAGAGGACCAGCTAGAGTCGTTGTAGGCAGCGTCCTCCCCAGTCCCCGACCGGCCCCAGCTTGACGGGTGGGGCCGCAGTCCGAATATTGAGCAGCCACGCTCCACTCCCCGGGGTGTGGCTGGCTTGTGTACGGAGGAAGACGTGAAGCACCTGTTGATTCTGACTGCGGCAGCCTTGCTCGGCCCCCTGGCTGCGCGGCCGGCCCTGGCCTGGTGGGGCGACGGCCACGGTCTGCTCGCCGAAGCGGCCGTGCTCGCCCTCCCTCAGGAGATGCCGGCATTTTTCCGCGCCGGCGCCGGGCAGGTGGCCCATGTCAGCTACGACCAGGACCTGTTCAAGAACCGGAGCGTGCCACAGCTGCTGGGAACCGAACACCCGGAGCACTTCTTCGATGCCGAGTTGGTCGAAGGCATGGCGTTGCCCGAGGACCGCTTCGGGTTCGTCGCCGCCTGCCAGAAGATCGATCTCGAGCCGCAGAAGGTCGGGTTCCTTCCCTACACCCTGGTCGAGTGGACCCAGCGGCTGGCGGTCGCGTTCGCCGAGTACCGGCGGTGGTCGGCTGACGAGACCGTGCAGGCCAAGGCCCTAGTCTACGCTGGCTTCCTCGCCCACTATGCCGCCGACGCCTCCCAACCTCTGCACCTGACGATCCACTTCGACGGTCGCATTGAGGCCGACGGCACGGTGGTGGGACGCGGCATTCACGAAAAGGTTGACGGTCTCGTGCAGGCCATTGGTTTCGCGCCCGAGGAGCTCGCCGCTGTCACCGCGATCAATCTTGTCGACCCGCTGCTGCCAGGGATTCTCGCGGAGTTCGAGCGCAGTCGAGGCCTGCTCGACCTGACCTACGAGCTCGCGCCGGACCTCGAGGACCACAGTCGGGCCGAGGTGCAGGCCTTCGCGCGCGAGCGGGCTGCTGCCGCCACCGGTTTTATCGCCTCCCTTTTCGTCACCGCTTGGCACCTGTCTGAACAGATCGAGCTGCCCGGCTGGCACCACCGCTGATCCACCCCCGTCGGGGGCCGATTGCCATTGAAACAGCGCCGCGGTTGGTATGATGTGGTGCTGACGCTGCGGGGACCGACTCTCGGCGCTGCCGCTTGTTGCGACCAGTTGGAGCTGCAGAGCCTCCGTTTCCACTGACTGCCCTGGCCACCGGCCCTTGGGGCGCCTCCGCTATATGCCTTATGTTCAGCCCTGCCTGCCAGCCGGGTTCGGTCGGCGTCGAACGAACCCGGTGCCGACACCGGGTGCGGGGTGATCACGAGCCCAAATAGAGGTGGAAATGACCGGCACGCAGATGGAGAGGTTGGATGGACGCGTTCGGCCTGACTGGAACGAGTACTACATGCGCATCGCCATGGCGGTACGGGCCCGGGCCGACTGTGTCGGCAACCGGGTCGGAGCGGTGCTCGTACTCGACGACCGCATTATCTCCAGCGGCTACAACGGCACCCCGGCGAACATGCCCAACTGCACCGACGGGGGGTGCGAGCGCTGCCGCAACAGGGACAAGTACCAATCCGGCAAAGATTACGACCTGTGCATCTGCGTGCACGCCGAGCAGAACGCGTTGCTCGCGGCGGCCCGTTTCGGCATCGCCACTGAGGGGGCCATGCTCTATTCGACCATGCGGCCCTGCTTCGGTTGCACCAAGGAACTGCTGCAGGCCAAGGTCCGGTCCGTCTTCTACATCCACGACTGGGTCTATCCCGATCCCGAGATGCAACAGACCTATGCGAGACTGCAGGACCAGTTTCCTGAGGTGGTCGTTCGGGTGGACATCGAAGACGCGGACGCTGAGTGGGCGGTAACGCGGCTGCGCAAGCGGTAGCGGCTGGCCCGCGCAGCGGCCCTCTCCTGATTGGAGTTGCCGCTCTCCTGAGCAGTGCCGGCGCTACGGCCGTCACCGCCGAGCCACCGGTCCTGGCCACGGATCGGACCGTCGTCGTCGACGGGATGCTGGACGAATGGGCCGCCCCTGAGCCGCTGCATATTCGACCTGGCGACGGACCGGTGGGCGTGCGCGGTGGGTTCAACGGCGCACGCGATCATTACGTGGACATCTACCTGATGTGGAGTGCCGCTCACCTGTACATCGCGGTCTCGGTCGAGGATGACCGTCAGGACGCGGTCCGCATCGCGCCGGAGCAATACGTCTGGAAGGGGCCGGGGGGAGCGCGGAAGGACCGGATGTACTATTACGATCACCTGAAGGTTTTTCTCAGGGCGCCGAAGGCGAATCTCGGGTATAACCTGTGGGTCGCGCCGGTGGCCGCGCCCGCGGGCGATGGTGGGGCCGTGGCCGCGGGAGCGGCACACGCCTGGGGTTCCCAGCAGCGCAGTCCCGGGACGGTCGACATCCCCGTCGCCGCTGCCAGCGCCGCGGCTGCAGGCCTATACACCTATGAATTGGCCATTCCCTGGGAGTGGCTTCAGGTCCATCCGGCAGAGGATATGCTGCTTGACTCCATGTTTCTGCTGCCCGACTCGGACATGCCGGAGATGGCCCTCGATGAGAAGATCGCCGAGGGCAACAAGTGGATCTGGTGGAAGGAGAAGATCCGGCTGGTAGGTACCCCGCCCGGGTGGGAGCCGCCGCCCGAGTCGATCGTCGCCCAGGTGGAGCGAGGGATCGAGGAGTTCAAGGAGAGCGTTCCCAAGATCGCGAGTAAACCCGCGGTCCCCCTGCCGTCCGCAACGGCAGGGGATGGGGCGGCGGGCAGGATGGGAGCCGCATCTGCGGTTGCATCCGACGAGCTGGAAGACGCCCCGGCTGGTGAGGTCGAAGTGGCGGCGGCACCTGGAGAGGTGGCTGAAGCGTCTCCCTATCTGCCCGACCTGACGCGTGTGGAAAGTGTGCTCAGGCGGCGGCCGACGGCGCCGGCCTTTGTCGGCGAGCTGACCGATCAGGTTGACGAGGCCCAGGCCCACGAGCTGTTCCGCTCCCTTGGCGCTAGCCTGCGGCGCCTCATCAGCGAGGGTATCAGCGGACGAGTCGACGTGATTGTCACTGACGCTGCCAAGGCTGCCGGTACCGAGAAGGAGGCGGCGCGGGAATTCGTGATCCAGCTGCTGGAGCGGGTGCTGGACGACCTGCAGCAGGATGGTAGCGGTCTGCGGCTGGGGCTGACGGAGATAGCAGACGCCCAGGGGCTGGAGCTGCCGCGGGTGGTCGAGCTGACGGCGCGCGGCGCGCGGGCCTTGCACAAGTGGTTCGAGAAGAACAATCTCTTCGGTCTGCACGGGGTCGGTAATGTGCCGACGACCGGTGACGTGCTGAAGAAGGCCGCCGGCAAAGCGGAGCTGAGCAACGCCCAGGCGCGCGCTGCGATCGTGGCTGGGTTGGATTACTGGATACTGCAGTGATGGAGAGCTGAATGCCGATCTTCCGTGCTGAGGAACTGCGGAAGGCGGGCGCGGCGGTGCTGGGCGCCGCCGGAGCGCCGCCGGAGGAAGCGCTGATCGTCGCGCGCGAGCTGGTCGAGGCCAACCTGGTGGGACACGACTCCCACGGCGTCATCCGAATTCCGCAATACGTCGACTCCATGCGCCGCGGCGAGATCGATCCCGGCAGACCGGTGGAGATCGCGAACGAGACGGCCGTGGCGCTCCTCCTCGACGGGCGCTGGGGGTTTGGGCAGGTCATCGGGCATCGCGCGGTGGATCTGGCCGTCGCCAGGGCGAAGGGAGAGGGAGCCGGAACCGGTACTGGCCTGGCGGCAGTCACCATCCGCCACAGCAACCATATCGGCAGGCTCGGCAGCTACGTCGAAGCGGTGGCCAGACGGGGGCTGATCGGACTCCTGTTCGCCAACGCGCACGGCGCCGGTCCCGTGGTGGTCCCATGGGGCGGGCGGCACGGGCGTCTGTCCACCAATCCGCTGGCCGTAGGCATTCCGCGGGATCCCGACGACCCGATCGTGCTCGACATGACGACCAGCATCGTCGCCGAGGGCAAGATTCGCGTCAAGAGGAACCGGGGTGAGCAGACGCCGGAAGGTTGGATCGTCGATCGCGAAGGCGTCCCGACGACCGACCCCGTTGCCTTCTACGGTCCGCCGCGTGGCGGCATTCTGCCTTTCGGCGGCAGTGCCGGCCACAAGGGTTTCGGTCTGTCGGTGGCGGTCGATCTACTGGCGGGCGCTCTGAGCGGGGCCGGCTGTACCGGCACTTCTGACCAGGTCGGCAACGCCGTGCTGCTTCTGGTCCTTGACATTGCCGCTTTCGTGCCGCCGGCTGACTTCGAGCAGGAGGTTGGGGCCTTCGTCAGCTGGATAAAGTCGGCGCCGACTGCCGCCGGGATCGACGAGATCCTGGTGCCGGGCGAGATCGAGAGCCGGGAGCGGGCGCGCCGGCGCCGGGACGGTATCTTCGTTGAGGACGAGACCTGGCGTCAGATCTGCGAGTACGGGAGCGAGCTTGGCCTGGAGCTCTCCTGACCAACCCAGGCAACCGCGTATCATCGCACGAGGAGCGTTATGAAGGCATCGGACCTGTTCATCAAAGCGCTGGAAGCGGAGGGTGTGGAGTACATCTTCGGGATTCCCGGCGAGGAAAACCTCGCTTTCCTCGATTCCCTCAAGTCCTCCCGGAAGATCAGGCTCATCCTGACCCGGCATGAGCAGGCGGCTGGTTTTATGGCCGCCACTTACGGGCGTCTGACCGGCAAGACCGGGGTCTGTCTTTCGACACTGGGACCGGGGGCAACCAACTTCGTGACCGCTGCTGCCTACGCCCAGCTGGGTGGCATGCCCATGTTGATGATCACCGGTCAGAAGCCGATTAAGTCGAGCAAGCAGGGGCAGTTTCAGATCGTCGACATCGTCGACACCATGCGGCCGCTGACCAAGTTCACCTCGCAGATCGTCAACGGTAACAGCATTCCCTCCCGGGTGCGGGAAGCCTTTCGCCTCGCCGAGGAGGAGCGCCCAGGTGCCGTGCACCTGGAGCTGCCCGAGGACATCGCCGAGGAAGAGGTCGACGAGCCTCTTTTCCCCCGCGATCGGGTGCGGCGGCCGGTGCCGGAGGAGAAGGCGATCTTCAAGGCAGTGGAGATGATCGAGGAGGCGCAGCGGCCGCTGTTGCTCATTGGTGCCGGCGCCAACCGCAAGCGCACCTCGAACATGCTCGCCCAGTTCGTCGAGACGACCGGTATCCCGTTCTTCAACACCCAGATGGGCAAGGGCGTGCTGGACGAGCGGGACGTGCTCTATCTGGGCAACGCTGCGCTGTCGTCCAACGACTACGTGCACTGCGCCATCGAGCGCTCCGACCTGATCATCAACGTTGGGCATGACGTCATTGAGAAGCCGCCGTTCTTCATGGAGCACGGCAGCTTCCAGGTTATCCACGTCAACTTCGAGTCCGCCGAGGTGGACCCGGTCTATTTCCCGCAGCTGGAGGTGATCGGCGACATCGGCAACAGCGTCTGGCAGATCAACCAGAAGATCGAGCGCCAGGCCAGCTGGAACTTCGATTATTTCATGCGGGTCAAGGAGTGGCTGCACGAGCAGATCCGCTGCGACGAGGGACTCGACACCTTCCCGGTGGCGCCGCCCCGGCTGGTGGCCGATGTTCGCGCGGCTATGCCGGACGACGGTATCATCGGCCTCGACAACGGGGTCTACAAAATCTGGTTCGCCCTAAACTATCCGGCGCACGAGCCCAACACCGTGCTGCTCGACAATGCTCTGGCGACCATGGGAGCCGGTATGCCTTCGGTGATGGCGGCCAAGATCGTCTATCCACAGAAGAAGGCGGTGGCGATCTGCGGCGATGGCGGGTTCATGATGAACTCCCAGGAGCTGGAGACCGCAGTCAGGCTAGGGCTGGACCTGGTAGTCATCATCCTCCGGGACGACGGTTACGGCATGATCAAGTGGAAACAGGCGGCGATGGGGCTGCCCAACTGGGGCCTGGACTACGGCAACCCCGACTTCATCAAGTATGCCGAGAGCTATGGTGCTACCGGGCACCGCGTGGAGAAGACGGCAGACTTCGCACCGCTGCTCGCCGGTTGCCTGGGCGCCAGTGGCGTGCATCTGATCGACGTCCCGGTAGACTACTCGCTCAACAGCAAGTTGCTCGACGGCAACTGGGTCTGCCCTTTCTGAGGCCGTCGTGGACAGCGGCAGCGTAGTGGAGATCTACCTCTTCCCGAGCAGGTGGGAGCCGGCCACCGTTGTCGAGGAGGCGGTTGCGGTCGCTGGAGCCGGTCTGGAGGGCGCCCGGCCCCGGAGCGCGCCTCGGGCCATCACTCGGCGGTCGCGTGAGGGGTGGCCGGAGACGACGGCCGAGCTGGGGGCCGACCTGGCACCCCAAAAGCGGCGCGCCAACCTGCTGGTGACTGGACTCGACCTGAGCCAGGTGGTTGGCTGCCGGCTGGCGGTAGGGGACGCCGAACTCCAAGTCCGGGGTGAGACCACACCCTGCATGAACATGGAGAAGGTGCAACCTGGTCTACTGCAGGCGCTGGTTTCCTATATGCGGGGAGGGGTGTTCGCGACCGTCTTTCGCGGCGGCCGCATCCGGACCGGCGATTCGATCACGGTCTGGGGTGAATGATGGCTGCGGCCACCGCGGGCGCGGGGCCAGTGCACCCGCGGATTGGCGTCGCCGGCAACACCTGTGTCGATATCCTGGTCCGCGATGTGGACGATCGCGGCGGCGTTGACGTCGCCACCGCGGCCCGTGATGGCTGGGGAGACAACGTCCAGTTCCACGAAGCCCCGATCGAGCCCGTGCTCGGGGGTGGGGGCGTCGGACCGGCGCTGGTGCTGGCCCACTGCGGGCATCCGGTGGATCTCAACACCAACCTTGGTTCCGACGTGTGGGGGGAGTTGGCAACACGCCAGGTACGTGCCGCCGGAGTGGGACTGGGGCCGCCGCTGGATGCCGCGTCGGCGGCAAACGTTATCCTGCTGTGCCCCGACGGTCGTCGCACCAGCCACTACCACGCCGGCCAGAAGGTTGCCTGGAGTCGGTCCGTCGGGGCGGCCGGGACCGGTACAGAGGATGGCGGGTCGCAGTGGAGCTGGTTCTTTGCCTCCGGGTTCGGCCTGGTGGATGACGGAGATCTGCGCGAGTTGCAACAGGTGTTTGCCGCGATGCGCCAACGCGGAGTGTCGACCGCTTTCGATCCCAGCCCCTGGTTCGACCGTTGCGGTGTCGATCAGGGGGCCATGCGCTCGGTCTTCGCCGAGTTGACCTGCCTGGTAGGCACCGAAGAGGAGCTGCTCGCCTGGCACTCGGCGCCGACGGCGGAGGCTCTTGCCCGTGAGTTACTGAACGCGGGCCCGGAGCACGTCGTCGTCAAGCGTGGTGCCGCCGGGGCTGTCTGGGCCAGCCGCGCTGAGGAAGCCGACGCTGTCGCGGGCGCCCCCCCTGTCGCGGAGGGAAAGGTCATGACCGAGCCGGTGTGGGGCACTAACACGACCGGCGCCGGCGATTCCTTCAACGGCTACCTTATTCACGGCCTGGCTACCGGCCGTGGTTGCCGGGCGGGTGTCGAAGCTGCAGTTGCCGCAGCCACCTCGGTAGCTCGATCGGGGCGCGGTGTGCAGGCGGCACTCACCGACTGACCGATTCGCGCGGAGACAGTTGCCATGGACGCCTCAAAGAATCCCCCCAGCTACCGGGTGATCGTCAACTGGGATGGCGACGACGCCCTAGGCCAGAAGGAAGTGCCGATGAGTCGGCGGGACTTCATCGACCTGCTCTACGGCAGGCTCGGGGACCTGCCGATCGACTGCCTCTTCTGGAACGGCTCTCCCGGCGGCACCGCCTTCTACCCGTCCGACGTGCTCGAGTTTAAGGGAGAAGCGGAGGGTGGGCGGTGCCAGAACCAGATGCAGTGGCGGGCCATCGCCTCGGCCCGGGCGATGATCGCCCGGGGGGAAGACCCCAACCAGTCCGCCATCGATGGGGCGCGGCAGCATGGGGTCGACGTGTTCTTCTCCTTCCGGATGAACGATCAGCACGGCGACCTGACCGACATGCCTCGGCTCAAGCGGGACAACCCCGACCTGTTGCTGGGCAGCCAGGCGCCCCCCTGGTTCTCTACCTCCTACGACTACACTCATCAGGCTGTTCGGGAACATCGGTTGGAGATGATCCGGGAGGTAGCGGAAAAGTACGAATTCCAGGGCATCGAGCTGGACTGGCAGCGGCATGCCCATCACCTGCCGGTCGCGCACGCCTTTCGCCGCCGCTACGTGCTGACCGACTTCATGCGGCGGGCCCGTGCCATCGTTGACGCCGCCGCCCGGCGGCGGGGACGTCCACTCTACCTGGCGGCTCGGGTCGGTGCCTCGCTGGAAGGGTGTCTGCACGTGGGCTACGATGTCGAGCGCTGGGTCGAGGAGGGGTTGATGGACTACCTGATACCCTCCGCCTGTGCCGAGATGGATTCGGCCCTCGACGGCCGCTACTGGGTCGAGCTCTGTGCTGGCCGCAACATCCGCGTCAGTCCCTCGCTGGGCGGCTTCTACTACAACACAACCCACGGCGCCGGCGATCCGCAGACCCACTTCCGGCGTGCGACGCGGGCGCTGGCCGCTCGTCTACTCGCCACCGGAATCGACGGCTTCTACCTGTTTAACTGGTATACGCAACTGG
>CAYWBJ010000226.1:0-48889 GCA_964456165.1 uncultured Gemmatimonadaceae bacterium | reverse complement strand
TGTGGAGAACCTGATCACGGGCTGCCGCCGGGAGACGTCCGAGAGCGATTCTGATGGCGCCCCACTCGGTGGCGGTTCCGTCGCCCTCGGTCCGCAGCAAAACCTGCCGGTAGAGGTCGTCGGCCTCCCGTCGAACGCTGAGGCAGTCGAGGACGATCTCCTGGCCGAAGTACGCTGCCAGGGTCGGAGTCATGTCGTGGTCGTGCACGAGGAGGCGTCGACACGGTTCGGGAATCTGCACTGCTTCGACGGCGACGAAGTGGATCTCATCGTCGAGCCGACCATCGGTCTTGTGAACCAGATGCAGGGCGCGTTCCGCGGATTGAATCAAGATGGTATCCTAAACAATGGCGATGGAGTGAGGGGCTTCCTGGACTGCCGGAGGATGCCCCGTAGCGATAATATACCTGATTTTCGACGCGAGAAGAGATGTCCAGGTCGCACTCCGTCTCAGACCTTGCTCTCCCGGCTGCGGCTATCGTCACCGGCGGCGGAATCCGGACCCGATGCCCAAGCGCAGAACCTTGACACCGCGGCGGCCCAGTTTGGTGTATTCCATGTTCGCTCCTGCATCGATCGCGTGCAAGATCTCATGCAGGACCTCATTCTGCTGCCTGACCGGCACGAGACAACACTCAACTTGGAGAACGACATGCGCGCCCTGATGGTGATGTTCGACTCACTCAACCGGCATATGCTGCCACCCTACGGCTGCGACTGGATTCACGCGCCCAACTTCCAGCGTCTGGCTGAGCGTACGGTCAGCTTCGACAAGAGCTACATCTGCTCCATGCCCTGCATGCCCGCCCGCCGCGACCTGCACACCGGCCGCCCCGGATTCCTGCACCGCGACTGGGGACCCCTGGAGCCATTCGACGACTCGGTCCCCCGCATCCTGCGCACCCACGGGATCTCTTCCCATCTGATCAGCGATCATTACCACTACTGGGAGAGCGGCGGCGCCACCTATCACACCCAGTACGAGACCTGGCAGTTCCACCGGGGCCAGGAGGGGGATCCGTGGATCGGCCAGGCGGCCGAGATGCCGCCGTTAAGCTCGCACGGTCAGAACGGGTGGGAGGCAAGCTTCCCGCGGCAGGACCGCGTCAACCGCCAGTTGATCACGGCCGAGTGGCAGCAGCCGCAGGCCAAGACCTTTAACGCCGGCCTCGACTTCCTGCGTCGCAACGGCAGTGACGACAACTGGTTCCTGCAGATCGAGACATTCGATCCGCACGAGCCCTTCTTCACCCAGCGCCGGTACCAGGATCTCTACCCGGACCTGATCGACCGGGACGCCATCGGGCCGCGTCTGGCCGGTCTTTTCGACTGGCCGGAATACGGTCCGGTGAAGGAATCGCGGGAGCTGATCGAGCAGTGCCGCGGCCACTACGCAGCTCTGCTGTCGATGTGCGACGCCCGCCTCGGAGAGGTGCTCGACGAGATGGATCGCCAGCAGATGTGGGAGGACACCATGCTGGTGGTGTGGACGGACCACGGCTTCCTGCTGGGCGAGCACGACCTCTGGGCCAAGCTGGAGATGCCCTGGTACCAGGAGCAGGCTAACACCCCTTTTTTCGTCTGGGACCCGCGCTGCGGCAAGAGTGGGGAGCGACGCTCCAGCCTGGTGCAGCCCTCCATCGACCTGGGCCCGACGCTGCTCGAGCTCTTCGGCCTCGAACTCACTCCGGACATGCTCGGCCGCCCCCTGGCTGCCACCATAGCGGATGATAAGCCGGTGCGCGAGGCCGCCATCTTCGGGAACCACGGCGACCAGGTCAACGTGACCGACGGCCGCTACGTCTACATGCGCAGCCCGGTAGAGGCGGACAACTCGCCCCTCTTCAACTACACGCTCATGCCCTATCACGTGAGCTCGCCCTACTCCGTTGCCGAGCTAACGCAGGCCGAGCTGGTCGATTCGTTCTCCTTCACCAAGGGCTGCCAGCTGCTGCGCATGCCGGCTGAAACAGCCCACGCCCAGAACAGTTACGGCAACCTCCTCTTCGACCTGGAGCAGGATCCGGGGCAGCGGTCCTCCCTGACCGATCCGCAGCAGGAGCAGCGTATGGCCGATCTCATGCGCGCACTGATGCGGGACTGCGACGCCCCGGCCGAGCAGTATCGCCGGCTCGGCCTGCAGTGATGGGGAACCGGCGTCCCGAGGTGAGCCGGGTGCGGCACCGATTGACCCGGAAACCCCGTTCGCTTTCCTTGCCGGCATGAGTCGCGACCGGTCCACCTCGGCGCCCGAGCAACCCTACCGCGTCGCCCTGATCGGCTGCGGCCGCAAGGGCACGGTCCATGCCCGCTCCTACGACCTGGATCCCCGCGCCGAGATCGTCGCCGGCGCCGACCCGGACCGCGAGAACCTCCACCTGTTCTGCGAGCGTTTCGACGTCCCCGGCTACGCTGACTTCGAGGAGATGCTCGCCGCCGAGCAGATCGACATCGCCCTCGCCATCCTGCCGGTGCAGCCCAACCCGGAGGTGGTCGTCCGCTGCGCCCAGCTAGGCGTTCGCGCCATTGGCTGCGAGAAGCCGATGGCCGCATCGCTGCAGCAGGCCGATCGCATGGTCGACGAATGCCGTGCCCGCGACGTGCCGCTGGCGGTGGGCGACCTCGACCGCAACCTGCCCCACTACGCCCGCGCCCGCGAGGCCATCGCCGCCGGTGCCATCGGCCAGGTGCGGACTATCAACGTGATGATGGGCAGCGGCTCCCAGCTCTCCGGCGGACACATCCAGCAGTTCAGCCTCGCCCGCCTGTTCGCTGCGGACGCGGACGTCGGCTGGGTGATCGGCTGGGTGAGCGGCGATCCCTGGAGTGAATACGATCAGGGCGGCGCCGGCTACATCCGTTTTACCAACGGGGTGGAGGCGTTCTTCGACCGCGGCAACACCGCCCGCTACGGAGTCGAGGTGCGCGGTACGGAGGGCACCCTGGTTTCGGATTACCGGCATGTCCGCATGTGGCGGATAAGGGACGACGACGGACCGGCCGGCCGGCAGTTCGAGCCGGTGGAGGGAATGCTCCCCGAGGACGAGCTGTACCCGGGCAGCAAGACCTACGACAGCAACGGCTGGCGGCACTTTCCGCGCAACAACGCCACCGCGTCCACGCTCATCGACGCGCTGGAAAACGGCACCGAGCCCATCTCCAGCGGCGACAACGGCCGCCGGGCACTGGAAATCGGGATCGCCCTACGCGAGTCCCATCGGCGCGGCCACGTTCCGGTCAGCTGCCCGCTGGCCGATCGCAGCCTGCAGATCATCCCCAGCGACTCGCGCAACTTCAACAAGAAGCAGACCCGGGACCGCGAGACCTACATGCAGGGGCTACGGCGCATCAAGGTCGACTCGGCAGCCGTTGACGCCAGGTGAGCTTGATGATGAGATCCTTCATCGGATAGTGTTTCCTGTTCGAAAACCGATGCCGCGCCGATCTTCAGTCCAAAGCGCCGGCAGGCGACTGCTACCTGCCGCCAGAATCGGAGTCAGCTCGTGAATCACGTCGCTCCACAGGACCTGCCCTGGGATGAGATCGGCCTGCGCGAGGATCCCGCGATCGCCGCACCGATGCTACAGGTGTTGCCCGCCGACGAAGTAGTCCTGCGCCTCACGCAGTTCGCCGCCTGGGCGTCCGCGACCGGGGCGCGGAGTGGCGTCCACGTCGTCCTGACACCAATGCTGGTGAGATTCCTGTCCAGTGCCGATCACCCCGCCTTCACCGAGCTCGACGCGCTGGTCGACGACACGCGCGGCGGCCGCTTCGATCCCGGCAACGAGCTGCAACGCGATCTTGAGTTCGGCCGTTTCCAGGTTGAATACCGCCGGCTGCGCAACCGGCCAGCCGGCGAAGATCCCTACGCGCTGTTCACCGGACTCGACCGTCTTCCCCTCCCCGAGCTGGAGTGGCGGCCCTCAGAGGTCGACCTTCTCGCCGTGGAGCGAGCGGCGCACGAGGCAGTCGGATTCCTCGCGTTCCTGCGCCAGCTCCGGCGTGGCACGTCGCGCCCGATCGTCGTGGTCGGCAACGACAAGGGGCAGCTGCTCGGCGGCGGCTACGGCCGCCTGTGGGTCGTCGAGCCACTGGAGCAATTCCTGCCCGGCGTCGAAGTCGTCTACCCGCGCGTCACCTCCCACGCCACCATGCGGCTCAACACGCCTTCGCCATTCTCCGGGCAATTCATCGAGCGACTGTGCGCCGAGATGCCCCACGTGGTCGTAGTCGACGGGGCCGGCGCCTCCCGGCTCGAGGGCGCCACCCGCTTCTCCCGCGCCCACCGTGGATACGCCAACTGGTTCGCCCTCTTCAACGAACTCAGGACCGGAACCGCCAGCGAGTTCCCGACCGCGGACCACGTCGGGGAGCTGCGGAACTGGCACGAGTACCGCATCGTGCGCGAGGGTATTGCCCGCGCTGTCTCCCCGGGAGCTGGGTATACCTCGGCCTTCTGGGCCGCGGATCCGGCAGCAACCGCGCTGCTCGGCGAGGTCTTAACGCCCTGGCGCACGGCCCTTCCCGGAGACGAGCCCCAGGTGGTCCATGCCAACCCCATCATCTACCGTAGCGATCTGGACGGCGGCGGCCGCCAGATCCTGCCGGCCGGGGACCTGCCCAACTGCATCGCGCAGACTAGTCCCTACTACCTGGACTCGGTCGACAAGCGGCTGCGCGCTGCCTTCTTCGTCGACGGTCCGGTAACGCTGGCCGATTGGGGCGATGTGGACGACAACCCGGTGGGACCCGTCGGAGGTCTCAACCCGGTACACACGATCTACGGGTTTGGCCCCCACGGCTTCGAGCGCCGGGCCGTCGGCCCCAGTCTGGCGCGCTGTGTGAGCGTTTTCCAGGCGCTGATCCGGGAAAAGATCGGTAACCTGGTCTGAGGCCGGCGCATCGAGGAGAGCCCCGGCGCCTGCCCACCGCATGGCATTGGCATGGCCTCCAAGCGACAGCCTACCAGAAGGCTATGGCTTCAGCAGTCTCACCGAGATGCCGTTGGTTCCAGATCACATCGGCCACGATGGTCACGCAGTGGGTGGTGAACGAATCCGGCATCTTCACCCGCAACCCGACGCTGCCGCTCGCGCCCGCCTCCAGCTCAAGTCCCACCTCCCCCGGTGCGACCTCGGCACCGCCGCTGGCGCGAAACTGCAGCTGCGCAATGCCCGCCTGCCCCTCGTGGTTCTTCACCCGCACCTCGAACGCCACCTCCTGACCGGCATCGACGTGGACCTTGTACGGAGAGAATTCCACCCAGTGCGGATCCATCCCCAGGTCCGGCGTCGGCTGGTCGATGATCTCCGTGAACAACTCGGTCCAGCGGTCCATCCACTGCTGCCAACGTTCGGTCTCGCCCCGGTCGCACCGCCGCGCCCCCAGGTGCCCCGTGAGCAGCCAGTCCGGATCGCGCTCGGCGATCTGCCGCGGCATGTCCCGGTAGGAGGAGACCGGCGTCCGGTTCTTCGGGATGAAGGAATGGATGAACTCCCTCCCCGCGGAGAAGCTGGCTCCCGAAACATTGTCCCCGATGCTCAGAAAGCACTGACCGTCGATCTCGAAGTCGATCAGGTGGTGGTACAGCGTCTGGCCTGGATGCTGCTCGATGCGGAAGTCGATGCCACGCCAGTGGAACGCTTCACCCCGCTCGACCACGGCCTCGACACTCGTGCCGCGCGGCACCAGGCAGGGCATGTCGAAGCGGTCGGGGTGCTCGAGGATCTCCCGCAGCTCCGGCGACGTCGCCACCTTCGTACCGTAGCGCAGCTGCAGGACCGGCAGCCCGGCGAGATGGTCGTCATGGTAGTGGGACGGCAGGAACCACTCCACCTCGCGCACACCGAGCTTCTTCTCAAGGTGTGGAGTGAGATGATCTATGTGGCGATGCGGATTGGCGTTGATCGCGGCCTTCGATGTGTAACCGCTGTCGATCAGCAGGCCGTGTCCCTCGTCGTCGCGCACGATGTAGGTGTTGGCCCCCGAGTTGGTCACCTCGAAGACGTGCTCGCTGAGCTCGCGGAAGACCGGCTCGTAGTACTCGTACGGTTGGTTGTGGAAGAGCATCCAGATCTCCTCCAGCGGCGCCCGCAACCGCTCGAAGGCCGCAGCGTCGACCGCGAACGGCTCGCCGTGCCCCGGCAGAATCAGGTCGATCCCCAACCCCTCCGCAGCCCGCAGGCTTTCCAGCAGGTTGGCGTGTCCCTTGAACTCCATGTACTGCCACTGGCTCCAGAAGTATTCCCGCAGCTTTGCCGGCGCGCACATCAGGTCGCCGCAGGCCAGGAGGCGCTTGCCATCCAGCTCGAACAGGTAGCCGACCGAGCCGAAGGTATGGCCCGGCAGCGGCACGACCTCGAAATCGATGCCGGCCCAGCTCAGGGTCTCGTAGTCGTGGGCGTAGGCGCCGGCAATGTCCTCCAGCGGCCCTGCGCCCGGAAAGTAGGAGGTGTAGTTGTCGTAAGTGTCGTAGGCCGCGCGCACCAGGTCGCCCTCTTCCAGGAGCCGCTTCTCCGCGAAGGGCATGACGATTTCGACGCCGGCCCGCTGCCAATCTGGGGCCGCGCCGCACTGGTCGCGGTGGAAGTGGGTGAGCAGGAGGCGCTCGGGAACCGGCCCGGCGACCGCAGGCGACAGGCGGTTGCCGCAGTCGATCGCCAGCCAGCGCCCCTCTTGCTCGATCAGGTAGACGCTGCAGGTCTCGGAGACCCAGTGCAGGTGCTCGGACAGGCGCTTCATCTTTTCTCTCCCAATTGGTTCGCCGTAGTGAGCGCAAAAAGCTCAGGCAGATGCAGCGCCGACGAAAGGCGTCTCGTGGCCGCCGCCCGGGCACAGGCAGGCCGACAGCGCACCGGTTGAGCCGGCGCGAACTTGACGGACCTCGGACCATACCCCCTTATTCCGCCCGCCGGACGCCTCAGCGCGCGGCGCCTTCAACCCGCACACGGAGCACCCCCGATGTCCGACCACATCCTGCTGGAGCGGCGCGACGGGATCGCCTACGTCACGTTCAACCGGCCCGAGCAGCGCAACGCCATCAACTACGCCGGCTGGCTGGAGCTGCAGCGCCTGGCTGCCGAACTCGGTAGCGACGACTCGGTGCGCGTGGTCGTCTTCGCCGGTGCGGGGGAGAAAGCGTTCTCGGCCGGCGCCGACATCGTCGACTTCGAGGAGCACCGCGACAATGGCGCCAAGGCGCGGCGTTACGCCGAGGCGTTCGACGGCGCCCTGACCGCCATCGGCGAGCTGCCCAAGCCGACCATCTCCCGCATCCACGGTTTCTGCGTCGGCGGCGGCTGCGAGTTCGCTACCACCACCGACATCCGCATCGTCACCGAAGACAGCCGCTTCGGCATCCCGATTGCACGGCTTGGCCTGCTCATAGGCTACGTGGAAATGAGCCACCTGGTGAACCTGGTGGGGACCGGCGCCGCCTCCTACCTGCTGCTGAGTGGCCGCCTGATCGACGCCCAGGAAGCCCTGCGCATCGGCCTGGTGACCCAGGTCGTGGGGGCCGGCGAGCTGGAGAGCTATACCGACAAGCTGGCCGGCGAGATGGCCCAGCTGGCTCCCCTGTCCCAGAAGCACACGAAGACGCTGATGCGGACGCTGCAGAAGAATCCCGGACTGCAGGACCTGACGCCCGCAGAGACCGAATTGCCCTACGTGGTGTTCGACAGCGATGACTACCGCGAAGGCCGCACCGCCTTCGTCGAGCGGCGGGCGCCGAAGTTCAAGGGGCGGTAGCGAGATGACCGGACCCGACGCTATCGCAGGAACCCCTCTGCCCCTCGAGGGAGTGCGCGTTCTGGACTACACCCAGATCATGGCCGGCCCGTTCTGCGGTATGCTGCTCGCCGACATGGGCGCCGACGTCATCAAGCTCGAAAAGCCGGGCGGCGACGATTCACGGCGCATGGCGCCACCCTTTATCGCCGGCGAGTCGGCCGCTTTCCTGGCGATCAACCGCAACAAGCGCGGCATCGTGCTCGACCTCAAGGTCGACGGCGCCCGCGAGGTCCTGCACCGCATGGTCGCCCAGTCCGACGTGCTGGTGCAGAACTTCCGCCGGGGGACCCTGGAGCGCTTCGGCCTGGGGTATGAAGACGCCAAGGAGCTGAACCCGGCCCTTATCTACACCCACATCACCGGCTTCGGCGCGACCGGCCCCTACAGTGATCGCGGCGGCTTCGACCTGGTGGCCCAGGGGATGAGCGGCCTGATGGCGGCCACCGGTCACCCGGAGCAGACGCCAGTCAAGGTCGGAGTGCCTATCACCGACCTGAACGCCGGAATCTACGGCGCCTACGGTACCCTGTGCGCCTATATCCACCGGCTGAAGACCGGGCGCGGTCAGTTCGTCGACACCTCCCTGCTCGAAGGCGGTATCGCCTACACCTTCTGGGAGTCGGCCATGTACTTCGCCACCGGCCAGGATCCGGTGCCCATGGGCTCGGCCCATCGCCTCTCCGCTCCGTACCAGGCTTTCCGCACCGCCGACGGGCACCTCAACATCGGCGCCGCCAACCAAGCCAACTGGGAGCGGCTGGTCGCAGCGATCGACCGCCAGGACCTGCTGGACGACGAGCGCTTCGCCACCAACCCGGACCGAATGGTCAACCTCGAGGCGCTGGCCGCTGCCCTGGACGAGACGTTCGCGCAGAAGCCCACCGCCCACTGGCTGGAGCTTCTGGAGCGCGCGGATGTGCCCTCCGGCCCCATCTACGACATTTCCCAGGTCTACGGCGACCCCCACATCCAGGCCCGCGGCATGGAGGTCGAGACCGAGCATCCTGTGGCCGGGCGCGTCCGCAACATCGGCATCCCCGTCAAGCTGTCGGAGACGCCCGGCAGGATCCGCCGCTCGGCACCGGCACTGGGTCAGCACACCGATGAGATCCTGAACGAGTTCGGCTATGACGAGGCCGAGGTCACTGCCCTGCGCGACAGCGGCGCCTTCGGCCGACTACCAGCCTAAAGGAGATAGAGAATGGACGACGTATTCCTCGACGCCGATGGCAAGCCCCGCCGCGTTCGCGGCGTAACAGTCAACAGCGGCTCCCCCCTGCTGGTGAGCCTGGCAGCCCAGATCGGCTGGGAGGCGATATGGATCGAGCTCGAGCACGGCCCCAGCACCTTTGAGCGCGTCGAGAACCTCTGCACCGCCGCCGAGGCCGGCGGCATCGTCCCCCTAGTCCGCCTCCCCGACGGCGAGCGCCACCACGTCCTGCGCGCCCTCGAAGCCGGCGCCCGCATCATCCTCGTCCCCATGGTCGACGACGCCGACTACGCCCGCAAAGTCGTCGAGTACGGCAAGTACGCCCCCGTCGGCGCCCGCGGCTTCAACACCCGCACCCCCGGCATGGGCTTCGGCCTCACCGACCCGGTAGAGGCGATGGCTAGAGCCAACGAGCGCACCCACCTGTTCACCCAGGTAGAAACCATGAAGTCGGTCGCGAACATCGACGAGATCCTCGAAGTCGACGGCCTCTCTGGCATCTTCATCGGCCCCGGCGACCTCTCGGTGAACATCGGCAAGACCGGCCAGATGGCCGACCCCCAGCTCCGCGACATCGTCGTCGGCTGCATCGAAAAGGCAAAAGCCGCCGGCAAGCTCAGCGGCATCTTCACCCTCCCCAACCCCCTCCTCCAGGCCGCCATGGACGCCGGCTGCGACCTGGTAGTCTGCGGCGGCGACGTAATGAACCTGGGCAAAGCCTGGACCCAGCTCCTGGAGGACACACCCACCTTCTGACTCGAACTCGGCCCTAGTTCAGAAATATTGGCCAGCGCTGCTCCAGCCCTTCCTCGGCAAATGTAGATGGATGGGTGACCTAAACGCCCCCCACCGATTCAAGGGGTTCAGGCAACAGTCTGGTTCTTTTCCCAAGCCTCTCCCGCCGCCGCTGCCGCCCGCTCCAACTGCCCCCGCCACCCCACAACCTCCCCATCCTTGATCCGTGCCATATCAAACCCCGGATACCGATCCTCCAGCCGCTCCCCCAGCTTCAAGTTCACCGCCCACCGATCCCAAGCTGTCTTCATCCACTCATGCGGCAACCCCTCCCGCACCACCGGCTCCAGTTGCCACGCTACCCGCGCATCGGCCACCTTCGGCTCCCGGTCCGAGGGACCCGGCCAACGCGACCAGCCGATCAGCAGCGAGTTGCGCTCCCGGTCCGGCACCGTGTGTCCGGTGTGGATCGTGGCGCCGTTGCGGATCAGCGCCTCCCCCGGCCTGAGCCGAATCGCCACCTGCCCCGGCAGCGGATCGGCGCCGTTCCAGCTCGGCGTGTGGGGAACTCCCTGATCCTTCATCCCCTGCGGCAGCAGCACGTCGTGTTCGTAGGGTGTACGCCAGCGGTCGTGGCTACCAGGAATCAGCTCGTGGCACTCGTCGTCGACCAGCGCCAGGAATACCTTCAGCTCGTTGCGCTCGGCGATGCTCTTCGCGTGGCTCTCGCGGATCTCCTCCCAGCGCTTCTTCTCCGCTGCCTCTGAGTAGGCCGCCGGGCCGTCGCCCGCCCCCTGCCAGCCGAGATCGCGATGCCAACTCGGTCCGTTCTCCTGTTTCCTGGGGTTGCACCAAAGCAGCATGTTGGCCATCACCATTTCGTCCGGCCCCAATCCCCCGGTGCACCAGGCGTCAACGAAGCCGAGGAATTCCTCCGAGCCGTGGAACTCGGCGAAGCTGGGTTCCCCGAAGACGGGATGGATCAGGCCCCGAATGGCCCAAGCCTCCCCCTCCCTGGTGCGGTGCACGTGCCCCCTCGAACAGTCGATCACGCCGTAACCGTTCTCAGGGGCGCAGGCAGCGGTAACGCGGCGGCCGGCATCGCGCAGGATCGGAATCCAGTCGCTGCCGACCAGATCGTTGACGATGACGAAGCCGTTCTCGCGCAGGAAGGCGAGGCGCTCCGGCGTGGCCCCCGGTGCGGCCAGCTCCGGCTGGAAGTCGGCGAACTGGGTGGCGCGGTACGAGCTGGATTCTGTTGACCGGTTCATCGCTCCCTCGATTGCTTCCGACGCGGACACCCGCGTCAGGTCCCCCGCACCCGCCCGACCCCCAACCGCTCGAGCCGCTCGGCCATTTCCAGACGCGCCGGGCCGGCAGTCGCCATCTGCTCAGGGGTGTACACGACCGAGGTGGGTTTTCTCTCCAGTATTCTGTTGATCGTGTCGCGAATCCCGCGCGCGGCGATCACGTCCCCCTGCGGATCGCGGAAGTACTGCACGAAGATCGCCCGCCGCGGCCTGCCATCCTTACGAGGCGGAGCGTGATGCCACATGTGGTTCTCCCACAGCAGCACGTCCCGCGGCGTCGTGTCGATCGCCACACTCGGCACCTGTGACGGCTCGAACCTGAGCCGCGGCCCTCCCTGCTCGGCAAACTCGCCGCCCGCCCGCAGAATCGTGGCCGCAGCCTCCGGGACATGAGTGCCCGGAATCAGCTGCAGGGCGCCATCCGCCGCCCGCATCGGGTCGAGGTAGACGGTGGTCTTGACCGGCCGGAACGCTTCCTGCGGCGGCTGGTAGTCGCAGTGCCAGACCGTGTCGCCCACGTACGCCGCCATGTTCTCGCCGGCACCGTAGAGGAACTCGATGCCGTCGATATCCCGCATCGCCGCCATGATCGACGGGTGCTCGATGAGCTCGCCGAAGCTGTCGTCGAGGTGGGCGAAACAGGACAGGTCACGGGAACCGTTGGCCCGCGCGTCCACCACGCGGGGATCGGACTCGAGGGCGTCCTCGAAGGCTCGATTCAGACGGCCGAGGTGGTCATCGTCCAGGCAGTCCTTCAGCAGGACGTAGCCGAAGGCCCGGTAGTGCGCAACCTCTGATTCGGTGAGCATCTACCCGCCCCCGCCGGCGAGCTCGGCGGCGTGCCGAGCCACCTGCTCGAACGCCGCCCGGTACGGAAATCGGAGTTCCTCTTGCCTCATCGCTTGCTCTGCACCCGATTGAAGTCGCCAGCCATAAACAGGTCGGTGGCGGGCGGAGTCAAGGCGGCGCCAGCCACCGCGACTCCTTCCCTCTGTCGCGGAGCCACGACGATTCGCGGAACCGGCCGCAACCTGCAGGTTGCGGGTGTGGATGTCACCACCGCCGGTTATTATACTCTGACAGGTTCAGTGCCACGCCCGATTTTCTCACTTCGCGCGACGTGTTCCATCAGGTCGACGCCCGGCTGCCCCCGGTCGATGATGACCTGGGACAGCTGCTCCGTGGTCGTGGTTTATCCATAATCGGCACCATCCGGCCAAAGCCCTGAGCGCCGCGCCGCTCCCCGCTTGGCTAGTTTCCTATTCCATGCCCGCCATCTTCGACGCCCACACTCACCTCTTCCCATCGATGCTCGACGGCGACGCCTTCGACGAGAATTGCCGTCGCGAGCTCCAGTACCACGTTCGCTTTCCCGGTCCAGGAGGCTACCGGAGGGTGCGCGACAACAAGCCACTGCTCGAGCCGATCATGGTCGGCGAGAATCCGGGTATCTCCGGCTCGCCCGATCTCGACTTCCGCATCGGTCCCTACGGCCGCCTGCTCATCACCTGGAAGGGTGAGGACTATTTCTTCCAACACGGCCCGACCGCCTACGCCGACCTGTCGACCTCGCCCGAGCAGGCAATCGCCTCTATGGACTTTGCCGGCGTCGACCGCGCCGTCATCCAGCACGATCGGGTCTACGGCCGGCTCGACGACTACCTGGCCGCTGCCGTGCGCGCGTACCCGGACCGCTTCGTCGCCCTGGCCCAGGTGGACGAATGGAAAGCCGGCGAGCCGGGCGAGCTCAACCGCCTGCGGCAGGAGATCGACCAGGGCTTCTCGGGCCTCTACTTCTCGACCGGCGGCTTCTGCCACAACGATTTCGCCTTCGGCGTCAACGACCATTGCCTCGAGCCTCTCTGGGACCTGGTCGCGGAGCTGGGAATCCCGATCCACTGGTTCGCCGCCAACCGCAAGCAGCCCAGGCTCCAGCAATACCTGGCCGAGATGGAGGAATTCGCCCGCTGGGGCCGTGCCCATCCCCACATTCCATCGGTTCTCACCCACGGCCTCGACAACCTCAGGATCGACATCGAACGCCCCGACCGGTTCGATGTCCCCGCCCAGGTCATCGACCTGATCTCCCTGCCCAACTGGCACCTCGAGCTGATGATCCACAAACAACTGCACGACGTCGAGTTCGCGCCCTACCACGAGCCGGCCGCCGGCGTCATCCACGACCTGGGCCGCATGGTTGGCGCCGACAAGCTGATGTGGGGCTCGGACATGCCCGGCTGCGAGAAGGTGGTCACTTACAAGCAGGCGCGGATCCTCTACGAGCAGCGCTGCGACTTCCTGTCGGCTGAGGAGCGTGCCGGTCTCATGGGCGGCAACATCGAGCGTCTGTACCCCCCTTCTGCGTCATGCTGACCCGCGAGCAGCAATCCCACGTCCACACCCTCGGCATCATCGTCGAGCACAACGTCGAGGCGGCCATGCGCG
Organism: uncultured Gemmatimonadaceae bacterium; assembly: GCA_964456165.1. GTDB lineage: Bacteria > Latescibacterota > UBA2968 > UBA8231 > UBA8231 > CAYWBJ01. The sequence goes on along the minus strand of CAYWBJ010000226.1, from coordinate 35,398 downwards.
ACGGCACCATCCTGCGCGCCAACGTCTTCCGCCCCGACGACGGCAACCGTTACCCGGGCCTGCTGACGCGCACCCCCTACTGCAAGGATCAGGAAGGTCTGGGGCTTGCCCGTTACGCGGCCTACGTGCGGGCCGGCTACGCCGTGGTCGTGCAGGACTCCCGGGGGCGTTACGAGTCGGACGGCGAGTTCATCCCCCAGTACGTGAGCAAGACCGGCGACGCCGAGGACGGCTACGACTCGGTGGAATGGCTGGCCGCCCGGGACTACTGCGACGGCAACGTCGGCGTCGTCGGCCACTCCTACAACGCCTGGATGAACTGGGTGCTGGCCAGGCTGCAGCCGCCCCACCTGAAGGCGATGGCCAATACCGCCTGCCCGTTCGAGTGGGACAAGCTCGACTACCCCGGCGGCTTCAAGCCCGGCCGCCGGCTGCACTGGCTCACCTGCCACATGGCGCCGGATATGCGGCGCCGGCAGGGACTACCCGGACCCCACACCTACGACGAGGCCGACCGCCAGTGGCAGGAGCTCGAGCACGGCCGCCTGCTCCACATGCTGCCGTACGGGCGCCTGCCTGAACTGCTCCCTCCCGGCCTGCGCGAATATGTGGCCGAGTGGATGAGGGACCCGGCATCGCGGCACTTTCGCTTCGACGAGAGCCATGCCCACGTGACCGTGCCCAACCTCGACTTCACCGGCTGGTTCGATCACTGCATCAGCACGATCAGCCACCTGACCACGCTGCAGCAGATCGGCGCCACCGAAACCGCGCGGCAGGACTCGAAGGTCGTCATCGGCCCCTGGAACCACGGCGGCTTCGGGAAGCGCGAGCTCGGCGAGTTCGACTTCGGACCCGGCGCCAGCTTCGACCACCAGCAGCAGATCATCCGCTGGTTCGATCACTGGCTGAAGGGAATGGACAACGGCGCAGATGCCGCGCCGCCGGTCCGGTTCTTCGTAATGGGTGCCGGCAAGTGGCGCACGGCGGAACACTGGCCGCCCGGGCGTTACACTGACGTAGAGTATTACCTGGATGCGGAAGGAGAGAATGGGCGGGGCCTGGGATTGTGTCACGGGAAGAGGCCCGGTGACAGCAGCGAAGCCGGCTACACCTTCGACCCGCTCGATCCCGTGCCCACCCTGTGGAGCCGCAATCTATATTCCGAGCCCGGTAATCGGCGCCGGCTGGACCATCGCCGGGACATCCTGCGCTACCGTACGCCGCAGCTGACCGAGTCGCGCGAGGTCGCCGGCGATCCGCGGGCGGTGCTGTTCATCTCCTGCTCCACCCCGGACACGGACCTGTTCGCCCGCCTGGTCGACGAGCCGCCCGCGGGTCCGGCGCTGGAAGTGGCCTACGGCATGGTGCGCGCCCGCCATCGGAACGGGCTCGATCGGGAGGAGCTGCTGGCGCCAGGGGAGATCGTCGAGGTCGAGATCGAGCTCAATCCCACCGCGAATCGCTTCCTGCCCGGTCACCGCATCAGGCTGGAGATCACCAGCAGCGACTTTCCCGCCCACGACCGCAACCACAACACCGGCGCCAACGACTTCTTCGACGCCGAGCTGCAGTCGGCGGAAATCACCATCCACCACGGTCGGGAGAGGCCGTCCCGGTTGATCCTGCCAGTCCGGTAGCCGTGCCCGCACACAAGGGCTCGAGCGAGAGCACCGCGACGACTCTCGGACCGGCGCTTACGCGTCCTTCACGACCATGTGCGACCGCCAGGCTCGCAGTGTCTCCGGCAGCTCCGGATTCGGCCACGGGTCCGGCCGTGTGATCTCGCCCGGCTCCCCGGCCCGCCACACCGCATCCGCGACCAGCCGCTGCCGCACCCGCCGCATCTGGACGTGGCAATCCTCCAGCTCCACGTCCACATCCTCCAGCGCCAGCACCGCCACATCCGCCTCGCGTCCGACGCCCAGGGTGCCGATCCGATCCTCCCAGCCGATGGCACGAGCCGCGTCTACCGTCGAGCCTTTGATCACCTCTTCCAGCGGCATGCCGACGCGCAGCAGCTTCGTCATCACCGTCGGCATGTCGTAACCCGGACCGTTGCAGGTCAGCGTGTGTATGTCGGTGCTGATCGTGTCCGGCCAGAACCCCTCGCCGACGCAGATCTCCGCCACCGTCCAGCTGAAAGAGCCCCCGCCATGCCCGATATCGAAGCGCACCCCCCGATCCCGCGCCGCCCGTATCAGCTCCGCCGGCCGCCGCGTCTCCGGATCGACGATGCTGCCCGGGTAACCGTGGAAGCAGTGGGTGAAGATGTCCCCCGCCGCGAGCGATCCGGGACAGTCCTCGTGCGGCACGGTCGTGAAGCTGTAGTGCACCATCAACGGCAGGCCCACCGCGGCAGCCGCCTCCTTGGCGCGGCGAAAAGCTTCCGGCTCGTTGCGCCCGTCGTCAGCCAGCGATTCGGACAGCCTGATCTTCACGCCGACGAGGATGTCGCGGTTGCTCTCGATGGTGTCCACGCAGGGATCGACGTTGACGATCTTCAGGCTCTCCAGCTCACCGCCGCCTTCCACCCCTGCTGCTGCCGAGAACGAGAGCCCGGCCCGGGAAATATTGAGGAAGGCGAGCACCCGCGTTCTGGACGCCTCGACGGAGTAAACCCGAAACCCGGGAAAGGTGTCGCTGCCGGCGCTGCCCGTATCCACGGCCGTGGTCACCCCGCGCCCAAGGCAGTAGTAGTCGGCGTCGATGCCCAGCGGCGTGACGTGGTTGTAGGTGTGGGCGTGCAGGTCGATCAGCCCCGGAGTCACCAGCTTGCCCGAGGCGTCGAACACCTTGCTTCCCAGGCTCGGGTCGATGCGCTCCTCCACGGCGGCGACCCGGCCGCCGGCGATGCCGACGTCGAAAGCCCCGTCCACGTCGTTGGCCGGATCGAGGACGCGGCCGTTGCGGATGATCCAGTCGTACCTGCTCATGCCCCACTCCTTCCTCCCCCGAGCCCCAGAACGTCACGCAAGTGCGCGGCCGCCTTGGCGATCAGCTCTGTACGGTCCCCCTCCTCCTCCCCCTCGTAGACGATGGAGATGCAGCCGTTGAAGTCGCCGGCTTCGATTATCCGGGCGACCCGCTCGTAGTCGAGCACTTCTTCCCGACCACTGGCGATCTTGTAGATCTTGCAGCGCACGTAGCTGGAGTGCGGCAGGGTCTGCTCCATGTACCGATAGATGTCCACCTCCGGATCGGGGTCGCCGGCGGCGCCGGGCGAGCCCCGCCACTGCCCGGTGTCCATGATGAACGAGAGGTTGGGATGGTCGACCTCTTCGAGGATGCGCAGCACGTCGGGGCCGGTCGCCGCCAGGTTCCGGTTGTCGTGGTTCTGCACGGCCACGACGACGCCCTGCTCCGCGCCGTACTCGGCTACCTCCCGCAGACATCGGGACAGCGCCGCGAAGAGAGGGGCGCGGTTCTCGATCTCGTAGGTTTTCCAGGCGAACAGGCGGATCAGCGGCGCCCCGAGAAGCAGGGCCATATCGACCGCAGATTTGGCCTCAGCGATCTTCTCCCGCTGAAACGCCTCGTCACCGGCGAAGCCCCCGCCGACCCCCAGATAACCGACCGGAAGCCCCAGGTCCAGGCATTTGCGCTTGATGCCTAGCAGGTAGTCCACGTCCGTCGACGGGAAAGCGCGCTGGTGGAAGTCGAGGCAGTCCAGCCGCAGGTCGTGGCAGATCTGGATGAACTCCTCGACGCTGATCTCGGGACCGCCCTTCCAGCTGAGATAATTGCAGCCGATCTTGATCACGGTGACTCCTTGCTTTTGTCGAAAGAATGCCCGCTGGTTCGAGCCTATCCATGGAGCCGAAATAATCGTGAAAGCCCGAAGATTCGGACAGAGCTCGAGACGGCACCGCGTCCACACGTTCGCGTCAAGCCAAGTCTGTTAAGCAAGTCGCTACTCTGTCGCACGGTCGACCCGCCTGCTTGGCAGGGATGGGCGCGCGACTATCTTATCCAGAAGCCCGAGAATCGCGCACCCGGTACTACTCTCATGCGCCCCTACGATCAGCTCGTCAGCTACATCGCCCTCTCGGCTCCCGCCACCCGCCGGCCCGCCACCGGCGATGAGCCCCACGTACGCCCGGAATTCGGCTTCACACCCAAGTGGTACCGCGAGTCGGTCGGCATCGATTTCGGCGAGCAGTGGCACACCAGCCCCGCCTACCGCCGCGACGCGTGGATCAGGATGGCGCACGAGGTCCGACGCCGCTTTCCGGGCATCCCGATCGGCCAGGTAGAGGATCCGGATCAGCCTACCGACCTCCTGACGGGCGTGCACGGTGCCTCATTCGTCGCCCTGCTGTTCGGCATTCCCATCGACTACCAGGGAGACAACTGGCCCTGGAGCGCCCGCGAGCATCTGGATGGACCCCAGGTCGACGCGCTCGCGCCGCCCGACCTGGACAAGAGCGAGCCGTTCGCCCGCCTCCTGGAGCAGATCGACTGGATCGAGGGCGAGTTGGGCCAGGTCAACGGCTTCATGAACTGGCAGGGCGTGCTCAACTCCGCCTACCGCATCCGCGGCGAGGACCTGTTTCTCGAGATGCTCAAGGAGCCCGAGCGGGTGAACCATCTCTGCCGGTGCGTGGCCGAGACGATGATCGACGGCGCCCGGCGACTCTACGAGCGCCAGCACTCGACCGGCGTCGACATCCAACATTTCACCGTCAGCAACTGCCTGGTCAACATGGTCTCCGGCGAGCATTACGAGGAGTTCCTCCTGCCGCACGATCAGCACATTTCCGAGACCTTCGGATTGATCGGCGTCCACAACTGCGCCTGGAACGCCAACTTCTACCTCGATCCCTACTCGAAGATCCCCGATGTCGCCTACGTCGACATGAGCATGGAGTCCGACCTGGAGAAGGCGCACGAGCTCTTTCCCGACACGAGACGCGCCATCATGTACACCCCGATGGACGTCCGCGATAAGCCCGTGCTCGAGCTGCGCGCCGACCTCGAGCGCATCGCCGCCGTCTACGGTCCCTGCGACATCGTTTTCGCCGACATCGAAGACGGCACACCGGACGAAAAGGTCCACGACCTCTGGCGCATCTGCGCCGAAATTAGCGAAACTTCCGGCGCCGCGTAGAGCGCCGCGATTCAGGAGCAATCTCAATGAGATTCGAGAACAAGATCGCCGTGGTGACCGGCGGCGGCGTCGGCATCGGCCGCGCGATCTGCGAGCGCCTCGCCTCCGAGGGAGCCAGCATCGTCGTCGCCGAGATCGAGGAGGATAACGGCGCCGAGACGGCGCAGGCTCTGGAGGCAAGTGGCAGCCAGGCCCTCTTCTGCCGGACCGACACCTCCGATTCCGCCTCGGTCGCGGCCATGGTGGCTGCCGCCACCGAGCGTTTCGGCACCGTCGACGTGCTGGTCAACAACGCCGCCGCCTTCGTCTTCGGCACTGTTGAGGAGGTGACCCAGGAAGACTGGAACCGGGTGTTCGGAGTCAACGTGATCGGCTACGCCAACTGCGTGCGCGAGCTGCTGCCCAACTTTCGCAAAGCCGGCCGCGGCAGCGTCGTCAACATCGCCTCCATGAGCTCGTTCGTCGCCCAGCCCGAGTTCATTCCCTACAACGCCTCGAAAGGCGCCGTCGCCCAGCTCACCCGCTGCCTGGCGATGGACCTGGCTCCGGAAAACGTCCGCGTCAACGCGGTCTGCCCGGGCGCCATCCGCACCCGCGCCACCGATCGCCATATCGCCAAGCTGGGGCTGGAACCGGAGCAGGCCTACATCGACTTCGGCAAGGAGGCCCTGATGCGGCGCATGGGGCAGCCCGAGGAGATCGCCGCGGTCGTCGCCTTCCTCGCCTCCGAAGACGCCTCCTACATGACCGGCGCCCAGGTGGTCGTCGACGGCGGCGCCACGATCGACTGATGCCGCGCAACTCGAGCAGCCGGCGCGAACCGCGTTCGCACCTGGTGTACTCGTCCGATGGCGGCCGCGTCGACGCCCCGGACGAACGGCGCTCCGAATCGAGCCGCAGGAAGCAGAAGGGGCCGGCGACGCCCGACGCGCCCGACGACGGCATCGTCCGCATCTCGCGCTCGTCGAAGGGTCGCAAGGGGAAAGGGGTCACCCTGGTGACCGGCCTCCCGCTCCAGGGCGAAGGCCTTAAGGAGCTGGCCCGTCAGCTCAAGCAGAAGTGCGGCTCCGGCGGCACCCTGCGGGACAACGTCGTCGAAATCCAGGGAGACCACCGCGACGCCCTGGTCGCGGAGCTCAGCCGGCGCGGCTACACCGTCAAGCGCGCCGGCGGCTGAACCGGGGCGGACGACCTGGCGCCGGGGCGGGCCGGAAAGAGGTTCGTCCAAGCTCTGTTGGCACACCGCACTTCAGATGAACGCAGTTCTTTCCGCAGACTGGGAAGCGCCCACGAGTAGGATCGTCGGCGGCAGCCCCCGTCACCAAAGTCTGTTCTGACACCGCGCCCGGTCTCCCGAGGAGCTTCCCGCCACAAGCAATCCCATCCTCGAGGTGTCCGCGAAATACCCCGGTACTGCGACCGGAGCATCGGCGACCACCTCCAGCCTCAGGTCGCAGCGGACGCTCATCTCGTCCTGCACCCGAACCTGCCCCCCCGGCTGACCGGCTGGAAAGAGCGACCCTGTTCCCCGACCACCATCTGAGCTTTACTATTGTTGCTGCGACCCGTCACCCGCGAGACCTGATGGCCGACACCGGCCTGGCGATTACCCGTGAGCAGAATGCGCCCTTCGGCGCCGAGATCCGTGGCGTTGATCCGAACGCGATTTCGGAGGAGCAGAAGAGCCTGATCCGGGATGCCTACGGCCAGGCTGCCGGCCTGCTCTGCTTTCCGTTCGACCGGCTGCTGGCAGCTGAGGAGCTGCACGCATTGACCAGAGTGTTCGGAGAAAACGAGTACGCCCCCGGCCTGATTCACGGGATCGGCAGGCGGGGTTCAGAGGAGGAGGAGGAGCTCTCCATCGCCGATCAGGAGGCCGCGCTCCGTGCCAGGGGCGTCGATCCCTACATCGGCACCATCGGCAACCTCGACCCGCAGACACTGGAACCGGAGTCTATCGATCCCAGGTTCTTCGGTGAATGGGAATGGCACACCGACATGTCGTACCTGGAGGTGCCACCCACCTTCAGCCTGCTGCATGCCCGCCAGGTCCCTGTGGAGGGAGGCGACACCGGCTTCTGCAACCAGGTGATGGCGGCCCGCGATCTGCCGCCTGAACTGCGTGAGCGCCTGCTGCCGCTGCTCCTGAAGCACGATTCGACCTACGGCAGCAGCGGCGTATTGCGCCCCGGTATGACGCCGCCCCCTTCCCCGGTCGATGCGATCGGCCATGCACACCCCATCCTGCGCCGGCTGCCGGGCACCGACCTCGAGGCCCTGTTCCTCGGCCGTCGCACCAACGGCTACATCGTCGGCCTATCCCTGGATGAGAGCGAAGCCCTTCTCGACGAGCTCTGGACCCACGCCACGCAGGAGCGGTTCTGTTATCGCCACCACTGGCAGGTCGGCGAAGTCGTGGTCTGGGACAACCGCATGCTGCTCCACTCCCGACAACCGATGGACCCGGGGGAAAACCGCTTCATGTGGCGCACCCAGACCCGCGGCGAGTCGGTGATACCGGTAACCGCCTGATGCGTGGGCGACGGCGGGCACCGACCGCAACTGCCCCGCCGGCGGAAATTTAAACCAGCCTTAGTGCTTCTTGCGCACGAATCCCTTCGTCGTAGCCGCCCGGGCTTCGACCATGTCGCTGTGCGAGATGGCCTGTGCCAGGTATCCCTCGGTGTCGAACTCCTTCCAGCGGTCCGGATCGAAGTCACTGCCATCGAACGTCGTCTGGCCGTCTGCCACGTACTCGGCCAGGAGCCGCCCGGCCATCGGATGATGACCGAAGCCGCCGGAGCAGAAGTTTGTTCCCAGGAACAGCCCCGGAAGAGCCGCCACGGGCCCGATGTTGGGCTGGAAGTCGATCGGGTAGCTGACGAGCCCGACGCGGTGGTAATCGATCTCAGCGTCCTGCATCAGCGGCAGCCGGTCGCGCACGGCCTCGAGGATGAACGGCAGGGACTCCTCGGCGGGTGCCAGGGAGGCGAGGTCGAAGTCGGGTCCCGGGTCGATCTGCTCCGGCTCGATCGCCCCCGAGCCCAGGAGAAGGCCGGGCGCCTCGGTAGGACGGTAGTATACGCCGGTAGCGTCGTCGTTGACCGCCGGCAGTCGGGGTGCCTGCCCGAGGGGTCTGGTGACAAAACGCTCGTGCGTGAAGCTGCGTACCGGCAGTGGCTGGTCGACGCGGCGCAGTAGCGAGTTCGCCCAGGCGTTCACGGTGCAGACCACCGCTCCGGCGTGCAACTCGCCGTTCTCGCGCGTGCGCACGCCGACGACACTACCGCCTTCCAGGATGAAGTCCTCGACCGTCTGATGCTCGCGGACCTCTACTCCGAGGCCGCGGATATGAGCGGCCAGCGCCGGGATGTAGCGGTCCGGCTCGCTCCAGCCGCCGCGCAGATCGAGGACCCCGTGCTCATCCTCCTTCAGTACCAGGTCCGGGAATCGCCTCTCTACCGCCCGGCGATCGAGCACTTCGATCCGGGCTCCAGCCGCGCGCTGCATCTCGTGGAGCTCGGATGCCGAGGCCAGCTGTTCCGGGTTGAGGATGGCCGCGCAGCCGTCCTGGTGAAAATCGTAGTCGTCGAGGATTCGGTTGAAACGTTCGAAGATATCGAAGCTGATGCCGCGGGCCCGGGTTGCGCTGGGGGTGGCCATCAGCATCGTGTTGACCGCGCCGGAACGGCTCGAAGAGCCGGAGCCGACGTCTCCTTTGTCGAGGAGAATGACCCGGCTGATCTGTTTCTCGGCGAGGTGGAAAGCGGTGCTGAGGCCGGCGATGCCGGCACCGACGACGACAACGGTTTCTGGTTTCGGCATGAGATCCTCGATGCTCCTCTCTAGTCGCTCCCCATCACCGGACCTGAGGCCTGGCGACGGGGAGGTGGTTGCAGACGGCGGGCATTGTCCCGCCTTAGCTGGTCCTACTCCAGAAACCGCTGCGCCACGTTCCGCGTGATCCGCGAGATGTTCTCATCCACCGGCAGCGAGCAGGGGTAGCTGATCGATCCCACCGAGAACACCGCCCCGCCCGATGCCGTCTCGTGATACACAATTTCCGCCCCCCCCTCGTCCGGGTTCAGCCCCTTTGCCAGTAGCCGGCACCCATCCGGCGAGCTCGCCGACATCTTGTCGGTCTCGTGCCCGGACGCGCCACCCGAGCAGCGCATGTGCAGGCACGTCTCGCCGAAGAGGTCTCCATCCTTCAGCCCGGTGCCATCGAAAATCCAGTGGGACGTGTCCAGCGCCTGGTACGGAGCGCCCGTCATAATGCCGGTGACCGTGCACCGCACCCCCAGCAGGTTCGCCTCGGACTCGCAGTAGACGTCCAGCCGGCTCTCCTTGTCGATCTTCGCGAGGTCGACCGAGCTGCCGCCGTAGGGGGTATTGCGCACCTTCATCGTTGCCTCATCGAGGAAGTCGACCGCACAATTGAGCCCGTTGCCGCCCAGGTACATCAGCTTGCCGCCACGCTCGAACACCCAGCTCTTCACCGCGTAGTACATCTCCTTGGACCAGTACTCCGGATGGGTGCTGATGATGAGCACCCGGTAGTCGTCCAGACTCAGCTGGCCGAAGTGCAGCTGCGTCTCGGCGTACAGGTCGTAGGCGAGCTCCTCCCGCTCGAGCCAGCCGAACAACCGCCACTCCGCCGGCAGGACATGGCACTCAGAACGTCCCTCGACCGGGTCGGTGATCCGCGTCTCCTCGGGGATATGGTTGAAGAGCTCGGGACGGTCGAACGACAGTGGCGCGTACTCTTCAGCGATGAACTCCATGTGGTCGTCGCTGGTGTAGCGCTGCAGGTCCAGGCGCGCGTTGACCGTCGGCGTCGGCGGCATCGAGATCGGATGGATGTAATTGCTACGGCCGCCGAAGCTGTTGTAGGCATTCCAGTTGATGTTGGAGGCGAGCACCGCGACAGGGCTCTGCGGCGCCGCCGGCGCGATGATCCAGGGAAAGGTGAAGAATGCACCCGACTTGCCCCGCGCGTGCAGGCAGTAGAGCCCGGAGCGCTCCGGGGCCGTCAGGTACTGGCGGTGAGTCGGATTGTTCCGGTAGCCGCGCCGGTTGAACTGGATGCCGGTCTGCGTGTAGTCGCCATCCGGTGAGACCTGCATCGTCGCCAGCGGCCCGTGCTCGTCGAACCAGCCGACCGTCTGGATGTGCTCCTTTTCCCAACCGTAGCGATACAGGTCGAGCCGATATGGCTCGACCGCATGCGCCCGGTACTCCGACTTCTCTCCCGACCGCACCCACTTCGGCCACATGTACCCCACCAGCTGGTTGCTCAGCAGCCGGAACTGGTGCGATTCGCCTTCCCGTACCACCACCTTGCAGCTCTTGGCGCCGTAGCCGTCCTTGCGCAGAGTAACGCGATAAGTTCCAGGCTTCAGATCGGCGTGGATCGAGCCAGTCGCCCGCGAGCGGGTTTCGACGGAGCCATCCTCGCCCTCGAACTCGAGCAGGACATCGTCCAGCGCGATATAGCGCTCGTCGCTGACGTAGCCGACCAGCATTCAGGTCCCTGCCCGCCCCAACTCAGGGCCCACCGGGGCGTACCGATAGGTGCCGTCCTGCGCGTCGTAGAGGTTGAAGTCGCCCGTCTCGCGGGCGATCTGCCACACCCTGGCCGCCATCTCCTCAGCCAGCGGAGCGTACGCCGGATCTTCTGCCAGATTGCGCATTTCGTGGGAGTCCTGTTCCAAGTCGTAGAGCTCGTCGTAGTCGAATGTGTTGAACACGTACTTGTGCCGCCCGCGCCACAACAGGCGCTGGGTCCACGCGAACCGCTGCCCCTGCATCTCGGCGAAGGCCTCGTCCTCCCAGTCCTGATCCCCTGGCTGCAGCAGGGGAAGCAGCGAGCGGCCCTGGCACTCGAACACGGCCCCGGTGGTAAGCGCCACCAGGGTCGGCGCCACGTCGAGCAGGCTGACCACCCGGTCCACCTGCCGCCCGCTGCCGATACCCGGTCCCTTCATGATCAGCGGGACGCGGTAGGTCTCTTCGAAGCTGGGAATCCCCTTCAGCATCATCCGGTGCGCGCCCATGAGATCGCCGTGATCGGAGCAGAAGACGACGATCGTGTCGTCTGACTGCCCCAGCTCCTCAAGGACGGCCAGGATCCGCCCGACCTGCGCGTCGATCAGCGAGCAATAGGCAAAATAACTGGCGGTAGCCTCGGCGAACTGCTCCCATTCGAGCTGGCTCCAGACGCTCTGCATACGCCGGTAGATGGCCGGCCGGCCGGCCAGGTCGTCGCCAAAGCTGGCCGGCTGCTCGATGTCGGCCGGATCGTAGAGGTCGTAGTACTCCCGTGGCACGACGTACGGTTCGTGCGGCCCGTGGACGCTGAGAAACAGCAGCCACGGGCACTCGGGCTCGCCGGCGGCCCGACGGAGAAAATCGATCCCCTGCGAGTAGATGTAGTGCTCCCCCGTCGCCTCGACCGGCTCGTCGGCAATCCCATAGAGGAGGAGGTCGCGGTACCCCTTCTGGCGCACCAGGTGCCGCCTCGCCATGCGCCTATCCTGTTCGTCGAGGCCCAGAGCCAGGCGGTGGGCCCGGTAGCCGGACCCGTCGGCCTTTCCGGGCACCGCTTCGGACCGCCCCGGCGGCCTGGTAACCTCGTAGTTGTCGAAGCCGAAGCGATCCAGCCGATTGCTGCGCTCGACATGCCACTTGCCGTAATAGCCGGTGCGGTAGCCAGCATCGCGCAGGGCCTGGGACCAGAATGACAGGTCCGGCTTCAGCTCAGCGCGATAGGGCTCGACTGTGTGGGTACAGTCCACCATCCCGTGGCTGTGCGGCAGCAGGCCCGTCATCAGACTGGCCCGGGTGGGCGAGCAGATCGGGTTGGGACCGTAGCAACGCCCGAACCGGGTGCCCGCCGCCGCCAGCGCGTCGATGTGGGGCATTTGGCACGGGGAGCCGGGCGCAACGGTCGCCGCCTGCTGCTGGTCGGTCATCAGGAAGAGGAGGTTGGGCCTGCCCATGGCGCCGCTCACCTCCTCAGATGTCCGTGGCGCGCCGCACGAGTTCCTCTGCGTCGACTGGTTGCGCCAGTAAATGGGCGACGCCGAGCCTCCTCCTGAGAGGCATGACTGACTGAAACGACTGCCATGCTGGTATCTTTCTGCTGTGCCCGATTCGAATGATGTCAGTAATTCAATAGCGACAACGGACGCTTGTCCACACCTAGCCCTGCGTTCCTCAGCCCCCTGCCGACCCTCGCGAGCATGACAACATGGAGGACACCCGATGACTGTCGACCGCGCCTATCCCGATCCGCTCGGTGTGCGCGACGTACCCCGCGGCGTCCCACAGCTATTCGTCGATGATTTCCTCGTCGAGAATCGGTACGACCGCAACTTCCTCTCGGCCAACGTACCGCACGTGGCGCACGCCCCGCGGCGCGGCGATCCCGTCCTGCTGCCCGACAGGCCCTGGGAGGCGGAGCAGGGCTGCGGCTATCCCGGAGTCGTCTTCGACCCGCACGTCCAGCTGCTGCGGCTGTACTACACCGTCTACCACAAGATCAACCAGGGCAGGCCCGGCTACCCCGGTCCCTACTTCCTCTGCTACGCCCAGTCGGGTGACGGCCTGAGCTGGGACAAGTCCGACCTCGGGCTCTTTCCGTGGGGGTCGCAGGATCGCACCAACATCGTCCTCCAGGGAGAGCGCGAAGTCCACGGCGCCAACGTCCACGTCGCCGGCGAGGAGGAAGGCCGCATCAGGAACGTCGGTTGCCTACCGACCCGTTTCCTCGACGGCCACCGTATGGTGATGTACTACTCCGATGCCGGCCACCACCTGGCCACGTCCGCAGACGGCATCCACTGGCAGGAGCGGGCCTGCCAGCTGATCGGCAACCGCATCGACTGTTTCCACACCCTGGTCCACGACGAACGGCGGCATGAGTTCGTCTCCTATCTGCGCAACAAGCTCATCTTCGGCGGGCGCAGCGCCCCGGAAGAGCTGCAGGGCAACACCAGGGCGATATCGCGCCTGGCGAGCCCGAACCTTTGGTCGGCATGGAACGCCATGCCGACCAGCGTGCTGATCCCCGACCAGGGCGACGGTGAGCGCTTCTACGCCATGTCCACCTTCCGCTATGCCGGGATCTATTGGGGACTGCTGCACCACTTCACGGAAGATCCCCAGACGCTCGAGGTCGAGCTGGCGTTCAGCCGGGACGGGATCGACTGGAGACGGCTGCCGGGCCATCCCCGGCTCATCCCGGTGGGCGTACCGGGCAGCTGGGACGGCGGCATGATCATGGCGGCCGACCGGGTAATCGAGGTGGGGGAGGAGTGGTGGATCTACTATTCCGGCGCCGATCACTTCCACGATGCCACGCCGACGCCGAAGGCGATAGGTGTCGCACGGTTGCGCAAGGAAGGCTTCGCGTCGCTGCGCGCCGGCAACGAGCAGAGTTACGTGGTGACGCGGCCGTTTCGCTGGCCGGGCGGGCAATTGTATGTCAATGCCAATGCGTCAGCCGGCAGCGTGCGCGTCCGAGTGGCCGATCCCGGGCGCCGGCTGATACCCGGATTCGACTACCAAAGCTCGAATGCCTTCAGCGATGACGCCGTGCGCCACCCCGTATCCTGGAATGGAGCCAGTATCGCCGATCTCGAGGGGGAGATGATTCGCCTGGAGTTCGAGTTCGAGCGCGCCGACCTGTTTGCCTTCGAAGCCAGGTAGCGCCGCGCAGGCCTGAGACATCCGGCTGCAGCTCACCGCCGGACCGTTAACCGCACGGGCCCCATCAGTCCGGACGGCATCTGCGCGCCCTCGTATTCGTTCGCCATCGAGTTGGTGACGCGCACCTCCAGGTGATGTCCGGCTGCCTCCAGCTCGCCCAGCGACAGCCGGTACGGCGACCACATCCGGACCCCGGCGGGCCTGCCATCCACAACGACCTCGGCGATATCTCCCACCTTTCCCAGATCGACCCATGCGGCACCAGCCTTCGAGAGAGTAAAGTCGGCCTGGTAGCCGAGCGTGCCCGAGAACAGCTCCCATCCACTCTGCCGCGACCAGTCACCCAGACCGCCTAGATCGACCGCCTCGCTGGCCTCGTTCTGCACTACCCACTCTTCTATGGCAATCTGCTCTTCCTCGACAGCACCCTCCACGAACGCAGCATCCGCCACCGGTGCCGCCGGATCGACCGCAACGACGAGACTCTCCCGGCGCCCCAACTTCAGGTTCAGCACAGTCCCCGAAGCGGACCTGATGGCCACCGCCGCGCGCCTGCTGCCGTCGAGTGCGTTCCACACCTCGACTTTTCCCTCCACCCCGAGAGCCAAGTTACCTGCTATCGGCCCCTCGCCCTCGTTCACCAGCAGGTACAGGTGCAGGCCCAGCTTGCGATAGTGGATGACGCGCAGATCCGAGTTCGCCGGCTGCAGGTCCACGTCGGCCGGAACGACCGCGTTGACAGCGGCAGCTAGATCGTCGCCGTCGGCATACCGGATAACCGTCCCGCCGGCAGCCCCGAACTCAGCCAGCTTCTCGCAAGCCGCGTCCGCCAGTTCCGGGCCGCCGTCGATGATCACGACCCGGTACCGCTGCGCCCCGACCACCAGGCGGCCATCCACGATCCGCGACTCCACCACGGCGCGATCGTCGATGTAGAGGAAATCGATCTGGCTTTCATACAGCCGTCTCGCCGCCCGCCACGGCAGCTGGTGACCGTCGCCCAGGATAGCGACGTCACAGACCTGCGCGCCGTCGGCGAGCAGCCAGCTGAGGCGGCGCGCATAGGTCGCAATCGTCTGGAAGTGTGGCCACCAGACGTTGTGGAGACCCACGTCCGGCTCGCTCTCCCATGCCCGCCGGCCGCGGATCGAGTAGTACACGGCGTGTGGACTGATCAGGTTGTTGCCCCGCACCAGGTGCCAGTCGTAGAGCCACTTGAGCTCATCCAGCGTCAGGCGCCACTTGTAGGCGCCGCCCACCTCGGTGAGGATGCGCCGGCGAGTGCTGAGACGCGCGCCGCTCGTCGCCGCCTTCGCCGCGACGCTGTGCGCCCCTTCCAGGGCAGACGGCTCACCCGGCTCGACATAACGCACGACGATGTCCTGACCCGGAAGCTGGAACAACCGCAGCGAGCTCATGTCGTTGCTCTGCGCCGGGTGCCCGGTCAAGGCGATGTCGTGGGCTTCGCACCAGGCCGACTGGGCGCCGTAGAACACCTCGCCAAGCCTGGACTCTATCGCGTCGGCGTAGCGCTGGCGGAAACCCTCACTCCCGACCCCGTAGTCGACCCAGAGCGCGGGAAGCCAGGGCCGCGGATCCTCACCCCACCTCGCCTCCAGCCACTCGACGAGCCCGGGTGTGAACGGATGCACTGCCCCCCGGCGCCGGCCGTCCTTTCCCAGCGTCCCGGGCTCGTCAGTGAACATCGCGATCACCGTGACCCCGAAGTGTTCGCCCAATTCCTCGTAGTAGCGGTCGTGCGTGAGCCTGATGAAACAGGAGACCGCGTCGGGATTCAGGATATCTCCGGCGGGGGGAGCCGTCGCGTGCTTCACCTCGTGGTCGGGATGGACGCCCCGGACGATGCCGCCGCTCGCCACGTCCCACACACTCATCACCTTCCAGATCCCATCGCCGACGGACACCCTGATCACGTCGTGCTCGTGCGGCTCGAGAACCCTGAGCGATTCCGGATCGACCACACCATCACCCGAGAGGCGGCCGAGCACCGTGCAGACGTGCCGATCCATCAGGGCGCGGCCGGTGTTCGGGCGCCAGAAGCCGTCGTGCGGACCGGAGACTTCCTCTTCCAGGAGCACGATCGCGCGGCTGGCATAGTCCGGATTCTCGGCGACCACGGCGCCGCAGGCCGATCCCGAGGGATAGGAGCCCTCGTCGTAGAGGATGACCTTCATGCCGAGCCGAGCCGCCTCATCCACCACGAGGCGCATGAGCCGGAAGAACTCGTCTGTCAGATAGCCGACACGCCGCGACAACCCGACTCGGGCATGGGGCAGCACCCCGCCGAAGCCGGCGTCGTGGAATGCGTGGAGCTGGCGGATCAGCTCCCCCTCTTCCAGGTCGTCATTCCAGAACCAGAACGGGATCAGGCCGAACTCGCGGGGTGGGTCGATGAAGGTTTCGAAGGCCTGCTGGTGGCTCAATTCAGCTCTCATGAAATTTTGCGGGCGGCTCCTCACCTGCGTATGGGTCCCTGCCCAGCAGTCGTCCTGCCCATCGGTGCCAGGTCAGAAAATATGTCCCGGTCGGTAGGTCGGCGGCGGCGTATCGTTGCCGCTGAGCCAGCGGGAGCGCGCGTGCCTAGCATAGAAGTACTGGTAGTCGTAGGTGTTTTCCGGCATCGACACGTTGCCCTCGCTCGGGTACTGCGCGATCGCCTCTTCGTCGATGTCCACTCCCAGGCCCGGCGCCTCCGGAACCACCATGTGGCTTTCCTCGATCACCGGATGCCCGGTCATCACCTCGTAGCGCTGCGGCACGTCGTCGGCCAGGTGCTCCAGAATGAGGAAGTTGGGCAGCGTCGCCATCAGGTGCACAGCCGCCATCTCCGCCACCGGTCCCAGCGAGCCGTCGTGCGGGGCCATAGTGATGTAGTGCGCCTCGGCCATCGCGGCGATCTTCTTCATCTGCGACAGGCCGCCGGCGCGCCCGGTGTCGGGCTGGATGACGTCGACGCTCTCCCGCTCGATCAGCTCGCGGGCCCCCCACATCGTCGCATGGCGCTCCCCGGCGGCGATCGGCAGGTCGACCGCACCCGCGACGCGGGCGATCGCCTCGATATTCTCGGGCGCCACCGGGTCCTCGTAGAACAGCAGGTCGAACGCCTCCAGCGCCTGCCCAAGCGCGATCGCGTCCCGCGTCGTCAGCCACGGCGGGCCGTGCACGTCCACCATCAGGTCCACGTCCGGTCCCACCTCCCCGCGGATGGCCGCCACCGTCTCGACGCAGTTGCTCACCCCGCCGGTCTTGATGGCGGTGTATCCCTCCTCGACCAGGACCCGCGCCCGCTCCGTCGTGTGGGCGTGGGTGTAGATGCGGACCCGGTCACGCATCTTCCCACCCAACAGCTCCCAGACCGGGACGCCCAGGGCCTTGCCCTTAATGTCCCACAACGCGATCTCGATCCCCGACAGGGCGCCGGCACCGACAATACCGGTCATCCCGTGGCCCATCATCGCCGCCAGCATCTTGTGCCACAGCTTCTCGATCTGCCGCGGATCCTCGCCGATCAGCAGCGGCGTCAAGTCCCGGATCGCCGTCTCCACCACCCGCGGCCACCCGCTGGCCTCGCCGACCCCGTAGATGCCGGTATCGGTATGGATCTTCACAAACAGCCAGTTGCGCGCCGCCCCGCCGCCCGCGTCGGGCGGCGCCGCATTCATCAGAAAAGTGTCGATCTTTTCGATCTTCATCGTCTCCCCCTTTGGGTGTCGATAAAGCGGGCTGAGTCGAATCGGGTCAAGCACCGGCAGGCTCTGCGACCAGCCAGGACGGGTTGGCCACCCGCCGCCAGCGGCGATATTCTTATCCGCGCCCGGCATCGCACCCTCAATCGCCACGGAGATCCCGGATGATACCTCGGTTTAGTCCCGCCATCGTCAGCACAGCTCTCCTGCTGCTCCCCGCACTCGCCCAAAGCACGTCGTCCGACTGGCCCAGCTGGCGCGGCCCGAGTCATAACGGACAAGCAGCCGGCAATCCGCCGATCGAGTGGAGCGAGGAGCGCAACGTCCGCTGGAAGGTGCCGGTGCCGGGACTCGGGCACGCCACACCCATCCTCTGGGGCAACCGCATCTACGTCCAGACAGCCGTCGAGACCGGCGGCGGGCGGCACGACTACAGGCTTGTCGCGCTGGATCGCGCGACCGGGAAGACAGCGTGGCAGCGCACCCTGCGAACGGCAGCTCCCAACGAAGACGGACACCACGGCACGGCCTCCTACGCCTCCACTTCCGGCATCACCGACGGCGAGCACCTGTACGCCTACTTCGGCTCCCAGGGTCTCTACTGCCTCGACCTGGACGGAAATCCCAGATGGGACGTCGACCTCGGGAACATGGTGACGCGTCACAGCTTCGGCGAAGGCAGCTCCCTGGCGCTTCACGGCAACACCCTGCTGGTCAACTGGGACCACGAAGGAGACTCGTTCATCGCGGCCCTGGACAAGCGGACCGGAAAGGAACTGTGGCGCCGGGTGCGGGACGAAGTGACGTCGTGGGCCACGCCGCTCGTCATCGAGCACGGGGGGAGGCACCAGGTGATCGTCCCCGCTTCCGGCAAGACCCGCAGTTACGACCTGGCCAGCGGCGCCCTCATCTGGGAGTGCGCCGGCCTGGGCACCAACGTGATTCCGATGCCGGTCTACGCCGACGGCATCGTCTACGTCGCCAGTGGCCACCGGCAGCCGGCGATGCAGGCAATCCGGCTGGCCGATGCCGCCGGTGACATCACCGGAACCGCCGCCGTGCTCTGGTCGATCGACCGGGACACACCCTACGTGGCGTCGCCATTGCTCGACGGCGGGCGGCTGTTCTTCGTCAAGGGCCGGAACGCCATCCTCTCCTGTTACGACGCGCGCACGGGGGCCGCGCTCTTCGGTCCGGAGCGGCTGCCGGGGATGGAGGGAATGGTATACGCCTCCCTGGTCGGGGCCGGGGATCGCATCTACGTGTCCGACCTCAACGGTAACACGGTGGTCCTCCGCAATGGTCCCGAGTTCGAGATCCTGGCCGCGAACAAGCTGGACGACGGCTTCGCTGCCTCCCCGGTCATCGCCGGCAACGCGCTCTATCTGCGCGGCCACCAGTCACTCTACTGCCTCGCGACCGACTGACCGCGTGCCGATCGTCCACCCCGGATCCGACGTCGGCGTCGCGACGCAATGACCAGCGGGCCCGTCGGATACGACCGCGGCTTGCAACGTGCAGGGAGCAAGGAGGCGGCAACGCTCCGCAGTCAAGCTCGCTGAAACCGAACGTGGATTTCCACATTCTGCACCACCAGCGGCGGCCGCAGCCGGTGATCCCGCTCCACCAGAATCACCTCGATCCGGTGTTTCCCCCAGGCCAGCTGGCTCGACCTCAGCTCCCAGGTCAGCCACCCATTCTCCGACACGTCTGACGGATTCGAGTCATCCTCCGCTGCCGGGTCACGCCGCACCGCCTCCCCCAGCCGGCTGCCGTCCAGCTCGACCGCGATCCTGTCCAGCGGCGCCAGGTGGTCGAGCTCGATCTGCAGCTCCACGGCAACCGCTTCGCCTGCATCCTCCCACACGTCGACGTGGAACAGCGTCCCGCCACCGGTCAGCGTGCGGTGCAGCTCCACCGGGACCTCGCCCTGCAGACGGTCGTCCCGCTCGGCACCGTAGCGCAGCTCGCTGCGTGCCCGCACGTGCCGCTTCACCGCGGCGAATACCTTATCAGTGCCCCTCAAGGTATCCGGCGCCCCCACGGTCTCCAGCAGCGACCGCACCACGTGGACATGGTTGTGCCAGTTGAACGCGTGCACGCCGGCTGCGCCGCGCTCGTAGTAGCCCTGCGCCAGCCCGCGGAACCAGGCCGCGCGCCAGGATGCGGGAACCAGCAGGTGTCCCGTCCCCCATTCGCCGTGGCTGTCGAAGCCGGGGTAGAGTTTCGCGGGAGTGCCGGCCATCATCTCCAGGTAGGCCTCCACGTCGACGCCGGGATCGGTACCGGAGTTGGCGTTTGTCGCCACCATGTCGCACAGCTCTTCCTCGATCCAGGTCGCCACGTCGTAACCGATGCGACGGTTAGTCTCCCGGGTGGCGCCAACCCGCGCCAGCACGTAGAACGGCCGGCCGCGCCGCGCCGCGATCTCGTCGGTCATCCGGCGCACTCCCCGCATCAGATCGGTCAAAGTGTAGCGCAGCCGGTAGGCGTCGTACTCGGGCAGGTGGAAAGCGTGGCGCTGCCAGTCGATCTCCACACCGTCCCAGTCGGCCAGGGCGCAGGCTTCAATGATCCGCTGCAGCGCGTACTCGCGCACTTCGGGAATCGCCATGTTCCAGGAGGTTGCCGCCCAGCGTGGCGCCCCGTCGCCCAGCACCCACTCCGGGTGGTCCTTGCGGAACTGCGTCAAATGCGGCCGCACCGTGTCCGCCATTCCCTCCGGGGACAGCGGCGCGGCACGTCTGCCCGCATCCGACCAGAAATGGTTGTCGTTCATCCGGATGGCAGCGTAGACGTGCAGGCCCAGCTCATGTCCGCGCCGCACCATGTCGCCGTAGAGATCGTCGCCCCGATCGAGCATCGCCCGCAGGCTCTCGGCGCGGCGCATGTTACTAACCGAGTGGTAGCGCCGACCCTCGGCATCACCCACCATCGCCAGGCTCTTCGACAGCCACTGCGCTTCCTCCGCTCCGACGCACCAGGAGAGCGCGCCCACCTGGGTCCCCTCGAGTGGACGATACACGCGGTCCACCAAGTCCGGTACGGACAGCGGGAACTCGGCCGCCTTCAGGTAGCCGCCGTCGTTGTTGAAGATGATCCCGTAGTCCGGGGCCGGGCTTCTCGTCGAGGTCACCGCACTTTCCTCAGCCTACTCAGCGGACAGAGCCTGCCGGATGGCCCCGCCCACCGCGCCAGCGAGGGTCTCGGACCCCGCATCGGTGAAGTGCACGTTCGCCGGCATCTGGATCTCTTCGAGTCGGGCAAAAGCAAAGGCGTACAGATTGTTAGTCGGCACGTCGTGCCTCTTCATCACCTGCGCCGCCACCCCGTTGAATTGGACCTCGTCCCCCTTGCGCCTACCACCGGCGCCCGCCGGCACCGGCGTGGTCGAGGCCCAGATCAGCTTTCCGGCCGCCCTCTTCAGGCGTTTGACGATCGCGTCCAGGTTGCGCTCGTACTCCTCGATGGACACCTGGTGGCACCCCGCCGGCTCGACGACGTCACCCTCACCGCCGACGAGTTTGATGTCGTGCAGACCAAAGTTGAAATGGATGAGGCCCCAGGCGGGATCGCCGAGCCATTTGTCGAGCTGCTCGAGCCCGTCCCTGGTCGCGGCACAGTTGGCAAGTGGTCGGTAGACATTCACCACGCCCTCGAGCAATCGCCGGGCCGGCAGGTGATAGCCAATCGAGATCGAGTCGCCGAGCAGCAGCACGTTCGGCAGCCCGTCGACAACGTCGGGTGGTTGGAATTCCGGTCGCGTCAAAGATTCCTCTCGTACGGAATTCGGCCGCTCCGGCCGAACGGTTCAGTAGATCGACGCCATCTGCCACGCGTCGAGGCCAAGCAGCTCACTGTTGGCGCCCTGGGACCGCAGAGAGACGCCGGCGCTGTCCTCCCGGTCGGGGAAGACGCGTGCCGCCAGGCATTGGCGGCCGTTCGCGAACACCTCCACGATGCTCCGATCGACGAAGACCCGTAGCTTCAGAGGCTCGTCGTCGGCGAGCTTGATCTGCGCCGTCTCCGGTGCCCGCGACCGCGCATCGGACGCCGTCGACGAGTACGAGGTGTCCAGCGTAATGGTGTCAGCCGGCTCATTCGTGAGCTGGAGTCGGTCAAGATAGCCCCGGTCGCGGTAGAACGCGATCCGCGTGAACTCCTCCCTGCCGGGCGAGCGCAGGACGTTCAGCTCCACCATCGGCGCATCCTTCGCATCAATCTCGGCGACAATCTCCATCGCCTTGCCGCTGACCGGCTCGAGCACCAGTTCCTCGTTGGCCGGCAGGGTAGTCTTCAAGACACCCGCGTGGTCTCCCCGCAGCGACTCCACGGCGGCTACCGGCTCCTGTCCGATCTCGTCCTCCCCGATCAGCGTCAGCCGCCGCGGCAGGCTCATGATCTGGTCCCAGCCCTTCGTCGGCTTGCCCGGGTTCATGTTGAAGATGACGACGATCTCTTCGCCGGCTGTAGTCGCCGAGGGGGCGTGCACCCCCGACGGCCCCCACGGCCCGAAGTTGAACTTAGCCCCGTGAGTGACCACGAACTTGTCCCGTTCCGTATCGTAGTCGCCGAGCAGGTACTGCCCGCCGCTCATATGGCTGAAGAACAGCAGCATGTGGCGATCGCCGATCGGCCAGAAGTAGGGACAGGCGCCGTCGTCAGCGACCAGCGTATAGCGGTCTTCCTCGACGAACTCGTGCAGGTACTCCCAGTGCTTCAGGTCCTCGGACCGGTAGAGAAAGTTGGCGCGGATCGGCTTCTTCGCCGGCCCGTGCGGCAGCACGCCACCGGCCAGTGAATAGTAAGCGTCGCCCTTCTTCCAGATGCAGGGATCGAAGACGCAAGGGGTGTCGAGTCCTGCGGGCACGGCACCGGCGTAGTCGCGGCTGTCCTCCTTGAGCGGGACGACCGCCTTCCCCGCCACCTTTTCCCAGTTCAGCAGCAGGGGATCGCTCGAGATGGCCACCATGTTGCCCACTTCGGTGCCGTGGTACATGGCGATCACTCGATCCTCTTCCACCATAGTAGCACCTGAGTAGCAGCACTCTTCCGGGTCCGGGTAGATGCAGTAGGGCAGGTCCCGCCAGTGGATCAGGTCGTCGCTCACGGCGTGACCCCAGTGCTGCCGGGAATCCTCTGGCGGGTAGGCCTGGTAGAACAGGTGCCAGCGATCCTGCCAGCGGCAGAGGCCGTTAGGATCGTTCAGCCTCGACTCCGGATTGACGTAGTGGTAGAGCGGCCGATGCGGATCGCCCGCGTAGCTCTTCCGCGACTCGATCAGCCGCAACATCAGCGGATTCGACGCCAGCGCCTCCTCCTGCGCCTCAAGCGTCTCGGGGAAGGAATACTGCGGCACCTTCGATTGGCGGTCGGGCATTGTAGTCCTCCCGGTAGATTGAGGTTGGATCCGAGCAGGCAGGCCGCCTTCCCATCCCCGCGTGGAGCTGCGCGTGCCGAGATGCTGTGGCAGAAAACGATCACTGACGTGGCGGAAGAAAGCGCATTGAGGCCGCCTGGTAAAGACGCACCCATTGGTTGATCACAACCGGACCCACGGGTCAACGATCCTGATTCCGGGGATTTGCCACCGCGCTTTATCTGGTCTGGTAGAGACCCGATCCATCCCGTAGATTACTGCCCTCCGGCAACCCTTAACCCGCCCTCCGCAGATGCCCGAACGCCTCGGTCGCATAGTCGACTCGAACCTCTTCCAGTACGGCATCCTCGCCGTCATCGTCCTGGCAGCCGCGCTCGTCGGCCGCGAGACCTCGCGCTCCCTGGTCGAGAGCCACGGCGGCCTGCTGCACACCCTCGACGCCATCGTCCTGTGGATCTTCGTGGTTGAGGCGGTGCTCAAGATCCTGCGGCACGGCTGGCGCTGGTATCGCTACTTCGGCGATGGCTGGAACGTCTTCGACTTCACCATCGTCGTCGTCTGCTTCATTCCCGCGGCCGGACCATACGCCGCGGTCCTGCGGCTCGCCCGGGTGCTGCGCGCCCTGAGGCTGGTCACCGCGATCCCCAAGCTTCAGCTGCTGGTGGGCTCGTTGCTCAAGTCAATCCCGTCGCTGGCCTACGTCGGCATACTGCTGGCTGTCCTTTTCTACATATACGGCGTCCTCGGCGTCTTCATCTTCCGCGGCAACGACCCGGTCCACTTCAACAATCTCTCGACTGCGCTGCTGACCCTGTTCCGCGTCGTCACCCTCGAGGACTGGACCGACGTGATGTACATCCAAATGTACGGTAGCGACGCCTATCCGGGCTACGCTGACTTCGCCCAGGCCCACCTGCGCGAGGCGTCGCGCGCCCTGCCGATCGTCAGCGCGGCCTACTTCGTCTCGTTCGTGCTGCTCGGCACGATGATCATGTTAAACCTCTTCATCGGCGTGATCATTAACTCCATGGACGAGGCCCAGGCCGAGCGGGAGGCGGAAGAGCGGCGCCAGCACATGGAGCATAGCGGCGAGACAACCGTCGGTGACGAAATTACCCTGATCGAGCACGAGCTCGAGAAGATCGCCCGCCGGCTGGGTCAGCTGCGCCGGCGCAGCTGACACGGACCGGATCCTAACTTTCGCCGAGCTTGAAGGGAAATCCATGACCATCGACATCGGCTCACGCCGCGAGCTTTTCCTCGATGACCACCTCATCGAGAACACCGACGGCGTCGAGCTGCGCCTGCACCGGCCGACGCCGCGCGACGTCGCCATCGTGCACGACCGGCCGTGGGAGGGCAACACCTGCTTCTACCACACCGTCTTCCGCGATGGCGATCGCGTCCGCATGTACCATCGCGGCTCCCACAGCTCCGACAATGAGAAGTTGCGCCACCAGGTCGTCTGTTACGCCGAGAGCGGCGACGGCAAGACCTTCTCCAAGCCCGAGCTCGGCATCGTCGATTTCGACGGCTCGAAGGCCAACAACGTCGTCTGGGACGACGAGACCGGCTCGCACAACTTCGCCCCCTTCAGGGACGACAACCCCCGGTGCGACCCGGCTGCCCGCTACAAGGCGATGGGAAGCAAGGGGATGGAGGCCCTCTACGCCTTCAAATCCAGCGACGGCATCCACTGGTCCTTCCTGCGCCAGGAGCCGGTAGTCACCGACGGCGCCTTCGACTCGCAGAACCTGGCCTTCTGGGATGCCGAGCGCGGCCTCTACGTCGACTACCACCGTGACTTCTACGTTGTCGACGGCGAGAAGATCCGCGGCATCCGCACCGCCACCTCCGCCGACTTCCTCGCCTGGACCGAGCCGGTCTGGCTCAACTACGGCGCCGCGCCGCACGAGCACCTCTATATCAACCAAATCACGCCCTATTACCGCGCCCCCCACATCTACCTAGGCTTTCCCAAGCGCTACATGCCCAAGCGCGCCGAATCCGACGGCGGCGACGCCGGGCTCTCCGACTCGGTGTTCATGAGCAGCCGCGACGGCCTGCACTTCCGACGCTGGGGCGAGGCCTTCATCAGGCCGGGACCGCAGCAGGAGCGCTGGATCAACCGCAACAACCAAATCGCCTGGGGATTGATCGAGACCGAAGCGGACGTCCCCGGCACGCCGCCGGAGATTTCGGTCTACTCGATGGAGGGATACTACCGCGGTGACAGCTGCCAGCTGCGGCGCTACACCCTACGCCTCGACGGCGTCGTCTCCGCCAACGCGCCGCTGCGGGGTGGCGAGCTGATTACCCGGCCATTCACCTTCGCCGGCACCGAACTGTCACTGAACTACGCCACCTCCGCGGCCGGTAGTCTCCGCGTCGAGATTCAGGAGGAGTCAGGACAGGCCGTGGAGGGATTCGCGATGGCCGAATGCGAGGAAATCTACGGCGACGACGTCGACCACGTAGTGCGGTGGGAGAGCGGCAGCGACGCGGGCGCCCTCAGCGGCAAGCCGGTGCGCCTGCGTTTCGCCCTGAGCGACGCCGATCTGTATTCGCTGGTCTGGCGCTGAGGCCGCCGACCCGCGAGCGGCCGGCGGCCGACCGCTGCGCTACCACAACCAGCTCCTACCCTCCACGCGGCTGACCACCTGCCCTTCCCGCTGCACCCGCTCGAACAGCTCGTTCCATTCCTCCGAGCCGTCGTCGTCGATGATCTTGGTGTGGACCCCTTCGACGTAGGTTCCCGGCGCTGACAGGCTGTAGCTGTAGATGCAGGTTTTGTCCGGGTAGATAGTGGCGTTGATCAGACGCGGCTGCGGATGGATGAACAGCTCACCTCGGGCCGCATGCTCGTCCAGCACCTCCTGCGGCACCCGGAATCGCTCCACCGCCTCTTCGTCCACCTCGACCCCCAGCCCTGGACCGTCCGGCACCCGCTGGTGGCCGTTGATCACTTGCACCGGCTCGGTCAGCAGGTGGTGGCTGTACATGTTGATGCAGCTGATCGTCGGCCAGCGCGCGTGGGTGAGAACCGCCCCCAGATGGGCGTCCCAGGTCGTCGTCAGCCCGTTGCCGACGATCTGCAGCCAGAACGGCATCTCCGCCCCGGCCGCACACTCCCCCTGGTGCCTCACGGTGGAGGCACCGCCTCCGATCACGAACCCATCGCACACCTCCTCCCGCACACAGGTGGCGAACGGGGGCGAGCCGAAGTGCATGGCCACCGGCCGGTCTATCGCCCGGCGGATCTGCCGATTGCCCAGGATGTCCGACTGCGGGATCGGCGTCTCGAAGATGGCCACGTTGTCGTAGGCTTCGAGCTTCTTGATGATCGGGATGGCGTTGCCGGCGTTCTCCCAGGAGCCGTTGGGGTCGAGGTCGAGATGGAAATGGGGCGGCACCGCCTTGCAGATGGCCTCCACCTGCGCCACGATGTCCTCCCACGGCCGCGGCTTATTCTTGAGGTTGGTGTATCCCTTCTCGTACGCCTCCTCCGCCTCCGCCGCCCAGTTCGCAGCCGAGCTGTGGCTGCACCACCAGGAGATCGGCGTCCAGTCCCGCACTTTGGTGCCGAGCAGCTTGTGCGCCGGCACCTCGAGGATCTTCCCGACCACGTCGAACAACGCCATCTGCAGGCCGGCACCGAGACCGTCTTCGTTCATCAGGTCCCCCGGTGAGCGGCCGATGACGCGGCTGACGGATTCATCGCTGACACGGCCGTAGGTGTAGTGGATGACCGTCTCGCCCCAGCCGATGTGACCCGTGTCGGTGGTGACCTTGCAGAGCTCGAGGATGGTCCAGTTGTATACCGACTGGCGGGTGATGATCTGCTGCCGCGGGGTGTACGGCACGTTGACTGTGATGCGTTCGACGTCGGTTACTTTCATGAGTATCCCTCGTATTCCTCGTCGGATAGACTGAAGCAGCACTTTGGCGCAGGCTCGCCCTGCCCGCGACAGCCCATGGCCCATCCCGTTCGATGACCGTTCGCCGTGAATTTCCAGCATGCGGGAGGTGAATGCAACAGATCGGGGACGTGGGGAAGTCGCTTGGCGCCGAGCTGACCGGATTGCAACCTGTCGGTAGATTGCCCTCCGCGGTCATGGGCCGCTGTCCGCCCGTGACCGCCCACACCCGGTGGCCCTCTGCCACCGCCACTCGTGTCAGCATACCGCTGACGAAGCCGCTGCCGCCGATCAGCAGGAGATGGAGCCGTCCCCGTGCCATCGCCCCTCCCTTGTTCCCGCCTATTCTGGTGCCGAGTCGGAAACTGGACGATTATCTATCCCCCTCTCCAATTCGCAGCTGCGAACTAATGAAAATTACCGCCTCCGGTTACGTCTACGACGGCCGCACCGCCCCTCAGCATCAGCAGTCCTGCGCCTTCACCACCGTTTACCTGTCCACCGACGGCACGCTGTACGTCGCCGGCCGCTGGGGCAGCACCCGCGACTCCCTGGACGGCCATCCCTGCCTGTTCGCCAGCACCGATGCCGGAGACAGGTGGGAGATGCGTCACGATGGGCTCGGGCAGTGGCACTGGGATGGCGGGCCGGGCGAGAACAAGAGCCTCGCCTGCACCGAGCTGAAACCGGGCGAGCTCACCGCCACCTCCCTGCTGGTCGACCGCTCCAACCCCGAGCTGCCCTTCATCAACCCGCGGACCCAGGGGCTGCTGCCGATGCGGATAATCCACTCCACCTCCACCGACGGGGGGCGCACCTGGAGCGCCTCCCGCGTGATGGACGCCAGCCCGCATCTTGCCGCCTCGACCTGCACCCACGCCATCATGCAGCTCCCCGGCGGCCTTCTCGCTCAACCCTACGAGCACTGGAAGGAGTTTGACGATCCCGAGCCGGCCTGGCCGGCCGCCCGCCTGCGTTATTCCCGCGACGGCGGCACCACGTGGCCCGAGTTCGCCACCGTCGCCAGCCATCCCGAGAACCGGCTCGCCTACTGGGATCAGCGTCTCGCGATCCACCCGGACACCGGGCAGCTGATCGCCATGTTCTGGACGCACGACTTCGCCCGGGGGCAGGATATCGACGTTCACATCGCCTGGGGTTCGGCCGACGGTCGCGACTGGAGTGAGCCGCAGGGCACCGGACTCCCCGGACAGCACTGCCAGCCCCTGGCCCTGGGCGGCGCCCGACTTCTCGCCGCCTATACCCACCGGCGCGATCCACCCGGTATCAGACTTTCGCTCAGCGACGACTTCGGGCGGACCTGGGATCGCAGTCGCGACCTGATGGTCTACGACAGCAGCGCCGGGACCGAGTCCGGAGCCGGCCTCTCCCGGTCGCAGAAGGACCTGTGGAGCGACATGGAAGCCTGGCGCTTCGGCCATCCCCGAGCCGCGCTGCTGCCGACCGGCGAGGTGTTCGTCGTTTATTACGCCGGCGACGACCAGGCCAAGCGCGCCCGTTGGGCCCGCGTGTCGTTGGAGTAGCTGATCGCTCTTCGTAGATTCTCCGCATCGGGCAGCCGCCCGCGAGCCCAGGACGCCGGACACTCCGAGTGAACGCCGCCGAGCAATACACCGAAAACCGCATCCGCGCCAACGGCCTGCACCTGCATTACAACGATTGGGGCGGCGCAGACCGGCCCCACCTGCTGCTGACCCACGGCGCAGTAGCCAACGCTACCTTCTGGGACCTGGTCGCCCCCGCTTTCCGCGACGACTACCACGTGGTCGCGGTGACGGCAAGGGGACGGGGCAAGAGCGACTACGCTCCAGACGGCAGCTACGAGCACTCCGACTACGTCCAGGACTTCCGCGAGTTCACCGCCGCGCTGGACATGGAGAAGCTCGTCTACGTCGGCCAGTCCCTCGGCGGCGTCATCGGCATGCCCTATGCCGCGACCTATCCGGAGCAGGTGGAGCGGCTCATCCTCGTCGACATTGGTGGCGAGGCGCCTGCCCCGAGCATCGGCAACCCGGTCACCGAGCGCCCCGAAGTCTTCGACTCGCCGGCGGACATAGAAACCTGGCTGCGCCGCTTCGACCGCTTCGAGCGGCTCGGCAACGAGGCCATGCGGATCGTTCTGGAGTCCGGGTTCCACCAGCTCCCCAACGGACAGTGGGCTTCCACGATGGCCCTGGCGCTGCAGCGGCCCGCCGTAAAGGCACCGGACGATCGCCCACCCTGGAACGCCTGGGACATTCTCCCGCGGATCCAGTGCCCGACACTGCTGATACACGGCACCTTGAGCGACGTGTTGTCGGATGACATAGCCACCCGCACCCGCGACGCCATCCCCGACTGCGCCATGGTCGAGATCGAGGCGGGACACCTGGCCCACCTGGAGAATCCGGGCGAGTTCGTCCGGGTCGTGAGGGACTTCCTGGAATGAGCCGACCTGCTGATCCGGCGGAGGAATGGCGATGACGGCCGACACGGAACCGGCCGATGAGCGCTGGCTCTTCCTTCACACCAACGACAGCCACATGGGCACGCCCCGCTCCTACCGCTTCCGTCCCGCCGTCAACAAGCGCTGGGCGGCGATCAAGGAGCAGATGGCGGCAACCGGTGCGGACCTGCTGCTGCACGGTGGCGACCTGACGCGCGACGGCGACACCCACCAGTTCGAGTACCGGCAGGCCCGCGCGGATCTCGATTCCCTGCCCTTCCCGTCCTTCGTCATTCCGGGCAACATGGACGTGGGCAACAAGCGGGCCGCTGGCGCCACGCACGACGGCAACGACCCCGACATCGGCGTGAACGCCAGGCGCCTCGACCTGTTCTCTTCCTACTTCGGCCCCGTCCTCTGGACCTTCCTGCACCGCGGCGTGCGCTTTACCGGTCTGTACGCTGCCGTCGCCGGTAGCGGTCTGCCGCACGAAGAGCGGATGTGGTCGATGCTCGAGCGCCTTCCCGAGCTGCCGGGAGCGCGCCAGCACGTCGCCGTAATGCATTACTGGCCCTTCCTCGACTCTCCGGACGAGCCCGCGTGGGAGGTCTCGAATGAAGACGAATACCACAACTGGTACTTCACCATCGACCCGCCCCATCGGCAGCGCCTGCTCTCTCTGTTTCAGGCAGCCGGCGTCGAGATCCTGTTCTGCGGCCACGTCCACACCGGCCGGCCGGTGCAGGTAGTCGACGGCCTGCGCATCTACCGCACCTCCGCCGCCGGCAACACGCCGCAGCTCAAGGAGCGCTGGCCCGACGCGGAGGTCAGACAGGGATTTCACCGCTGCACCGTGAGCAGCAGCGGCATTGAGGTGGCTTTCGTTCCGGGCGCGGCACAGTGCGAGGAGTTCGACGCCTACGGTCCGATGGGCCACCCGCGCGTCGCCGAACGCGACTACTCGGCAGCACGGGAGAAGCCACCCCTGCAGCCGGATCCGGGAGCGAAGTGATGAAGGTATTGATCACCGGCGCCGCCGGCGCCATCGGCAGCAACCTGATCAGAGGCTTCGGCGACCGTCACGAAATCCGCGGCCTGGATCTCGAGCGAAGCGAGCTGCTCGAAGACTGCCTGGAAGGCAGCATCGGCGACATGGACCTGATGATGCGGGCCACCGACGGCATGGATGCCATCATTCACCTGGCCAACGTGGCCGGTGGCGAATGGCAGGATGGCTGCGACAACATAGCCGCCACGTACAACGTTTTCGAGGCTGCCCGCACCAACGACGTCCGGCGCATCGCCTACGCCAGCCGCGCCGGCGTCCTCGCCCGCGCGCACTACGGAACCAGCCGGCGCACGGCCGACATGATAACGACCCCGGGCGATTTCTACACGATCTCGAAGGTCTTCGGCGAGAGCATCGGCTACATGTACTCGGCGAGGCACGACATGGAGGTCGTCGCGGTGCGCATCGGCAACTTTGACCGCGACCGCGACCAGCCGGCCCATCCACACCATCTCAGCCATGGGGACTGCGTCCGCGTATTCGAGCAGGCGATCATCCATCCCGGTTTGAAGTACGAGGCGGTATTCGCGGTCTCCGACAGCGATTGGCCGCTCTACGACCTCGACCACGGTCGCGAGGTCATCGGGTATTATCCCCAGGACAAATCGCACGTGCCCGAAGAAGATCGGCACTGGTGACAGACCAGCTGCTCGATCACCTCCTGCACAGGACGCGGACACAGGTTACTCGAAGGAAATCATTCGGAGATAGGAAATGGACAGCTACGAACTACGGTTGGTCGAGGACGAGCTTGCCGCCGGAACGATTGCCGCGATTCCGGCTCTGGAAGGCTTTCGCGTCACCTACATCGCGGCCGGTAGCGCTACTCTGGGTCTAGACGGCGGCGGCGAGGAATTCCGCGAGCAAAACTCGGCCGTCTTCGCCGCCGTCGCCGCCACCGCCACTGCCGGCGGCGACGGCGCCACCCTCTGGCGCTGGGAGATGGTGCGCGACCCCGGTGACACATGGGAGGCCGGCGGCGACGTCGTGCACTCCGTCTGCAAAGCCTCCCACCCGCTGAATATCGATGAGAGCGAGGAGCACATGATGCGGTGCGACCGGGTCGACTTCCCCCTCGACGGCATCGCCTACACCCACATCCACTCCGGCCCCGGCCTGCGCTGCCTGCTGCGCGGCGAACTCATGGTCCGCGTCGACGACGGCGAGGAATCGATAGTCAGGCCCGGCGAGACCTGGTACGAGCGCGGTCCGGACCCGATCTACGCCCAGGCCTCCGGCACCAAACTGACCAGCTTCGTCCGCGCCATGGTTGTGCCCCGCGCCTTCAAGGGCCGCACCACGATCACCTACGTCAAGCCGGAAGACACCGACAAACCCAAGCCCCAGGAATACACCCGCTTCGTCGACCAGTTCATCGATCCCTGAGGACCGTGATGACAGACATCAGCTTGAGCAGCACCCCGTTCAACGACCGCGACCTGCACCCCGCACTCGATGCCATAGCCGCAGCCGGCTTCACCAACATCGAGATCAGCAGCGCCTCCCCCCATCTCGACGAACCCCTCGAAGGCGCCGACCTCGAGACCCTGAAGCGCGGACTGGCCGAGCGCGGCTTTACCGGCTGCACCATCCACGCCCCCATGCGCGAGAACACTCCCGGCGCCCCGGAGGAAGACTGGCGCAGGGAGAAAGTCGGCGTCATTTCCCAGTACCTTCGCGTCGCCGGCGCCCTCGGCGCCCGCGGCCTCATAATCCACACCGTCCCCAACCCCATCTTCGTCGACGACCCGACCCGACCCGAGCTCCGCCAGATCATGCAGGACAACACCCGCCGCTCCCTCGACGAGCTCGTCTCCGTCGCCCGGCGCGAAGGCGCCCGCATGCTCCTGGAGAACCTGCCCTACGCCACTCAGTACGACTGCGACTACCCCTTCCTCAACATGACAGAGCTGCGTCCCCTGGTAGACGAATACCCGTCCGAAGCCCTGGGTCTGATAGTAGACACCGGCCACGCCTGGACCGCCGGCATCGACCCCACCGCAGAAATCCGCACCGCCGGCAAAAGACTCGGCGGCACCCACCTCCAGGACGTAGACTACGAAAACCCCAGCGACAACCACTGGATGCCGACCGCCGGCGGCCTCGACTGGCCCGCAATCAGAGCCGCCCTGACCGAAGTCGACTACAAAGGCCACTGGACCTACGAGGTAATCCACTCCAGAAAGGGCGAGACCCCGGAAGAACTCGCTGAGGCCACCTGGGAGACGGTAAAGGACTGGGGCCCGGAGTAATGAGGAGCCACCAGACTCCCTCCAACCCAGCCGGCCTGAATCAGGGGCTTTTCGGTCTACCCCAACGGTCGGGTCCGACAGGAGGCTTTGCCGGATATCCCTCTTAACTAGAGGACCGCACGACAAAAAATGATCAAAGACTTGGTACACCCCGGCAAAGTTAAATGGTCCGGAGAACACTGGATCAGCTACCTCCGCGAAACAGGCCAAACCGCCGACACCGGCATGGTCAGCCTCTACAACTTCCGCCTCACCGAAGCCGGTCACGGCCACGCCGCCTACGTGGTCATCAAGGGGGACCCCGGCTTCAAGGGCTTCTGCACGGATAACCGCGACCTCGTCGACTTCACCCGCACGCAGGTCATCCGCAACGTCAGCCATCCCCCCTACGACGAGGAACTCCCGGTGGTCGACGCCACCTTCACCCAGGGTGGGAACGTCAACCGGGATCCGTCCTGGACCATCTCTACCGGCGATCACACCATCACCGCGAAGTGGGAGCAGATTCAGCCCGTCGTCATCGCCGCCGGTCCGTGGCCGGACGACGAATGCAACTTCGTCTGCTCGCTGCTGCATTTTACCGATGCCTCCTCGATCGAGTTCGATGGCCACTCGGTGGCCGGCGAACCCTACCTGCGCGACATCTGGCACCCCACCATCGGCGGCGACCGCAGTTCCTGCGTGTTTGCGATATCCGAGAGCCTGATCACGGTGGACTGACCGAGACACCCGAACCGGAGCGTGACTGATGGAGATCGTCGACAGCGGCATCATATCCAGGGAAGCGGGCCGCGGCGCCTACATGGCCGTGATCACGCCCCTGCCCGACGGGTCTCTGATCGCCTGTCAGCATGTAGGCGCCGAGCTGGGATCGCCGGATAATCAGATCGAAGTCCTGCGCTCCGACGCGGGCGGGGCGACCTGGTCCAACCAGGGGAGCATCCACGTCGACAGCCACGAGCTGTTCAGCTGGACCTATCGCGGTCCTAAGATCTTCACCGTGCCCGACGGCCGCCTGGTGATGACGGCCACCCGCTTCGAGAAGAGCAAAGACCTGTTCGACGTCAATTCCGAATCCCTCGCCCGGCCCGAGATGATCCTGCTCTGGTCAGCGGACCAGGGCCGAACCTGGTCGGCACCGCAGGTAGTACCGGTCGACCTGCCGCCTGAACGATATACCTGGAACGGCGCCGGCAGGCTGCTGCAGTTGGCACCGGACCGCTGGATGTATCCGCTCGAGACCTGGAAGCCGGAGGGCTATGAAGGTCCGCCCGATCAGAAGGCGGCTGCGGTGTTCTCACCCGACCAGGGAAAAACCTGGGGCGAGTTCACCGTCGTCGCCGACGACGTATCGGGAGAGAAGCTCTGGTGGGACCAGATGTGCTCGGCGCTGCCCGACGGCCGGATCTACACGCTGATCTGGACCCATCTCTACGGCACGCCGAACGACATCAACAACCACTGGACCATCTCGGAGGACGCCGGCCGCACCTGGTCCGAGCCCCGGCCGACCAACCTCCGGGGCCAGGTCTGCACGCCCATTCCGCTGCCCGACGGTCGCGTCGCCGCCATCTACAACTACCGGCACGAGCCCCAGGGTATTCACGTCGCCGTCACCGAAGATCTCGGCACGTTCGATGTGGAAAACGAGCTGGTGGTCTTCGCTGCCGGGACCGAGGCGACCCTTGGCGAACCGGAGAGCGACAACTTCCTCGCCGAGCACATGAAGATCGCCTTCGGCAGGCCGGGCGGCGTCATGCTGCCCGACGGCGACTTGATGACCTACTTCTGGTGCACGTCGGAAGGGGTCACGCACACCCGCTGGGTGCGGCTGCGGATATAGAGCTGGCTACAGGGCCTCCGTCCCCACCCGGCAGAACCCCTCCGCGTGGGTACAGTCCAGCATTCCCGCCGTGATCTGCGCCTCCAGTCCCCTGTACTTCGCCAGGATCGTGTACTGCTCCGGCAGCGCCGGCTGCGCCGCCAGCGCCTTACACGCCTCTACCTTGCGGTCGATCGTCGAGTCGATGTTCACGTAGTAATCCGGCAGGAACTTGGTCACCGACGCGGTCGCCAGCTGCGCCTCGTAGCAGATATACTCGGGCGCCGCACACGGCTTATGCTCGGTTTCGATGCCGGGCACGCCGCAGTAGACCTTGGCCCACAGGACCGCCTGCGCCGCCTCAACATGGTCGGGGTGAAGGATGTCGTTGATCCAGTGGCACAGGACCAGGGTCGGCTCGAACGCCCGAATGGCTTCGATGACCTTTACCTTGCGCTCGGGCCCGATGATCAGCGGGCTGTCACCGAAGTCCATGCAGTCGATCGTCGCCCCGAGGATACCGGCCGCTGCTTCGATCTCCTGCTTGCGGATCTGCTTGATCTCCTCCAGCGCTGGCGGGTTGTCCAGCGCGTAGAGCGCCGGCGCCTCGCAGCGCTCGCCGTAGGAGAAGTCGTGAATGTGCACGGTCGCGCCCTTGTCGGCGAAACGGGCGATGGTGCCGCCGGCGCGGGAGCAGAAGTCGGCGGCGTGGGCGCTGAAGACAAGAACGCGGTCGTGATCCAAAATGCTCATGTCGTATCTCCCCGGTTTCGTTCTCTTCCCGCGGGCATCGGACCGCGTCGGGATACCACGTGGTCGCAACGATGTGTTGCTCCCGCCGTTCGGTTGTTGTGAAGTAGTACACGGTCAGGAGCGCTCCATCGACTCGCGCCACCGAGCGGGGGTAACCCATGTTCCAGGTGCCCGCATCGTCGCGCCGCACGATCTTCTCCACTGCACGAGTCATCGTCGTCGCAAGACAC